>JAJDDP010000107.1 GCA_029260235.1 Phycisphaerae bacterium | reverse complement strand
AGATGGCCTTGGCCGTGGCGGACCTGCTTTTTGGCGGTGATCGCTTCTTGACCACGATCAATATGTCGGAGTTCATGGAGAAGCACACCGTATCGCAGTTGAAAGGCTCTCCGCCGGGGTATATCGGTTATGGTGAGGGCGGCGTACTAACCGAGGCCGTTCGACAACACCCTTACTGTGTAGTGCTGCTTGACGAGGTCGAGAAAGCCCACCCGGACGTGATGAACTTGTTCTATCAGGTGTTCGACAAGGGCATGTTGGCTGACGGAGAAGGGCGGATCATCAATTTCCGCAACACGGTGATCATCCTGACTAGCAACATTGCCACCGACGTGATTCAGGGCATGTGCGAGGAAGATGAAGACGTCAGTATGGAAGACATTCGTGAAGGCATTTACCCGCACCTTCGCGAGCACTTCAAGCCAGCCTTAGTGGCACGCATGACCGTCATCCCGTTCCGCACGCTGGGAACTGACGTGCTCAAGACCATCACCGGCCTGAAGTTGGCCAAGGTGGGTAAGAGATTGGCCAGCGCTCACGACATGACTTTCGATGTGGATGATAGCGTAACCGACAAGATCGCGGGCATGTGTACCCAGGTCGATGTGGGTGCTCGGAACATTGACCACATTTTGGATCAAGTGATTCTGCCGTCGCTTTCCCGCAGTCTGTTGGAGAAAATGGCTGACGAACAGATGCCAAAGGGCGTGACTATGTCGGTAGGTGAGGATGGAGAGTTCGCGTACGCGTATTCCCAGTAGGTTGGATGAACCGGTGGTATGAAGATGCCGCCAGCGACTAATTGCCAGGGGTGAGGCATTCTTAGTTTCCGCGGGTGGGCGGTGAAGAGCCGAGCGTATTGCGGCTAGGCCCTGCTTGCGCGGGACTAGAGACGGTCCCTGCCAATTAGATCCTTTGAGGAAGACAGACCATGGCACTAGTCCGAGATCTCAGCAAAGCCCAACTATCGTTCCAGGTGGCGGATCGTGGCATCGATGAGTTCGAGGTGCTTCGTTTTCGCGGCACTGAAGGCTTGTCGCAACTCTATCGGTTTGAGATCGAATTGGGCTGCGCTGCCACTCAGGTGGAGTTTAACGGCATCGTGGGTAAGCCGGCTGTATTGAGCATCAACACCGACTATGGCACGAGATGGTTCCACGGACTGATCGCCCGATTTGAATTGACGGGCCAGCAGGAGGACCGCATTTATTTCCGCGCAGAGTTGGTCCCGTCGGTTTGGTTGCTAAGCCATCGCCATGGTTGTCACATTTTCCAGAACAAAACGGTCCCCGAGATTATCGCCGATGTATTGGAACGTGGAGGCATCCCCAGCGATCGGTACACCCTGGACGTGCAGCGCACCTATAAGCCCCGAGTCTATTGCGTCAAGTATCGCGAAACAGATCTGAATTTCATCTGCCGGCTGATGGAAGAAGAAGGCATTCGCTACTATTTTCAGCAGACCGCCGAGGCGCACACGCTGATCATGACCGATGGTCCTGCGACTGCCTACACGCCAATCACGGGCGATCCGAAGTTGCCCTACCAAATTCCGACTGGTTTGCGCGTCGAAGAAGAACACGTCTTTGCCTATCGGCTGAGTCAGTCTGTTCGCAGCGGGGCGGTGGTGCTCAACGATTTCTTCTTTGAGAATCCCAAGCTGAACCTGGAAGGAGCCAGCGATTGTGGGCGCGACACCGACCTGGAGTTTTTTGACTTCCCGGGCGAATACTCCGAACAATCGACCGGCGTCGAATTAGCCACGCTTCGGGCTGAGGAATTTGAAGCGGGTCGCACCATTGGCGTTGGGCAGAGCAACTCGCCGCGCATGTGCGCCGGGTTGAAGTTTGAACTTACCGAGCATCCAAACGGTGTTGACGGCGAATACCTGATAACTTCGGTTTGCCACGAGGGCAAGCAGTCCACCGCCCAGACGTCCACCGCCCAACTTGGGCGAAGCGGGCTGCTGGATGCAAATGTGCAGTCGTCATTGCTAGCTGCTCGCCAGGACCAAGACAGCAACATTCGCAATCTGGCAGAAGCGCTACTCCAAATCA
This sequence comes from Phycisphaerae bacterium, assembly GCA_029260235.1. Classification (GTDB taxonomy): domain Bacteria; phylum Planctomycetota; class Phycisphaerae; order UBA1845; family UBA1845; genus OFTM209. The sequence continues at coordinate 14,620 of JAJDDP010000107.1, read as the reverse complement.
TCTCGCGGATGAAGTCAGGCGATGCGACAGCCAACCGTGCATTGACCAATTGGTTATATCATGCCGGGCAGGTCAGCCGCGACCAAGGCAGCACCGCTCTGGCTACGGGGGGCAGTCCTGTTGGGGCGATGGCATTACCGAATCTGCTGGATGACTTGGCACAGGCCGGCATTGTGGAGCACGATGCGCCGGTCTACCAATGTCGATTTGAATGCATTCCAGCCGCAATAACTTATCGACCCGCCAGAGTCACGCCTTGGCCTCAAATGCGCGGTACGCAGACGGCCCGCGTGGTAGGCCCGCAGAGTGAGGAGATTTACACCGACGAGTATGGCCGCATTAAGGTTCAGTTCAGTTGGGACCGCCAAGGCAAGCACGACGAAAACTCATCCTGCTGGATCCGCGTAAGCCAAAGCATGGCTGGCGGGGGTTACGGTAGTTTGTTCCTCCCGCGCGTTGGGCAGGAGGTGGTCGTTGACTTCTTGGAGGGCAATCCGGACGAACCGTTGGTGGTGGGCCGAGTGTACAACGCGGACCACATGCCGCCCTACAAATTGCCCGACGAGAAGACCAAGAGCGTCATCAAGAGCCACACCAGCAAAGGCGGTGGCGGCAACAATGAGATTCGCTTTGAAGATCTCAAGGACAAGGAGCAACTCTTTATCCAGGCCCAACGGCAGATGGACACCCGGGTCAAAGCCAACCACTACCACACCGTAGGGGCTAGCTATGAGCTACACGTCGGCAGCGACAAGGGAGACGAGGCAGTCGGCGAATACCGCCAGCTGATCAAAGAGCATAAGCAAGTTCACGTCGAAGGCGAACTCCGCACTCACGTCGCGAAGGACGAATCTAGAACCATAGATGGCATGGTCTCGCTGAAGGTCGGCGGAACCTGTTCTGTGGATGTGGGCAGAGACATGGTCGAGAAGTTCGGCGCCGCTCACAAGCATGAAGTTGCCATGAACTACGCCCTCAAAGCCTTGGGCGTCAAGATCGAGGGTTCTACAGGCATCGAGTTAAAGTGCGGCGGATCAAGCATCGTTCTTACGCCCGGGGCCATTTTCATCAGTGCACCGTTGGTGAACATTAACAGCGGCAGTGGTCCGCCAGTCTCACCGGTGACTGCCCAAGCCACCTCTCCAACCGCGGTTGAGGACCCCGAAGAGGCGGACAAGAGCGATCCGGGTAAGGACACCAGCTACACCGGTGGCCAGGAGATTCCGCCGGCCGTGGCAACAACTGAGGTTCCCGGCGGAGAATTTGAGCCTACCGAGACCGAGGAAACCGAAACGACTTGGATCGCCATCGAACTTGTTGACGAGTTTGGTGATCCCATCCCAGGCCAAAAATATGAAATCACCACGCCGGATGGAGTGATCAAGAAGGGCACCACCGACGCAAACGGTAAGGCCAAGGTCAGCGGCATCGATCCGGGCGAATGCGAAATAAAGTTCCCCGAGCTTGATATCGAAGCCGTCAAAAAGAAAACCTAGGCCAGCATCGCCAGGGATAGTTAGCGGCGTCACTGGGGGACGCCAATCAAACGAAGAAGAAAGCGAGTTTGGAATGTCGACTCCATATACCGTCCAGTCTGGTGATTGGCTGCAGAAGATCGCTGAAGAGCACGGCTTCGAGAGCTGGCGAGATCTCTATTATCACGAGGACAACGCCGACTTCCGCCGACAAAGGCCTGATCCAAACAAAATCTATCCCGGCGATATTGTCATGATCCCGGACAGAGCAGAGCCGGAAAAGCCAAAGCCAAAGCCAAAACCGGAGGATAAAGTCAAAATCGTGATCGCCAAGGACGGAGACACGCTATGCAGCATCGCCGTCAAGAACGGCTTTCTCAACTGCAAGAAGCTGCGCCCCTTGAACCCTGATCTACTGACTCCTCCCCTCAAGCCAGGGGACAAAGTCAAGGTTCCTGAAGTGGCTGCATCCACCAACAACGGTGAAACAGAAATCGAGCACAAGTTTGAGCGGAAGGGCAGCGAGCATCGTGTCTGGTTCATACAAGATCAGAATCGACCCAAACCCAAAGAGGCCCTTGCAGACAAGCAGAAGGAACTGGCGGTCAGCAATTATGTGCCCACGCGACAAGGCGCCGGCTTCACCACGGGCGATTGGAAAGACGATACCTTCCGCGGTGATGCCCACGATGCCGCCGCCAGCGCCGACCCCGACCATTTCAAGATCCAGGTTTGGGACGATCATGCCCGGAAGGCGGGCGAAACCGACATTAAGGTGACCTTGCAGTCTCAAAAGCCAGTGTTGGATGCCAGCAGCCGCATCGAAAAATGGGATGACATGACAGAGGGTGGCACCAAGCTGGAAGACGTTATGTGCAAACAGGTCGAGGCTGACTCGCCCTGGTATCGCTCGTCCTACTTGCGATTGGTGATCGATACCGCCGACCAGACCATGAAACGACCCTTCGGTAGGGCGACCACAGGGCCCCAAGCCAACGAGAACGCGACCGTCGATGCGGGCACCGATGTATCCAAGCAAACCTTGGTAGTCCCCACGACTACCGACAAGCGCATCGAGATCCTCGATCTCCGCACTAAGGCTCACCGAATTTACGACGATTGTGAAGCGCCTGAAGCTGATCGTTGTAGCGCCATCGCCATGGCTGACGTGGGCAAGGACGAAAAGGTGCTCCGCATCAAAGTGTTCCGCATCTCCAGCGCGGCCGACAGCGGCATTTCCGACGCCACGGTCGATGCCATGATTTTCCAGAACTATCGCCTGACCCTTGCCCAATCCAACGTCGGGGTAGAGTTAGTCGACGGCACTATCCACGACGTTGCTTTGCCCAGGAACATGATAGCCGTTTCTGATTTCCACGGTGTCAAGTCCGACGGCGGTGGGCAGATGAAGGTCAAGGTCCGGCTGGCCAGTGGCGATGTCGAAGTCACCATCACCACCGAGAGCAAGAAAACACCCCAAGAAACAGCCAACAGGCTGGCCGCTGCCCTGCGCGCTCAAGGGGTCACTTGCAGGGTCTCGCCCAATCCACCTGTGCAGAGCTCATCACGTAACTTTGGATCCTGTGACATCCTCTGCTTCAATGCCGACAACACGCCGGCTCGGATTATCAGCCGGAGTTCAGCCGACTCAGATCAGAAGCTGGCATCGTCGGGCAGTTGGAACACAACGAGCGTAGCCAACGCAGGCTCTCAATACTCAGCCATCACCAACGGAGGCACAAGTGCCCAGATGGTTGGGAGCATCGATTACCGGGCAGCCTGCAAGAACTACAACACCGGCACCAATCATCTTTGCGTCATCCTGGTCAACGGTTTCCCCAGCGCCACCTTACTCGGCGAAGCCTTGCTACCCTATCGTGACCTAGCCGCTCGCATTCGCCCACGCCGCGACTACTCCATGTGCGTGTTCATCAATCAACGGGCATCGACTCGGCGCACCGTGCTTACCCATGAAGCAGGCCATGTCTTGCTCGATGGATTCCACACCACAGCCCAGAATGTGACCAGGGACGCGAGCAACAACATCACTTTCGCAGCTGAAAAAGACAATTTCAACAACGTGTATGACGACAACTCCAAGTTGGGCTTCTCCGAATGGATGGCAGCGATCAATCGTGAAAGCAATCCGCCGGTCATCCACAAACGAATGTCGGACGATCCGCTGACCACCAAGTTCACGGTCATTCGCAAGGGCGTCAACAACCTGCAAGGAAAGTATGAGGTCATCGGTGGGGCCAAGCCATCCATGGTCAAGCGATTCAGGGCTTTGTCAACCTCCGTCCTAGGCAAACTACGCGAGCTAAAACCAGCCCCTAATTCGGGGCTGTAACTACTGGAGCAGATCATGCTACCGCAACCACCCGATGGATTTCAGGACGACGCCCAGGCAGACAACCTGCTCAACCGATTTGTCTTTGGCAAATCGTTTGACAGCCCCACACCGTTGCCCAAGCGCGTCGATCCCCAAAAAGTCAACGACTTTCTGAGCGAAGTCCTGGAGAGCGACGACTTGGCCCATCCCCATCTTTCCAGGATCGGCCAACTCATGCGATTCTATGATATTCAAAGCCTAACCAACCAGCTCCCTCGCTTCTTGGATCGCAATGAGGGAGACAAGCTGGCCTTATTCGATCGCTCCAGAACAGTGGTGGCCTTGCTTGGCGACATGGGCAACGAGGCAGAGCAGGCCCAGGCTTCTGAGTACTACCGCTATCTCATGACCCACATACTGGCCAGCGATCACTTCGAGCACTTGATCGACTTGTTCTTTCATCTGCCAGAAAAGGCTGAACCGGTCTGGGCATCCGATCCGATCAAGCGCGAGATCAAGGCGCTCGAGCCAAAGATTCAAACCGACGAAGATGCCGAAGTACACTATTACGAATTGCAGGATATTCTGGAAGACCGCCTCCCAACCATTCAAAAGGCCAAGAAGAAGAAGCATGACGCACTTAACGCCAAGGACGCAAATCGCCAACGCCAGGACTATGGCCACTTCTATCTGGAACTTGAGCGAACTGCTTACATCGACACGCCTAGCTGGGGTGTGATGATGCTTCAGAGGGAATGCAACGCGTCACGGCCGGAGGAGTTGGCCGAGGTGTTCAAGCATGGCCTTGACCTCATCATGTCGCGGGCCAAAGCGAGGCGATCGCTTGACGCGGGCGACACCGACGACCTCAAGACCTATGTCACCCGCTGTGCTCGGGCCATCGAGTTCTACGGCGGTACGCTCTCAGAAGACCAGGCCAAGTACGCCGAGAAGTACGCCCACCCCGAGCAGAATGACGTGCTCTATTGGGAGCCGGAGGACGCAAAAACGCCCGCCGGTTCGGGGTCGTAGGTTGGGAATCTGGACGAGTTGATCGTCATGGAGAAAGAGTAATGCCGCCTGCCGCACGCATAACCGATAACCACACCTGCCCGATGGTGACTGGCACGGTCCCCCATGTGGGAGGCCCTGTCAACAAGGGCGAACCGACCGTCATGATCGGCTACCTGCCTGCTGCCCGGGTTACCGACATGTTGGTCTGTGTTGGCCCGCCCGATATGATCGCCAAAGGATCCGCGACTGTGATGATCGGCTACCTGCCTGCCGCGCGCCTGGGCGACAGCACAGTCCACGGCGGAGTGATCGTGCTGGGAGAAGTCACGGTCATGATCGGGGATTCCGGCGGCGGTGGCGGCGGCGGGGGTGGTGGAGGAGGGGGAGGCGCGCCTGGCAGTGCAGACAGTACAGCCGAGGCGGCTGTGGCAACGTCATCCGCAGCCGCGGCAGGGGGTGCGGCGTCGGTGAATTGCGCCAGCGCAGCCGTCGCAGCCCAGAATCAGCGAGCGGCTGAGACAGGGGCGGCGCTATGCGAGGAGTGTGAGTCGCCCCAATCTGAGGGCCAGCCCCCCGCCTAAGAAGTCAGGAGCCTGTACGCCTGTTCGACGACACTTGGTAAGTATGTGGCAATTCGCAGTCCGTTCTTGCTGGTATCTGGGCGGCAGCAAAGTCTTGGGAGACGCGATGTTCGTTGTTCGTCAAGATCATTTGGATGCGTTCTCCGAGAGCTATGGCGAGACGTTTGAGGACAACATGGTGCGGCACTTGAGGCTCAAGTTCCCAGCCCAGTGCGACAAACTGGGGGAGAGTGGGCTGCGCCAGCGCATCCGAGACGGCATCGACCGATCCAGGCGATATGAGATTCGTGGCCAGGCTGATGTAGCCCGGTTCATTCGGTTTATGTTCACGCTGGGGAGCGAATTCGACAATGCCCGAAAGACCCGATGGGTCAAACCGATCTTGCAGGACACCGACTCATCAGCAAGCGACCGGCTGGATCGGGTAAGAGCTGAGGCACGAGAGAAGCGCCACGAGGGCCGACAAGAAGAGGCCGCCAGGAAAGATGACGACAAGACCACGAGGAAGGAATGGCCATAGCGGAACTACGTTTCCCAACTCGAACGTTTGAATGGGCCAGAATCTTCAGCGGCGCTTGGCCCAAATCCGACCGGAATACGGCGATAGGAGAGAAGTTGCTCAGTTAGGGGCACGAGAGACGAGTATGGCCACTTTGACCATCAGCAGAATTCGGTGTACCGAGCAGGAAGACTGGACGGGCGACGACGATATACAGATTGTCGTGCACGCATCGAGCCGCCAAGTTGTGTGGCAGGGTTCGATGGACACCAATCAAACGCGCCAACTGAGCGGTATCGAAGTCGAATTTTCCGGGACTGTGCGAATACAGCTCATGGAAGAAGATTGGCCGGACGCCAACGACGATCTGGGCTCGATCACTGTGTCCGAAAGTTCGGCTGCTGCGGTCGACATCGAAGGACGGTTCACCGGAGACGACGCCGACTACACGGTTTGGTATCGAGTCAGCAGGGAGCAAGAAACTCCGGCGGACTCAACGCCTCCCCACTGTACGCCAGCGGATCCACCGAGTGAACTGCCGGACGATTATGGGCCCGTCTGTGACGAGGATACGGATGACGACCACGGAGCGGTACCCTGCCCGATGGGAAACCTGGGCGTGATGGTCCACGATTCGGAGGGGAACGCTTTGGCTGGGGCGGCCGTGCGCGTGGTTGAGACGGGCGCTACCGGTGTGACCAGCCCCGCCGGGTCGCACGATTTTGGCCCCGTGATTGAGGGGGACTATACCGTCGAAGCCAGCAAGGAAGGTTATTCGCCGAATCCGGGGACCGACTCGACTCATGTTGTGCGGGACACTACCTGCACAGCCACGGTGGTCCTTTCGACGGTCATTGTGAGGGTTACACCCACAGGTGACGAGAAATGGTATGTGAACGAATCGCCGAACCAGGCCGGCCACCACGGTCGCGATGTTGCGATCCGGGCTGAGGTAACTCCGGCGGTGGCGGGTGTACGCATCCATTTCACGCTCGTTCGAGGGACTAACAACAATTCAGGATTGACCGGTGGCGACCGGGCTTCGATGTCGCCTGCGTCTGCCCTGACTAACGCGAGCGGTGTGGCTGAGACGACGCTCACGTTATCAACCTACGGAGGCGATGAATTCAGGGTCAGTGCTGGGCTAAATGCTGGGGATGCCCCAGGTAGTGAGGGCACCGCACAAACTGGGAAGTTGGTTGTCTGGAAGAAGCTGTACTTCGACGTGGTCGAGATGTACAAATCAGGCAATAGCGGACCGGTTCACGCATGGAAGGCTTCAATTCAGCGGCGCGTCATTGGGGACGCAAGCCATGCCTTCAAGCATGCCTTCGTTGAGCTGCAAGACACCGGCCAGCGCCATCGGGGCAGGCATGTCGATAACTTTGCCCAGCCAGAAGACGGATTCGTCTGGGCGGACGGCTACACCTCGAATGCTGGTGTGCCGCTGAAGGTCCACTTCTGCGTTGTTGATCGAGCGTTTCCGTCTAGCGGCACTTATGGTCCTACCGACACGCCCTATACCGAGAACTTCCCCAACGGCAGTGCTAACCCGCTCACCTCGGCGGGGAGAATACTGGTTCATGAATTCAACGGTGTACAGCCAATCGTACGGGCGGAGTATCAGCACGGTGGAACTTGGACAGCCCTGGCTGCCGGCAAGGTGACTATGGCCGCTGGTCGCGGTCGCCGGCAGTTTGAAGTTGATTTTACCGGTGCAGCCCACACCCCGACCGCCGCCGCCCCAGTGCCAGTTCGAGTCACTTACAAGAAGGCTTTCGGGGCTGGTGGTTGGGGTGGAGCGGATTCGTTGCATTTACTGATCTGTCGAGGGCACTACGAAGATGAGTCTGCGGTTGGATTCCTGTCCGGCACACCGGACGGACAGATCATCGTGGCCTGCATCCACGAACCGGGCCACGCCTTGGGGCTCGTGAATAGTGCCGAACCGAATCACGACGCCTCCCATAGCAGCCACTGCACCAGGAATAGTTGCACGATGTGGTTTCAATCGTCGCCGGGCAACGAGACGTTTCACGATGCGGCCACAGCCCACGCGGCCTGCTGCCGCACCTATCTTCGCAAGGCGGATTTGTCGCGGTCGGTGATGAGCAGTAAGTGGAACTTCCCGCGTTAGGGGCGGGCTGGGAATCTCATTGAGAGGACGTGGATATGGAGTTTCCTTCGTACAACCAGGAAGCGCAGTCGCCGACACCCAGCAAACCCGGCCTGGAAGTCAAGCTGGGCGGTGAGGTGTTCAGGATGGCCGACCCGGTGGCATTGTACGGCGGCTATCTTATTGGCAGTCCGCTCTTACAACAGGTTGGGGATGACGCTCTGGTCTGGACGCAGATCGTAGCCATACGTAGAGATAAGCCAGGCGTATGGTTTGCAGCGGCGCGGGCTAACCCCCGGGTGGCTATGCAACGGGCGACAGACGCTCCAGCGCCTCCACCCGAAGCAACTGAGGGAGGATGGTTCAGCCTGGATCTTCGTAAGCATCTTGATCTGCGGGTCGAGCCAGGCCGATATTGGCTGTTCGTCTCATTGGGCGACTATATCACCGAGCGGATGTCGTTCGAGATCACGAAATAATGTCCGCGATCAGCGGCCCATCGGCGGACGCTGCGTCGGAATTGCACGAATTGTTGCAGACGGGAGGCGTTTGGTAACCGGAATGGACACTGCAAGTACTCAAGCACAAGATTTGCCCACAGCGCTGCAGCGCTGCGCTGTGTCAGCCACACCGTGGTTTGCCGTCATAGACGCTGCGCAGGACGACACCGTCCCAGGGAAGGCCCGTGATGCGGGGTTGCTGGCCCAATCCTTGTACGCCGGCGAGCGGGGGGCTGAGCTCGAACACGTAGCACCGCATCTGACCACGTTCGATCTCAACGGCGAGTTCTCTACTTGGCTGTTTGATCATTGGGATGGCAATCATGGCATCTTGTTACAGAGTTCGGCCTCGTTTGAAACCCTGCGCAAACACTTGAAGCGTTTCTTGGTGGTCAAGAACGAAGATGGAAAGACATACCGCCTTCGCTACTTCGATCCACGGGTTCTGCGGGCGTTCATTCCAGCCTGCACGGGGGCGGAATTGAAGAACTTCTTTGGGCCAGTGGACTCCTACTACGCAGCCGGTCGAGGCGGAGAGTCGGTTTGGAGTTACGCCTGGGGTCGCAATGGACTCTCCGACCAAGAGCATCCGATCCGAAAAAAGGAGGTGCCCAGTGCGAGCGCGGCCGCCAGAGATGGAGGCCGAGCTACCGGCAGCCTTACGGTTACGCTGGTCGATACCGCTGACGGCGCGCCGCTCGGCGGTGCCAGTGTGCAGGTGACTGGGCCAATGACTCGGGAGGCGGTCACTGGCGAGTGGGGCGATATTCGTTTTGAAAGGTTGATCGCCGGCAGCTATCAAGTCTACGCTATTGATCAGGAGATGCGAATGGGAGAGAGCACCGTGGCGGTGACCGAGAGCGGTACCCAGATTAAGCTCTTCTGCCAGGCGAGTTCGTGAGTTGGCCGCCCGGCTTGGAATCATAACAACCCGCGCCGCAAGGTTGGCCGGGGCACGTGAAGATTTATTGAACAGGGTCGGCAGGGCGAAAGACCTGCCAAGCATTAGGGAGACTTAGAATGCAAGCACTTGAGGAAGCAAAAACTGGGCACTATTTGCAGTACGTTCTGAACTACGACGCGTTGGAGGCTAGAGTCGTCTTGTACAACATGCGGAATTTAGCCTCCATGGCTGGGCATGAGCTGGATCATCGCTTTACCAAGGTGGGTCTGGGTGCTGGTCCTGAGGCGAGAGTCGCTGCCGGCATACTCGACTTAGCCCTGGGCGGCGGTGGCTGCGAAACCGCGATGTACACGATCCGCCAGGAAATCGACAAGTGGATTCGCACCACACCGGCACATGTCTGATGAACAGACTGTCTAGGTATGGGGGGCGGCTTGACCAAGTCGATTCTTTGGCGATACGCTTGCCTTGCCTGGAGGCCTGAGGCAAATAATGCAGTTGCGATCGGCCTAAGATTCACGCATCCACAGAGGAGCAAGATACCATGTCCGACCATTCCGATGTGCCAGACCTCGAGGTCAATCTCCCGGCCACGCCAGACGGCCTGAGGGTGACGACAGATTTTCCCTACCGTCTATTGCTGGTGAGCAACTTGGCCGGTTGCGGCGAAGCGGCTCTCTCTGGGCCGCTGAAGGAGCGGGTTGTCGAGGTCAATGCCGAGAGTTTCGACGAATTGTTCCAGACGGCGCGTCCCTCGGCTGATTTTACGATTGCGGATCCAGTCTCACCCGGCGGAGGCATGGTCGGATTGAGTTTAGTCTTCACGTCTCTGCGCGATTTTGATCCCAAGAGGCTTGTTGAACAGATTCCTTCGGCGCGCGCATTGCTTGCAATTCGGAGTCAAATCGCTGCCCGCATGAGGGGGCAGGCTTCGGCGGCGGAGTTGGCTGATGCTGTCGCTCACGGGGCGCGCGAGGACGAATCGTGCTCGTGGTTGGCGGACATGATCCAGCCGCGTTCTGCCCAAGCTCCTGTAGATCCCCAAGAGGTTAATAGCCTGCTTGACCAACTCGACCTGGGCGATGGATCGGATTCGTCAAGTGCACCGCCTGAATCTCCAATTGCGTCAGCAGTGTCAGCCGCGGCTGGTTCTGCCAACCAGATTCCGGCTGAGGAGGCATCGGCGCTGCGGCGTTCACTGGTCGAGATTGATAGGCGTGCAGGGGCTTGGCTGACGGCAGCTCTGCATGCTCCGGCGGTTCAGCAAATCGAGTCTGCATGGCGAGGACTTGCTTGGCTGGTCAAAGGCATTGAGTTTCGCAAAGGCATTCGATTGTCCGTGCTGCATGCCGATGGCGACGCTGCCACTGATCGATTCAATGAATTGGTCATCGATCCAGTTTTTGATGAAGGCGTCCCAGGTCCGGCTTTGATCGTTGTCGACTCAGACCTGGGCAATACCGCCACCGATATGGCGACGCTCGATGAATTTGCCCAACACGCCGCGAGCCTACCGGCTGTGGTGTTTGCGGGTATATCTCCCACGTTTTTTGGGGCCAAACACAATTGGCAAATTGCGACGCTGCCGCCGATGGCCAACATGTTTGATCAGTGGCAGTTTGCCAAGTGGAAAACTATTCGATCAAGACCCTACGCCCGCAACTTGGGCGCGATATTTGGACGACTGCTCCTGAGGGCGCCCTTCGGACGCGAAAAAGCGGCGGACCTCGAGTTTGTCTACAAGGAACCTTGCCTAGGCAACACTGACCTAGTGTGGGGGAGCGGTGCCTTGGCCGGTGCATTCTGTGTTGCACGATGTTTTGCTGCCGAGGGCTGGCCGGCCCGGATGTCGGGTAAACTGGGAGGACGCATCGAGGACTTGCCCCAAGTCGAGGGCGGCAAGAAAGGCGACAAGATGTTCGGACCCGCCGATACCAACACGCCGCAAGATCGCATCGAAGAGATGGGCATGTGCGGCATTAACGCGGTCGCCGGCCAAGCTAGTGAACCCGACGCCACATTCTGGAACGGGCAGACCGCCGCTCGGGTTGAGCGAGCCGAGCCCAATGCTTGGCTGGAGATCAGCCTTCCCTATCAATTGGTCGCCTCTCGGTTATCCACGCTCCTGTGGGAATTAAGGCCCAGCCTTGAACGCCGCGCCGAGGAACAGGTGCTAGCCAGCGTGCGTGCCCATGTAGGCGATTGGCTGGGGCTGGGTGCTGATGCAAGTCCGGAGCAGTTGGTCGTTCAAGTGCAACCGGACGAGCGTGACGCGACAAAATTCATGTTGGCCGTGACCATCACACCGCAGGAGCAACTGTTGCCCGGCGGCATTCCCATAGTCATTGGCTATTCGATTTCGCGGTAGGCTTGGACAAAGGGCCAGCGCGTTGAATCTAGCGGGGCCGCCTCGTTCCTACTCTGGTTTGACGAGTTGGTATTTTCGGATGCGGTGCCTCAGGTGATACCGGGTCACCCCTAGGGATCGGGCTGCTTTGGATTGATTCCAACCGTATTCCTGCAGTGCTTTGAGAATAAGGGCCCGTTCTTGCCCGTGGAGTGTCGAAGATACCTCGGCCTCATCCTCGGGAATCATCGTTGCTTGAATGTCGGGTGGCAGGTGTTCGGGCCAAAGAGTGTCTCCATCTGACATCAACACGGATCGTTCCATCACGTTCTGAAGCTCACGAATGTTGCCTCTCCACTCGTAGTTCTCCAGGATTTTGAGGGCCGATGGAGAAACCTCCAAGCGAGGCCCTCTAAACTCGCGAGATGCTTTCTGCACGAAATGGCTTACTAGCGCCCTTATGTCGCTGGCCCGTTGGCGCAACGGCGGAACGGTCAACGGAAACACGTTCAACCGATAGTACAGATCATCACGAAATAGCCCATCAGCCATCATGTTCTTGAGGTGGCGGTTGGTCGCAGCAATGATGCGGACATCGCTATAGATCGTCTCAGTACCACCCACCCGCACGAATTCCTTTTCCTGGAGTACGCGGAGCAGCTTGGCTTGAGTCTGCCGGCTCAGCTCCCCGAGCTCATCTAGAAAAAGTGTACCTTTTTCTGCAAGCTCGAACCGGCCTTTGCGTTGAGCGTGGGCGCCGGTGAACGATCCTTTCTCGTGCCCGAACAATTCGCTTTCCAGGAGCGTTTCTGTCAGGGCGGCACAGTTGACCGGGACGAAAGGGGCATTTCGGCGGCGAGAGGCCCGGTGGATGTAGCGGGCAACGAGTTCCTTGCCTGTTCCGGTTTCTCCAACGATAAGAACGCTAGCATTGGTTGAGGCCACTCGGTCGCACAGGGTGAGCAGCTCTTTCAATTTGGGTGAGTCGCCGACAATCTGAGTAGGCTTAGCCAGCGACTCGCGAAGGCCTTTGTACTTGCCCTGGAGTTCGGCGTGGGATCTGGCATTTTGCAAGGCGCCGGCGGCCATGCTGGCTAGCACGCGGAGAAGTTTGAGGTCTTCTTGGCCAAAGTTGGATTCATCGAGCCGGTTGGCGACTTCGAGGACGCCGATGATCTCTGCCCGGTGAACCATGGGGGCAGCCATGACTGTTCGCGTTTGACGGCTGCCTATGTCGTCAATCTGCGATCGAAACGTTGCATCCTTGCGCACATCGGGGACGCAGACTGCTCGGTTGGTGCGAACGGCCTGCCCGGCGATGCCCAGTGTGGCATCGAAGTTCGTACCGACCATGGCTTGGCCTTTGGGGCCTGTGGCCGCGTTGACGGTCAGCTTGTTGCCGCTTTTTTCAAGGGTGGAAAAAGTGCTTGCTTCTGCCCGAGTAACCTCGCAGGCCAGGCGGGCGATTGCCTGAACCAGCGCGTCCAGCTCCAGCGTAGAACTGATCGTCGTCGCCGCCTTGGTGAGCGCGGTCAACGATGCGGCTGACACAGCCAATGGCGAAGCGATATCCACTATGTTCAGCCCTCATTCTGCACGGTGCGGCCTGATCGCTGACCTGGCTTAGCGGTTATCGATGACCCGCACGATCTGATCCAGATTGGGTTGAGCCAAGTAAATTGTGTCATCGCTGGCGATGACCATCTCGTCATCCGCTGACCTGTCTGCATCGGGAATGCCCAAGCCAAGTTCGATTTCACCGTCATCGGCAGATCGGATGAGCAGACCAGCCAAACGCGTGCCCCCCGATGGGTCGAAGATACCTCGGAGAATGAGATCGTCATTAGACAGCACAACGAATGTATCGGCAGACAGGGACTCAGTATCGGCCAGGTCAGCAGGTGTGCCGTCAGGTGCTATGGTCTGCAGGCCGGCAATACTTCCTGAAGCTGCCCGACGGGAGCTGTAGAGCGTGCCATCACCGCCAAAGGCGAGGTGGTGGGCATTGCGAATCAGGCCGTTCTCGGAGTCCTCAGCGATGGCTGGGTTGTCTACGTTGGTGACTGCTCGGTCATTCGCCACGTCAACCGCTGTGAGGCGCGAGTTGCTCGTTTCTTGACCCACCAGGAGATTGCCCGGCGACATTTGGGCGCCGTCGAAACCTTCGGGGATGATCACAAGTGTCTCAGCCTTGATGTTTGATGGCTCTGATCCGAGCAATAGATCCTCAAATGGGGCAGCGTCACCTCCCTCAGCGGCAACGACTGCAAGGGTCACGCAACATTTTGAGCCGATCCAAAACTCGCCGGATTCGGCGATGGTCAATACCAGCGAGTCCTTCTCGATATCAAACAGTGATTCGTCTGCGAGGTTGGTTGCGCCTATAGGCTGCATGGTCGATAAGTCTGCGCCAGTTTCAAGGGGACCGAATAGGCCGTCGCTATTAACTGCAAAGAGCGCGCCGTCGGAAGGACGCAGGGCGATGCCCGTGGCGCCGCCGGTATTCTCAACGACGACTTCCAATGCTAGGGATTCTCCTCCTCCAGCATCAGCGTCTCCGCCGTCACCACCGCCCCCGCCATTGTCGTTATCCATTGACCCATCGATAATTTCATCGATGATCGCCTGTCCTCCTCCACCGCCGCCGGCTGCGCCTGCAGCGCCGCACCCAGACATGGCTGCCAAGATTGAACAAGAACTGACGGTACAAATTGCCAAGCTGATCCAAGTTTTCATCGACAGCACTCCTTCAGGCAAAATGAGGCAAGGCCAACCCACCGATGGGGCGCTCATTCTGGGCACTCCTGTCGTGCGCGTCAAGAAAGTGCGCGCATCCATCAGGCGTGTTGCCA
>JAJDDP010000106.1 GCA_029260235.1 Phycisphaerae bacterium | reverse complement strand
CCAGAGAATCTCCCCGAGCGGCTGCTCGGATCATGCCTGGCTCCAGGCCGACGGCGAAGGTGGGACCGGTGCGGCGGGCGATCAAACGGCTCAGGCAAGTGCCAGATGCTCAGGATTCGGCCGATCAAGAGGCCGTTCTGGAGCTATTGGCTTATCACCTTCTGGTTGAGAGTGGCGGCGCCGATCTCGAGCTCAGGGCCGCAGAGGTTTCCCGGCTTGGAATTTCTGCGGCGATCGCCACGCGTAGTATCTACGAAATCAAGTTGGCTGCTTTGAGGCAGCAATTCAATGCGGGGAATCAAGCCGATGTGCTGATCTCGCTTGAGGCAGCCCTACATGATTGTCCCGATGAAGTCCTCCCGGAACTACTGCTGCTCAGAGGTCAAGCACTGTTATCGCAGGCCAAGAACGACGATGATCTCTTGCAGGCTGGGTTGGCGTTCATGCGCGTGGTGATTCACTACGTCGAGGATGAACGGGCGCCGGCAGCGTTGTTGGGCGCAGCACGGGTCCATGAAGAACTGGGATTACCTGCCAAGGCGGCTCGGTTGGCCAGAGAATGTTTGGGGTATCCCGGCTTGACCAAGCCTGTCCAACACAAGGGTGATTTGCTGCTCCAGCGCCTTGCCAATGAGGCCCCGCAGGTGGGTGGCCAGCTACAAGATTCCGTGAATTAATGAGCTAAGAGGCGCTGATGAGCTGTATGCGTAGAGTGACAGAAGGAGGCATCACTTTGAAGAGATTCTGCTGGTTATGTGTCGTGGCATTTGGGCTTACTGCCGTGCTGGGAGGCGATCCCAATGCCTATGGCCAGGAGGGTAGGGATGCCGCTACAGATTTGCGTTGGTTCGATCACTTCGTTGTCGCTGGTGGTGGGATCACCTGGGCGATCCTGTTGCCGCTGTCGGTCGCGACCATCTGGCAGATCGTGCTTTACGGGATCAGCATCCGCCGCACGAATCTTCTCCCGCTTGAGGCAGAGGAGCATGCAGCCAAGCTGCTGTCGCAAAAAAAATATGCTGAGGCTGTTCGATTCACAGCCGAGGATCCAAGTGTGCTCGCTTATGTGCTCAACGCTGCTATGGGTGAAGCTAACCGCGGATTCGTGGCCATGGAACGCGCTCTGGAAGAATCGCTTGAGGAGCGGTCAGCCAAGTTGCACCGCAAAATCGAGTACCTCAACGTAATCGGCAACATTGCCCCGATGGTGGGTTTGTTCGGGACCGTGTACGGGATGATTCGCCTGTTCGCCTCCATCAAAGCGGCTGGCTCGATTCCCGAGCCTGCCAAAATTGCAGATGACATTTCCATCGCCTTGGTAACCACATTCTGGGGCCTAGCGGTGGCGATTCCTGCTTTGAGTGCTTTTGCGATCTTCCGCAACCGGATTGACGTGTTGATGGCTGATTGCGCGATTGTTTGCGAACGGCTATTGGACTCCTTCAAGCCCGGCGGCGAGTCTGCTGGGCAGGAAAAAAAGGCAGAAACGGGCGAGCAGTCAGCGGACCTACCAACTATTCCTGTGGCATGAAGATAACCCACGCAAAACAATCTAGATCGCCAGTATCCTTCAACATGACGCCGATGATCGATGTGGTGTTCATGCTGATCATCTTCTTCATGCTGGTTAGTACGTTTGCCTCGGTAGAAAACCTGCAGATGGACCTTCCAGATCCAGACAGCAGCGAAGCGGTGACCGCCAAGCTGACTGATCGAGTGGTGATTAATTGCTTGCCGTCGAATCCAGCTTCGCCTGCATCAGGGCGGACCATTTACAGCGTTGGCCCGTTACACGTCGATTCGCTGGACGATCTATCCAATCGGCTTGCTGCTGCCAAGGTGGCTACACCCAATCTGCAGGTCGTCTTGCGGGCTGACAAACGTTTGCCTTACGCAACAGTGCGCAAAGTAATGGAGGTCATCGCCCGAAACAAGATTCAGGTGATGAATATCGTAGCCCATGTCAAAGGAGGGGAAGCGGGATGACCCCAAGCAAGGGAGAGCACGCCAGGTTCGACCCATCGCATGCCGCCCCGACGCCGGCAACCCGGCGTATGCGCCGACGAAAGCTCCCGCTGGCCATGGCGCTTAACCTGGCGCCAATGATCGACATCACCTTCTTGTTGCTGATTTTTTTCCTGGTGACCACAACCTTCAAGCGGGCGGAGGGTGTCTTGGCTGCCAAGATGCCTGAAGATAGCGGCGTGTCTGGTCCGGCGTTGCCGATCAGCCCGATCATCGTGCGGATTCGCCAGCCCGAGCCATCGAGCGGTCATTATGTCATTCAAATTGACAATGCGGTTCGCCAGCCGCTGACCTTTGATGAATTGGCCCAATTCCTGGTCAATTTCCAGGCTAACCCGGGTTTTGACCGCCAGACCCCTGTGGTGATCTACCCGGAGGTCGATGTCAAGTGGGACTACGTCGTCAACGGTTGGAATGCGGCTGTCCGCGCCCAGTGCGCCAACATTACCTTCGCAGGTGGGTAGTTTGCTGATGATCCTCTGTAGGATTCAAACATGGGTGAGCGAGGGTGGCTCCGATAGGTGTGGTCGATGCGGTGGGCACAGGCGCAGCCTGCTGCCGGAAGGTCGCCTGGCGGGTATTCTGTGCTTGCTTGTGTTGGTTCCGATAGCTTTGTCTGAACCACCTGCTCTTGATGGTCGGCTGGATGCGGATCAGTTTCGCGAAGGTCTTCGCAAACGAGGCTTGATCGAACTTCTTGAGTACCAGCTACGCATCGCTCCGCCCGACAATCCTGTTGATGCAGATTTGATGCGGCGTCAGCTGCTTCTGGCTGCCCGAGAGGACGCCGGGCGTAGCCCGGGAAAGCGCCAAGAAGCGGTGGCTGAAGGCAACGACATTCTCCGCCGACTGATTGCGGCGGGAACAGACGATCCACGATCCCTACAATGGCGTCTGGACTTGGGTCGATCACTTCTCTACGTCGAGGCAGAGCAGCTTTGCGTTAGCGTTCTCTATCGGGGTAGCAATGCCAAAGAGAAGGAGCGGCTCTTTGAGTTGACCACAGAAGCCATCGGTACCTTCGATGCACTGCTGGCGCTTCTTGAAGTTGAGTATGACCGGCTCGACAGCATGGGGTTGGCTGAGTACGAGCGGTTGGAACAGAAAGGCTACATTCAAAACGTCGAGAGAATGGAACCTCAAGCCCGCTATATGCGGCGCTGGGCAGCCTTCTATCGGGCAATCACGTTTCCTGCGGGCGACGGGAGAGAGGTCAACGAGCTGAGGCTGATCGCAACAGAGTTGAGAGAAGACACCGACCTTCTGGAAACAGACCATGAATTCAGCCACCTGCAAGCTCAATCGCTGCTGCTGGCAGGGTTGGCCAATCGGCGCACCGGCGACTACTCAACGGCCGTGGTACAGCTTGAGCAAGTACTCGGCATTCTCGAACGGCTGAGCGATAATGCTGAGGTGCAAAGCCTCCAATGGGCGGCCAGTCTAGCCCATGTGGAGCGGGTTCGTGCCTTGAGAGATAGCCGGCAGTTTGTTGAAGCACTGACCGCGCTAGATGACACACGCTCGTGGCTGGCAGGCAACGCGCCGGACAATCCAGGCTTGAAACTCGTGCTCGCGTTCTTGGAAAGATCCATCGCCCAAGCCCGCCTGAAACGTTCAAAAGCATCTGGGGATTCTGCGGCCCAGAAGAGACTGGAGAGTGAAGCGGTTGCCCCGTTGATCATGCTGGCCCGGCAGGATGAATCGTTGCGTCAAGCTATTTACACTGACCTCTACGACACGCTAAGCCCGAATGTGAAACTCGAATCGCTACATCCGTTCGAGCGGTGCGCGATCATCGCCGGAATCTTGTCGGCGACGTACGGAGATGATTCGGACACGAAGCAGCCTGATGATGAGCCTGGCCAAGGCCTTGAGGTGCGCAAACGAGCATTGCTCGAGCGAGCTGTCGCCGCAGCTCAGATCAACCTGGACCTCGGCGGCAGTCTTGAAGATGACCTTCGCGCCGAATCATTCTTCAATCTCGGCGTAGCCCGATACCAATTGCGAAACAGGCTTGATGCTTCGTGGGCATTCTTCGAGGTTGCCCAACAGTTTCCCCATTTTCGACGGGCTGAGTCGGCTGCGAATTGGGCGGTTAAGACCGCGTCAGAGCTCTACCAGAACATCTCGTTACGTGGGCGAGGAGATGTCCAGACAATGTACCTGAAATCCCTCCGCTTGCTCACCGAGCAATTTCCTGAATCACAAGGAGGCAAGTATTGGCGGTTCTTTCTGGCGCAGACGCTTGAAGAGTTGAATCGCTTCGACGAAGCAACCCAAGTCTACGGCTTGGTCACGTCGGATCATGAGCACTACACCGCCGCTCGATTTTCGCAGTGTCGGTGCCAGTCGAAGTACGTGGTCCAGCTGGCTGAAGCGACGGATGCTGCGTCGGCAGATCTCCAACAGGCAGCCCACGTCAACAGTCGTCTGGTCAACCGATTCGCGACCGATGCAGGCCGGGGCAAGTTGCCGGCATATGAAGGGAACACGATCGATGGCCTCCTTGCCAAGACGATCCTGATGAAAGCGGAGGTCTTGGTATTACCGAAGATCGACCGGTACAACCAGGCATTGGAAGCCTTGGATGGTTTTGAGGAGGCACACCCAGCCGCAAGTGATCTGGTTGGGCGTGTTCTGCGCGTGCGGATCATCGCCTACCAGGGGCTCGGTTGGCTGGATGAGGCCGAGCGCGAGATTCCACGCTACATAGCCAGTGATCCGGCTCGGGCAGGCGCGACCCTGCAATCCCTATTCGACGCGGGCATGGATGAGATTCAACGTCTCCGGGAAACGGGCAGAGAAAGCGAAGCCCGAAGCAAAGCCCGAGCGGCTCTTCTCTTGGCTGAGCAGATTGAGGCATGGGCAACCGCCCCGTCTGCCCAGATCGGAGCACCTGAGAGAGTTGAACTCAATCTCCAATTGGCAGAAGTCAGTCTGGCGGCAGGCAAGGCCGATCAAGCCCGGGAATTATTCCGCGCACTGAAACGACGTCGATCATTGCCGGCCGATTCGTCAGCCCGGGCAACTCTGGGCTTGGCAGAGGCGCAATTTGCATTGGGGGAATTCGAGGCTTCTCTCAGCGGCTTCAATGAGCTTTTCAAGCAACTTGAGAAGAATACGCCATCCTGGTGGCGAGCCTTGTTGGGGGACCTGAAGAGTCGCACAGCACTGGAGCATGATCCCGGCGAACTGATCAAGGTCATTGAGCAGCACCGCTACCTCTACCGGTCGAATCTAGGCGGAGCACACTTGGAGGCACAATTTCAAGTGCTGCTCGATCAGAACCGAGATCGCCTCGCAAACAGCAGGCCATCGGGGCGTCGTTGATGTTCAGCTAGATTTCGGATCATTCAATCCGCTTGACAGCCCACCGCCGTGGCCGAACAATACCGCTGGCTGGAGGTTCGTGGGATTTCGGGCGACGCCCAGGTCCATCCACGATAACCTACCGTGCCGCAACGAATTAGGCGCAGCCCACCTGGATCTGAAGATGGGCGGATACCGTCAAGCCCCTGACTGGGCTGTGTGTGGTGCGCAATGCTTGGCCGGGCGAGTGAATCCCCGGAATAAGCTTACTTGTTTCTTGGTCCCAACAAAGGAACTACGGTCCTATGAGGGCGTTCGATCAATTCTGGTCCGACATCAGTCGGCGTTTATTGGCGGTAGTTGCCGCGTTTGTGGCGACGATTCTCTTCTTTTCGGTTGGTGCGTTTGCAGACGACGACGTCTTCCGCGCTCGAGGTAAGACATACATCCTCGACAAGTCGACAACCGAATTCGGTGTCTTGCTGGCTGACCAGGGCGAGGAGGGCTCGGTGCGTCGCGAGATGACCTCCCTCGGTATCGGGGCGTTGGAATCTCCGGATGGCGGGTCGAGCCGTTACCGGATTCTGCGCGTCGGGGCTACGAACAGCCAGACACGCGACTTGGCTGCAACGGTGCCAGGCTTGGAGTGGGTGAGACCCGTCTATCGTTTCCACAACACAGATGCGCCGGTGATTTCTACCGGCCAAATCGTGGTTCGAGTCATCGACACACTGGCGCAGGATCAAGTCGCCGACATGCTGAGCGGCTATGGCGTCCACGTCGTTCGAAAGTACCAAGGTCTCGGTCAGACCTACATTGTTGCCCCGGATGATGATGCTGATGGTGCAGACATCGCGGCTGCCGTTGCCCTTTTTGGAGACGGACGAGTCGAATATGCCCACCCGGACTTCGCCATGTTGGCAATGCCCAAGCAGAGCACGCCGCAGGATAATTTCTTCAATATTCAATGGCATCTGAACAACACCGGGCAGAACGGGGCTACCCCGGGAGCAGACATCCAGGTACTCGATGCCTGGGCCACCACATTGGGCCAAGATATTCGGGTCGGGATGTTAGATGATTGCTGCGATGTCGATCATGAAGACTTGCGCGACAACTACATAGGCGTGGGCCAGGACATCAAGGAAGGCGGAGAAGACCCGCGACCCAAACAAGTAAATGATCGGCACGGCACTAGCGTGATGGGGCTGATCGTCGCTTCGGCCAACTCGACAGGCACTCGTGGCGTTGCCCCCAACGCCAGCTTTACCGCTACTCGAGGCCTGGGCTTTGCTGAAAACTCCGCGGTAGCCAGTTCTTACTCCTTCGCCCTGCAGCAACAAGTGGACGTACACAACAACAGTTGGGGATTCGCCCCAGGAACGCCGGTCCCCGACGTTATCGTTGATGCGATTCAGGCCGTCTTTGAGGACGGCAGAGACGGCAAGGGCATGGTTGTTCTTTTTGCTACTGGCAACGATGGACTTGAATTGCCCAGCGACCTCTCAGGCTTGCCGTGGGTCATCGCGGTGGGAGCAACCAATGCGACCGACCTCCGTTCCTCGTACAGCAACTTCGGCGCCCACGTATCTGTGATGGGCCCGAGCAATCAAGGCAACGAAGCGAATGCGATCCTTCCCGGAATGATCACCACTGACAATACGGACGATTTCGGCTATGCCGAACCGGGCTATAATTTTGGGGGACTGAACGACTTTGGCTTGCCAAACCTTTCGGACCCTGATTACACGGACGACTTTGGGGGGACTTCTGCAGCTACGCCGGTTGTGAGCGGGGTCGCCGCCCTGATTCTCAGCGTCAACCCGGAGCTTACCGCTACTCAGGTTCGCGTAATCCTTGAACACACTGCTGAGCAAGTGTCACCCGCCGATGCAGACTACAATGGCGTGACCAGTCGCAGCAATTCCTACGGCTATGGGCGGGTGAACGCTGCCGCGGCAGTCGATGCAGCTACAGATTCGCTGACTAACGGCAATCTAACGTGGCCCGACCGTGTATCCGACGTCCGTGTGTTGGCCAGCACCCTTGAGTGGAGCCTAGGCTCCGAGGCCGCCAACGTGATCGTAGTCCGCAGTGACAATGTGTTCGTGTTCACTCCCGACGATGAAGCGACCTATGAAATGGGTGAGACCGTTGCTCCAGGCGTGATAGTGGATTTCAAGGACACAACAGGCGAAGCCGCCAGCTTTGAGTTCACGCCTCCCGATGTTGGTACGACCTTCTTTGCGATCTACACCCGCAATGAGTTTGGCCGCTATTCTTGGGGCGTGTTGGTAGATTCGGATGGCAATGTCACCGACTCGGGACGTTCTGACACTGGTGACATCACCACGACTGTTGACCCGGGTGGCATCATCCCGATCAATGAGGATCCAGCCGTGACCATCGACGTCTCCCCCAGGTCGGGAAAATCGCCACTGACGGTCAGTTTCCAAGGCAACGCCCTAACCGACAGCGAAGTGGCTTCGAGTACCTGGGATTTTGGGGATGGCTCTGAGCTGGTCGAGGATCGTGATGTTGAGCACACTTATGAGGTGAATGACGGCACGACACGAACTTTTGTAGCGACCTTCACGGTTGTTGATGCGGAGGGCGACACCGGCAGCCGGTCAATTGCTATCTCGGTATCTTCTGACGCTACCGACGGCGGCAGCAATACGGGGAACGTGGTTGTCTCAATCACGGATGAGAGCGGTGATTCCGTCGATGCCGGCTCGGCTCCATTGGACGTTCGATTGTCGGTGAACACTCAGAGCCTTCCCGGTGTATTCAATAGTATCCTCTGGGACTTGGGTGACGGGGAGACGGCCGACACGCTGGATGTGCTACATACCTATAACTCGGCTGGGACGTTCGCGGTGACTGCAACGATTATTACATGTCACGCCACCAACGGTTGCCGCACGACGGCAAACCCAACCGGAACGACTTGGCAGACCACTTCCCCAGTAGAGTTCATCAGCGTGAGCGAACCGACGGGTGGCGTGGTTGTTCCACCAACGAATGAAGACGAGGACCTTGCCAACAATTTTGACACCTCGTCGCTCTCGACCGGCCGAAGTGCTGGCGGGGCCATTTGTGGTGTGGGCCTCATGCCGTTATGGTTGGCGATGCTGGGTTTAGGTGCTGTCAAACGTTGGAACCCATGATCAGCAACGCGCTGTCTCTGAAAGTCATGTGATTTGAATTTTTCGGGCGCTGCATCAGTTTGCAGTGCCCGAGTCTTGCGCTAGCAATCGAGGACTAGCCGTCAGTCTGTGGTACCACAGGCCAGGCCCAGGTCACGAGATCCGCGAAGGTGGCCAATGTAGAAAAGGCAACTAGCGCTGTGCCCACCCACTGAATCGTGTTCATGACGCGTACCCCGAGTAATTCAGCACTGCCCGAAATCCCACTGGTCAGCATTGCCCACGCGCGACCGATCTTGGCAGCCAGTCTCAGGGCATCGTGACACTCCAAAAGTACAATACACGCCGCGGCATGATGCGGTTGCAGCCGTAAATAAGACTCAATCCCGAGAGGTAGCCTTGGGGGGTTAGGCGGTCAATCCGTCTCTTCGTCGCCAAGTAAGCCTCTGGCTATGGCAGAGCGGCCGAAGCGATCCTGTATCTGATCAAAAGTCTCATCGAGGCGTCGGGCATTATCGGCCTCGGCTTCGCCAAAGAGCCTCATCTGGCAGCCTTCAGCGCCGGAGAACTGGGATACGCCGATGCCGATAAGGCGGATTCGGCCAGTGGGCGGGCGCGTAGACCACCATCGCTCGAAGAGGGAAGCAGCCGCTGCCCAGAAATCAGTCGTGGAGTCACTGGGACCATCCAGCGTTGATCGCCGGGTGATGGTGTGGAAATCTTGCGTGCGTATCTTCAAGTTCACCGTGCGCGCCTTGAAACCTTGGTGCCGCAGGCGCGAGGAGACCTGCTCGGTCTGCTGCAGCAGGACAGCCCGCAAGTGTTGGCAGTCAGCAACATCTTGGACGAACGTGGTTTCTTGGCTGATGCTCTTTGCTTGACGGTCGCTGACCACAGGCCTGTCATCGATGCCTCGGGCGAGGTCGAAAAATTTCCTGCCTGTCTGGCCAAACTCAGCCTCCAGGCAGCCTGCGGATAGCTGACGCAGGTCGGCGAAGGTCCGAATTCCCAGCGAGTTCAATCGGCTTTGTGTCTTGGCGCCGGCTCCCCACAATCGGGCTATGGGCAACGGATCGAGGAATCCTCGAATGTTATTGGGTGCTACGACGGTCAAACCGCTGGGCTTGTCCAAGTCGCTGGCGAGCTTGGCCAGGAACTTGTTGGGGGCGATCCCCACCGAGGCGGTCAGACCCGTCGCTTGGCAAATGTCTTGCTTGAGTTGCTGGGCGATTTGAACGGACGGCCCTAGCAGTCGAATTGAACCGGTCACATCGAGGAATGCTTCGTCGATGGAGAGAGGCTCGATGGCGGGCGTGCTTTGTTCAAATAGGGCCAGGAGTTCCCGCGAGATTTGGACATATCGCTCCATCCGCGGCTGAACGACGATGGCCTGTGGGCAAAGCTGGACCGCCCGGGCCATGGGCATGGCGCTGCGGCAGCCGAATCGTCGGGCTTCGTAACTTGCCGTCGAGACAACGCCTCGCTTGTCTGCAGCGCCGCCTACCAGCACAGGCTGACCCCGAAGTTCGGGTCGATCGTTTTGTTCGACGGCGGCAAAGAAGGCATCCATGTCGATGTGCAGAATGGATCGCGTTTCAGCTGCGTTCATGAGGTGCATTGTCAACGGTGGGCAACGTGTGTTCAACAGGCGAATTCGGTTGGGAGTGTGTACGCCTGAGGCCCCGGTTTTCAACTTGGTCGCTATTGTGGTTAGAATCAGGGCTTGAATTGATAATGGGGGGGTGGCGTTAATCGTTGTATACTTTATGGGGGATTGTTGCTGGCACCGGCGAGCTGTTCGACATGGAGCCGGCCTCGGGGATTCGATTGCGAAGGAGTTGACCTATGGGTTTGTTTGATAAACTTCGGGGCGAGCTGGTTGATATCATCGAGTGGATCGACCACACCCGCGACACGCTGGTGTGGCGGTTTCCGCGGTACCACAATCAGATCAAGAACGGCGCCCAGTTGATCGTTAGGCCTGGGCAGTCGGCGGTCTTTGTTCATCGGGGGCAGCTGGCGGATGTATTCGAGCCTGGGCACTACGAATTGGCCACTGACAACTTGCCTATCTTGAGTACGCTGCAAGGGTGGAAGCACGGTTTTGACAGTCCGTTCAAGGCCGAAGTGTACTTTGTTAGCACTCGGCAGGTCACCGATCTGAAATGGGGTACGCCGAATCCGATCATGCTGCGCGATCCGGAATTTGGATCGATCCGTTTGCGGGCGTTTGGCACGTATACTCTCAAGGCGGTAGAGCCTAACGCACTGATGAAGGAACTGGTGGGCACCGACGGAAGTTTTGAGGTCGATGAGATTCACGAGTTGTTGCGGTCGATCATCAACAGCTCCTTTGCGGATGTGATCGGCGATTCTGAACTGGCCGCTCTTGATCTAGCCTCCAAGTACAGCGAGTTGTCAGCTGCGTTGCGCGACAAGGTCGTCGAGCGCGTTGATGACGAGTATGGCCTGGATGTTCCGCAGTTGTTCATCGTCAACATCTCGCTGCCGGCAGAGGTTGAAAAGGCCCTGGATACCCGAACGAGCATGAATGTCATCGGGGATCTCGCCAAATTCCAGCAGTACCAGATGGGAAACGCCATGACCCTAGCCGCGGGAAACCCGTCCGGGGGCGGAGCGTCGGAAGGCATGGGCATGGGCATGGGTTTTGCGATGGCCAGCCAGATGATGCAGCAGGCTGCTCCGGGCGGAATGGCACCTCCGCCACCACCAGGCGGTACTTGGCATATCGCGGTGAACGGCCAAACGCAGGGACCGTTTACATTAACCCAAATGGCGCAAGGGATCGCCGGAGGGCAGGTGACAGCCTCGTCTATGGTCTGGTCATCCGGCATGGCTGCGTGGGCGCCGGCATCGCAGATGCCTCAGTTGGCTGGGCACTTTGGCGACGCAAAACCGCCTGCTCCACCACCACCGGCGCCGTAAACGAATCACGTTGAGGCTATGGTGTCATCATGGATTGTTCAAACTGTGCAGCGCCGCTGGCTGGCAAGTCAAACATCTGCAGGTATTGCGGAACATTGAATGACGCCGACCTCCGCACCCTCGAACACCATGGGGGGCAAGCTGCCCCGAGTGATCGGGATTGCCCCAGGTGTGATCGAGCCATGCAATCCATCACTATTTCAGCGGGTGATTCGTTCGAGTTGGAGCGGTGCGAAACTTGCTTGGGCATCTTTTTTGATCCGGGTGAGTTGGATTCGCTGATCGACAAGTCGGTGTCTCACGTTCAGCGCATCGACAATGAACGGCTGGCAATACTGGTCGACGAGGAGTGGCAGGCGCATCGCTCGACCGTAGCCTATGTCAAGTGCCCGGTGTGCGGCGTGTTGATGAATCGCAAGAATTACGGATCGCGGTCGGGTATTGTAGTGGATCGATGCAGGAACCACGGAGTCTGGTTGGACGGCGGCGAATTGAGCCAGCTCTTGAAGTGGAGTAAGGCGGGCGGCCAGCTCCACGACCGGAAGAGGCAGGAAGAAGATCTCGAACTCGAGGAGCGAAAGGAGCGGGCCGCCAAGAGGACCAAGCTCAACGCTCAGGCGGTAGAGCGCGGCCGCTACATGGGAGGCGGAATTGGTTACGGATCGTCGTTGCCGGGATTGGTGCGCATCATCTTTGACCTGTTGATCTAAACAAGCGAGATTCCATTCGTGACAGCGACGCCTCCAGCCATTCCTGACGACACAACTGGCCAATCGCCTGATGCCAAGCCCGAACAGATGAAGGATCAAGCAACCGGCAGGGTCTTCCCATGCCAGGGATGCGGTGCGGATCTGACCTTCCACATCGGCGTGCAGAGTCTCAAGTGCGAGCACTGCGGGGCCGTCAAGGAAATGGAATTCGATCCTGATGCCGCCGTCGCCGAACAAGACTATCAGGCCATGCTCCTAGAATTGGCCGACAAGCGCACGTCTGGCAGCCGCAGCAAACAAGACCTCAAAGAAATACGTTGCGGCTCGTGTGGCGCTAACGTGCTCTTCAAAGGGGCCATGGTCGTCGGCCAATGCGCTTATTGCGGCGTGCCCCTCCAGGTCGAGGATGCTTACGATGCCCCGGATCTGATTCCGGTGGATGGCGTGTTGCCGTTTCAGATCGACCGGGAGGGCGCCCACACCGAACTCGCAGATTGGGTTCGGTCTCGCTGGTTCGCACCGAACAACTTCAAGAAGCACGGAATTGAAGGTTGCTTCAACGGCGTCTATCTGCCCTATTGGACGTTCGACAGTTTGACTTTCAACAAGTACGCGGGGCAACGGGGTGAACACTACTGGGTGACCACGGGCAGCGGGAAGAACCGCCGGCGCACGCGCAAGACCCGGTGGTATCCGGTCAGCGGTTCGTTTCAGTTGTTTCTAGATGACATCTTGGTGCCGGCTGCATTGGACTTACCGACCAAGAGGTTGAACGCCTTGGAGCCTTGGCCTTTGGATCGTTGCCTCCCGTTCAAAGAAGAAATCCTGGCTGGGTTCTTCGCCAGGACTTACGAAGTGCCCTTGGTTACCGGCTTTAGTCAAGCCAAGGATATCATGGGTAGCATCATCGAGGATGAAATCCGCCGTCGAATTGGCGGCGACACGCAGCGCATCACGTACGTCAGCACGAGAGATGATGCAGTGACTTTCAAGCACCTCTTGCTGCCGATTTGGATGCTGGCTTACCGCTACAAAGAGAAAACCTATCAAGTGGTCATCAACGCCGGCACGGGCGAGGTTCAAGGAGATAGGCCCTATAGTTGGATCAAGATCCTGCTGACCGGGCTAGCTGCTGCTGCTGCGATCTATGTGGGTTGGCTCTGTCGTTAAGCAGGCGAGTGACATGGGGTCGATAACCTGCGTCGCCCGCGTTTTCTTTGAACCCTCTCACCTCTGGTGCGACTCTGTATGACAGAACGATGAGCAGAACGCCCGAAGATATTTTGGATGAGCTGCTGGTGCTGCAAAGTCAGGAAGGGGATGGAGAGGCCCTAAAGTCGCTCATCACCCGATGGCAGCCGCGGCTTGGACGCCTTGCTTGGCGGCTGACTGCTGATCGAGAAGCTGCCCGCGATATTGTCCAAGAGGTGTGGCTCTCCATCGTGCGGGGCCTCAATCGGTTAGAGGATCCGGCTCGATTCCGGTCCTGGGCCTATAGCATCCTTACCAACAAGTGTACCGACTGGACCCGGCGGCGCATCGTGCAGCGAAAGGCCGCCGAGAGCTTGAAGAATTCAGTTTCGTCGGTTTCTTCGGAGTTGTCGAACGGCGCATGCACCGGTGACGCAACCGCCCGACTTCGTCAGGCGATGAAGCAGCTGCCCGCAGAGCAGAAGGCAATCTTATCGCTGCACTACTTGGACGGGATGGCTGTCACCGAGATTGCCCGGGTTTTGATGGTGCCCATCGGCACTGTCAAGTCGCGCCTTTATCATGCTAGAAACCGTCTGAGGCAAACGCTGGAAAGGACGATATCATGAACGATCTGGATGACAAGATTCGGGAAGAACTGCGAAAGGAAGATGCTGAGCTGTTCGATGAATTCAGCGAAGAAACCTCAGTGTTCGAGATGCTCATCGAAACCTGCCGTGGCAAGCGGCGCTGGCTCTCGATTTTTGGGGGTATCCTGACGATGATCTTCTTGGTGTTGGGCGTGCTGAGTGCGGTCAAATTCTTTGATGCCCAGACGACCAAGGACATGATCATGTGGGCATCGGCTTGCATTCTCTGCATGTCAGCAGTTTCCATGTTGAAGATGTGGTACTTCATGGAGATGAACAAGAACGCTACAACGCGCGAAATCAAGCGACTGGAACTGCAGATCGCCCGATTGGCGGGTCGTCTCAAGGATTGATATGCAGGCATAGGCCTCCTGCCTGCCAACCGGACGATCGCCGGCGCGGAGCTTACCGGCTGGTCGGTTTGTAGGGGTTGAGGCAGGCGTTCCGATTGCAAGTTTGCTTGACAATGGTCCCGCGGTATTTGAAATAGTAAGATGACGACACTTGGGGGTTTGGGGAAAGAAGTCATGCCTGCCGAGTTGCCTGCGCAGTGCCCGCCGGAGACTGCCCAGGCCTGCTTCCCTTTGAGTTGAACTGAATGCGTTTTGTGTTGTCTAAGCGCTTCTTGCGCGCACGGGGATGCTCTGCGCGGGCTAACGATAGCCGGGGAGGGACTTGAGGCATGTTGACTTGGGATAGGTTTTGGCAGTGGTTGGCTACGTCGGCGATCATCATCGCGGGCGTGAGTGCCATGTCGGGCTGCGGCGCAGCCGGCAGCGGCGGGGGAGGCGGTGAATCCGGCTCCTCGGCCGATGCGGCGAGCGATGGCTCGAGCGGGACTACCGGTGAGAGTGGCGGTGGTTCAGCTGAGGGCAGCAGTGACGACGGGTTCGAGTTCGGCGGGACCGCGCAGTCAGTGGCTGTTTATCGCGATACGCTGACCTCGAACGAAGCCTATCACCTTCTTCGCCGGGCTGCTTTTGGAGCAACGCCCGAGCAAGTCAACGACGCGGTGCGGAAGGGGTTGTCAGCCACCGTAGATGACCTGCTTGAGAGCCGGACCGAGCCGGATTCCGTCATTGAGTTGGCGGAACTATACGAGGACAACATCCCCAAGCGTTGGCTTGTCTACCTCCTCGATGGGAACAATCCGCTGACCGAGCAGTTGGCCATATTTTGGCATGACCGCTTCGCGACTTCGCGCCGTGTTCTTGAGGGCCGGGATCGAGGATTGGCCATCAAGCATTGGCAGATGTTGCGCACCAATGCGTTGGGAAACTACCGCGACTTCCTCGAAGAACTGACCATCGATCCCCTCATGTTGATTTGGCTAAACGGAGCCAACAGTCCCAAAGATAGCCCCAACGAAAACTACGCCCGCGAGTTCTGGGAGTTGTTTACGCTGGGGCGCGATGTTCTGTACGACGAGGCTGACATTCGGGAGAGTGCCCGGGGTTTCACGGGCATTACCTTGCTGCGGGAGAGCGACTTGGATGCCCGCCCAATCTTCGACCTTCTCAACCACGACGAGACGCTAAAGGATGTGTTCCCCCAACGAGCTCAGCCGGCTAACTACAACTACATTTCGATGATCGATTTGACCCTGGAGCAGCAAGAATCAGCTCGTTATGTGGCCAGAAACCTGTTCGAGTTCTTTATTCACGATCATCCCAACGACGGGCTCATCAACACCCTAGCGAATCAATTTGCCAACGGAGGATTTGAGATTGAACCGCTGGTACGGACTCTCTTGACCAGTCAAGCCATGTTCTCGTCTGAGGCGAATGGGAACCAAATCACCTCTCCGGTGGAACACTTCGTGGGGGTCGCCCGGACATTGGATATGCATATCTACAGCGAGGAATCCCAGGGCTATCTGTTCGATCAGCTGAGCCACGACTTGGCGGCGGCTGGGCAAGACTTGCTGAATCCGCCAGGCGTGGAAGGGTGGAGCGAAGGGCAGGCCTGGCTGCAAGACCAATGGCTGATCAACCGATCCAATGCCCTAGGCCGGGTGATGGATTACGGACCTGAACATACGGCAGGGCTGCCTTTTCATCTCTTGCCACCGCAGAGCCAGTGGATAGAGCGAGAAGTCCGCCGCGACATCGTCGAACGCATTGCCGGGGTTTTTCATCTGAATCTGACCGAAGATGAAATCGACATCTACATCGAAGTTCTGGATCAGAATGGATGGCGGGCATTTCACCTGGAAGAACCGGACAATCAACCGAGGCATGTATTCGAGATGATCCGCTTGATGGCCATGGATGAACGGGTCATGGGCCGCTGATTGAAGTCACCGCATTGATCGGGCAGTAGGTTTGACCGCGACAATGGAAACAGGGTAGGACCAACGGGGGGCAGGTTATGAGTGAGTGTAAAGAGTGCCAAATTCTGACGCGACGGAGTTTCCTAACCAAGGCAGGATGGGGTTTGGGGGCGATGGCCTTTGCTGATCCGCTCCTTGGTACGGTTGCTTCGACTTTTGCCCAGTCTGCGGGCGGGACGGGGAATCTGCTGGTGCTCTGCCAACTTAACGGCGGCTTTGACGTGCTTAGCTTCTTGGCTCCGTATTCGAATTCGGTCTATCAGAGCAACCGTCCTTTGTTGGCCCTTACCCAGGATCAAGTGGGGGTGCTGCCTGGCGACTCGGGCTATGGCATCAACAACTTGTTCCCGACGTTCATCGACCTGTTTGCTCAGAATGAGGTCGCTATCGTTCAGCAGGTAGGCTACCCAGACGCCAACGGTTCGCACTTTGAAAGTCAAGAGATCTTCGAGTTTGGGGTGCGCAATCTAACGGGCGGTACCGGCATCAATGGCCACTGGTATGATCGATTGAAGAAAAGCTACTTCGACGAGCCTTTCGGCGTGCTGGATACGCGCACCATCGGCGATCCGGAGAACTATGGCTACCCTGACAAGAGTTACAGGGGGGCAGCCCAAGATGCTTTCGGTCGGCTGGCTGAATTGAAACGCAACCGCAACGCATCGCAACAGGCTATCCTGGATACCTATGCAAAAATTGATGAGTTGGGCGAGGAAATCCGAAGCCGAACCGAAGGATTTGAATCGACCGGGGAAGCCCGCGGCGAATTCTATCGCGCGGCCAAGCTGGCGTCGGCTGACTTGGGTACGCAGATCCTCAAGCTGAGTTTTGGCGGGTTCGACACCCACGGAGAGCAAAACACCGCCCAGGAATCACTCTTTCCTAAGCTCAACGACGAGTTTAGTCAATTCGTGGGCGACCTGAAAGCCATGGGACTGTGGTCGCGGACCTGCATCTGCTTTTATTCGGAATTTGGTCGTCGCAACATTGAAAACGGAAGCCCTGGTACTGACCACGGGCAGGGCGGGCACATGATTCTGGTCGGGCCTCAAGTGAACGGCGGTCTGCATGGCCAGCGGGTGACTTCGGCGGATTTGAGAGAAGACTCGTTACCCTACTACGTCGATTTCAGGGCAGTATTTGGCAGCTGCATCCGAGACTGGCTTGGGTTCGACCCTGCTCCAGTGTTCCAGGTGGGAGGGGAGTCATTCAATGAATCTGTAGGCTCTTCGCTGTTCAGATAGGCTTGCATGTGACCTGTAGCGGTGTAATCAACTTCTGTGCTACCGAAATACCAAGGACAGAGCGACGCTTTGATTCGTCAACAATACGCGGTTGTTCTGGCTGGGATTATGTTCTTGGGGCTTTGTGCTCAAAGCAGGGGACAAGATACCGAAGATTTTGAGGCGCGCGTCTTTGCCGAGGGGCTAGACCAGCCAATCGCCCTGGCTATTGGCCCGGATGGCCGGACCTTCGTTGCCCAGCGCGGCGGGCTGATTCGCGTCATTGCCAACGGGGCAGTGGACGAGGAACCCTGGGCACAACTCGACGTCTTCGAGTTCGCGGAGTGTGGCTTGTCGGGCATCGTCCTCGATCCTGACTTTTCTGACAATGGCTACCTATATGCGATGGCCTGCGTTAGCGATCACGAACAGCAAATAATCCGCTTGACCGACACAGATGGGCGAGGCCTGCAACCGGTTGTGCTTAAGGGGAATTTGCCCACCCAGGGCGGTATCCACAACGGCGGCTGCGTCCGAATCGGAGGCGACGGAAAGTTGTATTTTTCCATCGGCGATCTGGATATTCCTCAAAACGCCCAGCAAGTGCAGACGTTGTCTGGAAAGATCAGTCGCATCAACCTCGATGGGTCGATTCCCGCCGACAACCCTTTTGTGACACCCACTGGCACCAAGCGGGCTGTTTTTGCGCTGGGGTTTCGTAATCCGTTTCGCTTTTGTTTTTCCCAAGATGGTCGTTTGATCACCGGCGATGTCGGCTCCATGAATGAACCGCGCCGGGAAGAGATCAACATCGTAGAGGCGGCCGGCAACTACGGTTGGCCTGACGCGGAGGGTTTTCAGGATGCGAACGCCGCGCCGGGGTACACTGATCCGATCTTGGCCTACAGCGAAGAAGGTGCGGCGATCAGCGGGATCGTTTCCTATCATGGAGGCCAGTTTCCCGAAGAGTTCACCGGCGACCTGTTCCATCTTGATTTTGTGAGCCAGGCTCTATTTCGGGTGCGGCTGGATGGCGGGCATGTGGTTGGGCACACAAAGATCTTGGGCGTATCGGGTGGGCCTGTCGATTTGGCCGTCTCGAACCAAGGCACGTTGTTCTATACCGAACTGTTCACCGGACGGGTGATGGAAGTGCTGCACAAGCAGGGTGAGCAGCTCCCCGCTCCCAGCAGTGATGGCTCGGTCATTCCCACGGCAGATGTTGCTCGGGCCCCGGGAAGTCCGTGTGGCCTGGACGCCGGTGTGGCGGTTCTGATCAATCTCTGGCTACTTCAGGCTCGCTTGTCGAATCATCGACGGGGATCGCGGCGTGCTATTGGAATGGCCAGTCGATAGCAGAGAGTTAGCCCGAATACGCTATCAGGAACCCATCAAAGTCGTCCAGATCGACATCGAGATCATCGTCTGCATCATGGATCAGGCAGGCATCCTCGGCGGGGTAATCCACATCAGGCCCCAATATGCAGGAGCCAAAATTGCTGAGATCAGTAAGGTCGATGTCGCCATCATTGTCGGAGTCGAACAGGAGTTCTTGCACCAGGAATGTTTCGGTGCCGTCCGTGCCTGTGTTGTTCGCGAAGTCGGTAGCAGTGACCCAATATGACACGCTGGAACCATTCGGTTGGCCTGGCAGTTCGCCACGATAGATCTGTCCGCCGCTGTGCCGCATAGGAATAGTCAGAGTTGCTCCGCCATTTACGGTGTAGTTGAGCGAGATTCCCTTGTCGAAGAAATTTCGATCAGAGCTCATCTGATCGAGGATCGATGCACGAACAACGTAGGGTCCAGCTGTGTCTGCTGTGTCCGGATGAATCTCGGTCTTGACGATGTTGGGCGCAATCGAGTCGGCTGGGCCATTGTTGATATAGATCCGGTTTTGGAAATTGCCGGATTCTCCCTGGGCAGTGACGATGTCCAGTTTTCCGTTGCCATTCAAGTCAGCCACCATGATGTCCAGCGTAGAATCGGTCTGCAGCGAAATCACATTTGCTGTGGCTGAAAATAGGCCCGTTCCTTCGTTGTTATAAATGCGCTCTGACGTTCCGCCTAACGCACCGATGATCAAGTCTAGATCGCCGTCGTTGTCGTAGTCGAAGAATTTGCTGTCGTTGTCATCGATACTGGGGTTGGATAACAGCCACGCGCTAGAGTCGATATAGTTGCCAGCCCCGTCGTTGATCAGTAGCTTCTCACTGTTGCTGGCCCCCGCGTTTGCCCCCAGCAGATCGAGGTCGCCATCGCCATCGACATCACCGAAGTCGTAGGAATAGGCTGAGCTGTCAGCAGGGACGCCGGCGACCTCGGAAAACACACCGAATCCATCATTGCGATACAGGCGGCTGTTGTCGGTGCCGGTGCTGGAAGTTCGGATGTCCAGGTCAAAATCGCCGTCGATGTCGCCGAAGATGCAATCCATATTGTTGCACACATTGCCGAGTGGAAACAGGATGCCCGTTTGGTCGGTGAAGAAACCGGCTCCGTCGTTGGTGTAGAGGCGGTATTGTCCGCAGTCGAATCTGCTGGAAGTGCCGCTGACGATGAACAGATCCAGATCGCCATCGTTGTCCACGTCGCCGAACTGTGCCCGCGAACTGCTGAGGGTGATGGCTGGGAGTCGCGCTGCCCCGGCGCTGGCGAATCGGCCGCCCCCAGTGTTGATCAGCAGATCCGCCGGCAGGTTGAAGTCTTGCACGGCTACCATGTCCAGATCCCCATCGCCATCAACATCACCGAGTTCCACTCCGCGGAACAATCCGGTGACACCGCCGGTGGCTCCGATAGTCGAGTCGGTGAAAAATCCTGATCCATTGTTGCTGTAGACACGCAGTAGTTCAGGCGAGCCGGGAGAGGAGAACCCGCCGCCGTTGGCGAAGATGATGTCTAGGTCTCCATCGCCATCGATGTCGCCGATAGTGAGCTGATTGGTGTAGTCAGCAGGGTTCGGATTGGGGAATCTTGAGGCGGTTTCCTGGACGAATTGCTGGCCGCTAGCGACGGCCACACTTGCAAAGAAAGCTGCAACCGTATGCACGCACGGTAGCCGAAGGGTGCTTGTATTCAGAGAGCTATGTTTGAACAGAAGATTTGCTATCACGCAATGCCTCTCGATAGTCGGAGAAACCCGAATGACGGACGATCCGGCCCGGCCAAGAGGGTGTGACGGCCCACTCCCGCTCAGAGCGACTCCATCATAGCAAATCGAGCCTTTGATCCCAAGCGGAGTGTCGTTCAGGAGCAAGAAACCCTCTTGTAGGGCAGCAACGACCGCATAATCCTCCGGATACCATCACGCCCGCATCCACTGCCAGACGCGAATTATCCCCGCGCGGTATTTCCAGCGATTCTCGCCCGGCTGGTCGCTGCCTCTCTTGATCCAGATAGCACCATCTGACATGTCCGCGTCAAGAGGTTTTGAGACCGGTCTTGGCTTGAGCCAATCAGTGCTGCCATTCAGGTTCGCTGGAGTGAAAGCGCCAAATCCAATTTCAAACCAATCGAGGCATACCAAAGGCCGCTGACGCCTTGGGCACGTAGGGCCGATTGAGTTGCCAAGCGGCCTGGGCGCACTCGAATTTCCTCAAAACTTGTAAGAGTTGGTCAACCCGCAACAAGAATGGGGGGAGGTACGGTCGGTGTGTGCGCCGAGGTTGCCTGGCTTGGGCATGCCCTGGCGTGGAGTTCCTAATGCAGCAGGCGCAAGACCTACGGATTTGTTCCACACATATTTGCCCCTGTGAAAGTGCCGGGCATATCATGTATGCTGCGGTCCTCAAAGAAGTGGGCAGCAGCGCATGTCGCGTTTTCGTCGAAGATGGGCTGTATCAGTGATTCGTGTGTCGCGGTGGGAGGTCTTGCATGCCCTGCGGATTGAAGTGGATCGCACTCGGCGTTGCCATATTCGGTGTGGCGGGATCACCTGCTTCGGGGCAGGTCGTCGGCAGGGTGGTCCACGTCGGGTTTCCCACCTCTTACGGTGATTCGGTTCGCACCGGTGGGTGGGCGCCGGTGATCGTGGATTTGTCGCTGCGTGGGGCGGATCACTTTAACGGCTATCTCCGCGTAGCCCAGCGCGACAAAGATGGTGACTTGCCTTACGACCAAGTGAAGGTTCTTCTCCAGGCTGACAGTTCTCCCCAGCGCCGATACGTTCTTTACTGCGTGGTTGGGCCGGCCGCCGATTCAGGCGGGCTCATCCGCATCGAAGTGCTCAACGAAGATGGCGAAGCTGTGCGGGTTGCTTCGGAGGGAGATCCGAGTCTGTCCGATGCCTTGATGCCCGCTCAGATGCCGGAGCGTCTGCAGGACGATTCTCGCTTGATCTTATCTCTGAGCAACGGTGCGGTCGGCAAGATCGCCTTCTTGGAGGGTGAAGATCAGAAGGACAAGTTCGACGGCCTGATTCGCGTGGCCCATTTGCGACCGGAAGACTTGCCGGATCGATGGGTGGGTCTTGATGCGGTGGATGGCATTGTCTGGGACGGAGCAACTGCGACCGATTTGACCGGTAATCAAATTGAGGCGCTTTCGACATGGGTTCGCCACGGAGGCAAGCTGTTGATTGCGGCGGCTAAGACTACCGACACGCTCATGCAGGAAGAGCGGCTGGCCGCGCTCTTGCCGGTGAAAGTCACCAGCGTAGCCAACCAGAAAACCCTAACACAGTTGACGGCCAAGCTGTTCAATGCTGGGCCCGGCGCTTTTGAAGGCTACAAGCAGCCTATCCCGACTGCGCTCTGCGAGGCCAAGCAAGGGGCAAGCGTGTTGGTCCTCGAGGATGACGGTGACGCGGTGCTGGCGGCCCGCCATTTCTTCGGGCGCGGTGTGGTCACTTTCGTCGGGGCTGAGCTGAGCGACTTGATGCAGGAGACCGGGCTAAGCCCGATCGAATTCTTCAAGCGCACTCTACAATTGAGACAGTTGCGGAGTGGGGTCGATACGCCCCCCAACGTGGCGCCCTTGTTTCCTTATCTGGAACAAACGACCGGTTTCCGAAGATCAACAGGTCTATACCTCTTGGCGGCCCTACTATTCTCGATTGTGTACGTTGGCGTTTCCACATTCGGATCGTGGGCGTTTCTCCGTTCGCGGAGTTGGACGCGGCATGCTTGGAGTGCTTTTGCGGTTGTAGCTGGTGGGGCGGCGGTCCTGAGTTTGGTGGCTGTCCAAGCAATGCGCGGCGTCGGGCAATCGCTTCAACAATTGACCATTGTTGATGCCCAGGTCGGCCAGTCCGAAGCTATGGCAACTGCCTACTTCGGCCTCAAGACTGCTATCCACTCATTTCCGGACGTGTGGATGCCGGCTGACTACACCGCTGAGGAAAAACCGGGCAGCTCTGCCTGTTGTTTGAAGCCCCTGCCGTCAGGGAATCAAAGCCGGTCAGCCAGTGATGGCTATACGGACCCTTCGCGATATCGCATGGTGCCAGCCAGCGCAGCCCTCGAAAGTGTGCCCGTGCGGGCGACCCTCAAGCAATTCGAAGGTCGCTGGTTTGGCCAGCTACGACAAACTGTCGATGCCAAGATCATTGTAGAGCCAAACACCGACGATAGCATTCAACGCTCCATGATGGTAATCGCCGAAGGAAGCTCTGTCACCAACAATCTGGGCGTTGCGCTGCGGGATTGCATTCTGGTCCAGCCACTTCAGGACCCATGCCAGGCTGGGTTGGTAAACATCGGCCCCCGATCGTCCAAAGACGCGATAGTCCAAGTCTTGATTCACCCGGTCGGCACCATTGAGGCAGGCGAGACCATTGACTTGGCTGGGCGTGTTTGGAGTTCACCCTCGGGATTGGGTCGATTGAGCATAGAGGAGATGCTGGATCGAAGACTAGGGCAAAACCAAGTCAACTGGGGTAAAAAGTTCGTCACCAACAATCCGTTCGGCGGTGCTGGTAAAGAGGTTGCAGACTTCAATCTGGCTGACTACCAGGATGCGCTTCTCATGATGACCATGCTGAGCGAGCTTGACCCGCGGAACCTCCCGCAGAGCTTTTCCCCGGGCGGCTGCGACATTAGTCGTCGGCATTGTCGTCAACTCGATGTGAGTGACATGATTACCAAAGAGCGATTCATGCTCATCGGCTTTGCGGATGACCAGGGACCGGTTACGCTTTGTACGCGAACGGGCAGTGCAGCCTACAAACCGCTATTGCCCGACCAACCCCATACGATGTACCGCTTCGTTATCCCGGTATCCGGGCATGGAGGGGCAGATTCCGAAGGACAGAATCGGACCACTAGAGCAAGGGCCAACAAACTGTGATCGTCCAGACCATCAATCTAACCAAGCGCTACGGCAAGCTGATTGCGCTGAACAATCTCAATCTTGAAATCGAGGATGGAGAGTGCTTCGGCTACATCGGCCCGAACGGTGCGGGCAAGACTACCACTATTAAAATTCTAGCTACGTTACTTCAGCCCACATGGGGAGAAGCCCGCATTTGCGGCAACGTGATTGGTTATGAATCGCGAAAAATTCGTCCGCTGATCGGTTATGTCCCGGACTTCTTTGGCGCTTACGAAGACATGGTCGTGCAGGAGTATCTGGAATTCTTCGCTAGCGCGTACAACATCACCGGCCAACAGCGGAAGCGCGTCGTTGGGGATGTCCTCGAGTTGACAGATTTGACAGTAAAGCGGGATGCCCTGGTAGATTCGCTCTCTCGCGGGATGCAGCAACGACTAAGTGTCGCCCGCGTGCTGTTGCATGACCCCAAAGTCTTGCTCCTTGACGAGCCGGCCAGTGGACTTGATCCGCGGGCCAGAATTGAGATGCGTGAGTTACTCAAAGAACTGCGCAACATGGGCAAGACGATCATCATCAGCTCCCACATTCTGCACGAACTGGCTGAACTATGTACGACGGTAGGCATCCTTGAGGGCGGCGAGCTGCTGTTCCACGGCCCGCTGGAGGAAATTGTTGCCCGTGCCAAGCGAGGAACGCGGGTGCATGTCAAAGTGGCTGAGCAGCAGGAGTTGGCTGGCAAGCTGCTGAAACGGATACGGGGTGTTAAATCGGTTGCTCAGCAGAATGGCGCCCTGATCATAGAGTTGGAGAACGCGACGCACGATTTCACCGGCATCGCCAAGACCTTGATCCAAAACAATTTTCGCCTCTGCGAAATCAAAGAGGAAGAAGTCAACTTGGAGACGGCCTTCATGCGACTCACCAAGGGTCTGGTGCAATGAGCCGAGCTGTTTCTGGTCCCGCACATCGATAGAGGAAGTTCCGCACGAAAGGCGAGAGGCACGGAGTCGTATGCAGTCTGCACTAACAAGAATCTGGCTGTGGTTGTGGCACTTGTTGCCCGGCAATCCCATCCTGGTGCGCGTGGTGCAGGGTGCTTCGAGGCGGCCTCGCCACTTGTGGCTGCGTTTCGGCTATTTGACCATCCTGCTGTTTGTCGTGCTCGTGGCAATGATGGCCAAGCTGGGTGATGCGAGCACACTGCTATCAGACTTGGCCAAGGGCGCCTCTGCAACGTTTACATCGGCTTCTTATGCCCAATTGGCTTTGATGTGCTTCCTGGCGCCGATCTTTACAGCCGGCGCGATCACCCAAGAGAAGGACGCCCAGACCTACAACATCCTCCTGACAACGCCGCTGTCCAACGCCCAAATCATTTTTGGATCACTCATGAGCCGGCTCTACTTCGTGCTCATGCTACTGCTGGCGGGATTGCCGATCTTCTTCATCACCATGGTGTATGGTGGCGTGACCGCGTCGCAAATCATCCAGAGTTTTTCGATAGCGGGCGGAACAGCCGTCCTGACCGGATCGTTGGCCATCGCTATTAGCATGGTTGGTATCGGCACAAGGCGGACTATCTTTTCGTTCTACCTGACCATCGGGCTATACCTGCTGATTGTGTATGCATTGGCATCGAGTTGGAGCGGCGCATGGCTTGAAGAGGCTCCGCAGAGTGTCA
The DNA here is from genome assembly GCA_029260235.1 of Phycisphaerae bacterium. Classification (GTDB taxonomy): domain Bacteria; phylum Planctomycetota; class Phycisphaerae; order UBA1845; family UBA1845; genus OFTM209. The sequence goes on along the minus strand of JAJDDP010000106.1, from coordinate 22,355 downwards.
CCGGAAATCGCCGACTCAGCTGGTTGGCACCCTATCATCCGTTCTTAGCGCTGGAGGTTGCCCTCAACAGCGTCCAAGCGCCCGATGTAGGCTTGGTCGCCCATCGAGGTTGGCCTTGGGCGTTTTTCTACTCCGCACCTCAGACCGCCTATGTCGGGTTGACTCTCGGCGCATCCTTCATCTTGACTTTGGCCAGCATGTTCTTTGTTCGGCGCGGTACCAAGCAGGGCGAGTCCACCGTGATAAGCAGGCTGGCTGAGAAATTCGGCAAGAGGGCCAGTGGAGAACGAAGCCGCAAGCCCAAAACGGTCTGGAAGAATCCGGTAGCATGGCGCGAAGCTGCTGCTCGAGGATCGGGGATTACCGGGGGTGCCTTTCGGTACGCGTTGCTCGCAGGAGGTCTAGTCGCCGCCGTTTGGCTACTGGTGGAATACGGCTCCACGAATGGTCTATCCGCCGGGGTGACACGGGAGTGGTTGTCGGAGCTGGTGATGATCGAGTTCGGCTTGGTGCTGCTAATCTCCACCAATACCGCGGCGATGGCCATGACCAAGGAACGCGAGGCCAACACCATCGACCTGCTGCTAACTACGCCCCTGACCAGCAAGTACATCGTGTTCGGGAAATTGCGAGGCTTGGTCAGCTTCACCCTGCCCATGATTGCCGTGCCGACAGCGAGCCTGCTGATGTTCGCTCTGTACGACATGATCAAGGGCCATGCTGAGCGGGTAGCCTATGTCGAGTCCGCAGGGCTTCTAGCCTTGCTCATGATTGCCTACACGGCTGGGGCGTGCATGTTGGGTATGCATGTCTCTTTGAGGAGCAAGAAAACCGTCAAAGCGGTCATGGTCAGCCTAGGCACTATGATCCTGATCATGCTGGCTGTATCAGCCCTGTGGAACGAGATCACCCGCGCCTTCGATGTATACGGCGCTCTGCTCGCACCGGCGTGGCCGTACACGGCCATCAGCATTATTGGCGACCCTGCGCTTCTTCTTGATGACCCAACGGTCCTGCCCAAGCAAATCATTAAGATCCGAGGCCTCCTCCTCCTGGGCAGTGGTATCTCCATGCTGGTCTGGTTGGCTATCATTGCGTCTGTGTACAAGACTATGGTTCGCAACTTCGACATGACCCTTCGCAAGCAGTCTGCAAGCCGCTAGTGTCAGCGCATTACGCACTCGCTTGCACCGAACCTCCATTCGCTGCACAATCTCTGGCCTACTAACCTGACGCGGGCTGTTGTTCCGCGTGGCGGGCCTGGAACCATTGCCGGAGTTGAACATGATATCTTCACCCAATGCATCGCTCTTGGATTGCGCGAAAATGCTGGCCCTTTGCCTGCCCGCGCTGGCTGTGCTGGGCTGTGCGACCGGCCGGATGCCTATTCCGCCGATTGCCTCGATTCAGCCGCACGTCACCACCCACTTGGGTGTGACCCGGACGGACAACTACTATTGGCTTAACGACAAAACCGATCCGAAGGTGATCGAATACCTGGAACAAGAGAATGAGCATACTGCTCAGCTCATGTCGCACACCAAACGGATTCAAGAAACGCTCTTCAAGGAGTTCAAAGCCCGCCTCAAAGAGGATGATCAAACCGTCCCAGCCAAGGACGGCGATTACTACTACTACACGCGGACAGTCGAGGGCAAGCAATACCGCATCTACTGTCGAAAGCACGGCAGCCTGGAGTCGGCAGAGGAAGTTCTGCTCGATCTCAATCAACTAGCGGAAGGCAAGAACTATTTCCGGCTGGGCGGATTCGCCTACAGTCCCGATCACAAATTGCTGGCCTATGCGACCGACACCACTGGTTCAGAGACTTACACCTTGCGGTTCAAAGACTTGGCCACCGGCAAACTGCTATCCGACGAGGTACCCAACACCTACTATGGCCTCGAATGGGGTAACGATAATCAAACCGTTTTCTACACCACGCTCGATGCAGCCAAGCGACCCTACAAGGTGTTCCGCCATGTTGTCGGCACTGCTTCTTCGGCTGATGAGTTGGTGTATCACGAATCTGACGACGCCTACTTCGTCAGCTTGTCCAAGACGTTGACCCACAAGTACATCTTGATGAGCCTGGACAGCAAGGTCACTTCGGAGGTTCGCTTTCTCGACGCAGATCACCCACGTGGCAGCTTTGTGACCATCCAACCACGGCAGCAGGACATGGAATACGGGGTCGTGCATCATGGTGACCGCTTCTTGATCGTGACCAACGACAATGCGGTGAACTTCAAGCTGGTCGAGGCACCCGTGGCAAGCCCATCAATAGGGAATTGGCAGGAAGTCATCCCCCATCGACCAGCCATCAAGCTTGACCGGGTCGAGGCCTTTTCCGACCACCTGGTAATCTTCGAACGCAAGAATGGATTCAAGCAAATAGCCATCCGTAGCTTCGCAACAGGGCAACAGCGCTATATCGAGTTCGCTGAGCCGGTATTCACCGCCTCGGATGGGGATAACCGCGAGTTCAAAGCAGACACGCTCCGATTCAACTACACCTCGATGATCACGCCGCCCTCGGTCTTTGATTTCAACATGAACACGGGAGAGCGAGAGCTTAAGAAGCAAGATGAAGTACTGGGCGGGTACGATCCGTCGCTCTATCAGTCTGAGCGGATGACGGCCACAGCTCCGGACGGGGCAAGCGTGCCTATCTCGATTATCTATCGCAAGGGGACCACGCGCAACGGAGAGAATCCGACATTGTTGTATGGTTACGGATCCTACGGCTACGCCATGGACCCTGGCTTCTCATCCACGCGGATCAGCCTGCTGGATCGCGGTTTCGTCTATGTCATCGCCCACATCCGCGGTGGTGGCGAGATGGGCAGGCCTTGGTACGAGGACGGCAAGTACCTCCACAAGAAGAACACGTTTACCGACTTCATCGCCTGCGCCGAATACCTGATCGATCAGAAATTCACCAAAAGCGATAGGTTGGCCATGATGGGTGCGAGCGCCGGAGGTCTGCTGATGGGGGCAGTGACGAACATGCGCCCCGACCTGTTCGAGGCTGTGGTAGCTAAAGTGCCCTTTGTTGATGTGGTCACCACCATGCTCGATCCGTCGATTCCGCTGACGGTCATCGAATACGAGGAGTGGGGCAACCCGAACCAGCAGAAGTATTTTGACTACATGCTGAGCTACTCGCCGGTGGACAACATCTTGGCCCAAAACTATCCCCAGATGCTGATCACCGCAGGCCTGAACGACCCCCGCGTAGGATACTGGGAGCCTGCCAAGTGGACCGCCAAGCTGCGGGCAACCCAGACCGGCAGCAATCGCCTAATGCTAAAGGTAGCCATGGGAGCAGGCCACGGAGGCAAGTCAGGCCGATACAGCAAGCTCGAAGAGACAGCTTTCGAGTACGCCTTCCTGCTAGATGTGATGGCTATAATGGACTAGGCGGAAACTGAGTCGGTCTTCCGGGCGTCAACGACTTTGAGGTTGTCGCTGATGTGTATCGGTAGGCCCTCGCGGGTTCTTCCGGCGACTTCGAGGTCGATGGCTTCGGTCAGACCCATGACCATATCGCGGAAGCGCTCCTCGAGAAGCGCGGGATTCACGTTGATGTTAGAGTTGCTCTCGGGCTGCCATTTCTAATTCCTCGTTTCGAGCTTGGTCGTGAATCATCGGTTCGCCGCCCGCGCGACTGTGGGTGACGACAACCAAGCACTTACCCGAATTATCGCATGAGGTTCATGTAGCTACCAGCGAGAACAAAAATCTCAGGCAGTTGTGCCATTGGGATTATTTAGCATGCGCAGCTCTCAAGGTACTGCCGCGATGTGCTGGAATCTGGGAGCAGATTGGGCCGCTTGATAACGCTGCCCCCCGAGACTGACGGACACAATGAAGGAACATCCACGCTCTTATGTGCCTCTGGTCGCGGTACGCTGGCTTGGCCTGTGCCGAGCAGGGCTGTCCCTAGCCTTGCGAGAGGCCTTGCTCACCTATCCCTGCCCAAATCACCGATAACAATAGTGGTATGCCAACTTTCCCCGACACCGCTGGTCCCAGGGTCTATGCTCTCTTGCTCGACGCGCCTAACCTAGCCATCGACGATGCCTTGATTGAGGTTCTGCCTCAGTTGGATGCTGATGAGCGGCTTTGGGCTGTTGAGACGCTCTTGGCCCGGGGGCAGGAGCGGGGGATGCTTGCACTGGTTGCTGCCTTTTCGGGCTTGGACGAGGTGCTGCAAGAGCAGATTATTACTCGATCTGACCGGCTGTTCACCGGTGCTCGGCTAGCTGTCACCGACAAGTCAGCCGAGGTTCGGCTTAGTGCCATCAAATTCATCCAGCGGGTGGACGATCCGCGGCTTTCGTATCTGCTGGCTGAGGCGTTGCGCATCGCCTGTCCCAAGACGCGGGCTGCCGCTGCCGCTGGGTTGCAGTTAATGGCCCGGCGATTCATCGAGCGGCGCACAACTCTGGCGCTGAACTCTGAGGCAGGCGCTGATCTACTGCGCGACGGAAACAACCTAGCCCAAGCCCTGGAGAGGGCGATCGACTGTTGGGATCTTCACTTCCGGTTTGAAGTGCTTACGGCTGCGATGTACTTGTCCGATTTGCTCGAAGACGTGCTACTGACCAAAGCCTCCTCGGCGCGGAGCAGGTTCCGCCGGGCAATCCTGGAGGTGTTAGCCAATCCACAGGACCCAGGTCTGGCAGGGTTCGCCCTGCGCGCGCTGCAAAGCCGCGAATTGCGCGTGGCGGTGGCCAAACAAATTGGCAGTTGCACGCACATGGAGTTCCTAAAAGGACTCATGGCTGAGTCATGGCTGCTGAGCGATCCAAGAATTGGTCACGAGATGGCCCGTATCCGTCAATGGGCGTGGCTGACCGCTGACCCGGACGCATTGCTTTCTCTTACAGATTCAGAAGCTGTTGGCGCCATTCGCCTCATAGCTGCCAGCGGGATGACCCCTAACGCCAAAGTTGCCGTCTACCAGAGGATGCTCGTTTCTGGTCCAGACTTGGTCAAGCCGGTTGTCTTTGATCGACTGTGTAGCCTCGAAACAGAACAGGCGACCAGCCTGCTCCGGGCGTTGACCCAGCGCAAAGGTACGCAGCTAGCCAACATGGCAGAACGGGAATTGCGTGGCCGAACAGCTTGGCAGCAGAACCACTCCGCGGCGATTCCCCATGCTGAAGCGCAGCAACAGCAGCATCCGTTCGAAGTCTACCTCAATTCGTTCGACCAGCTGAGCGAGCAGGATCAACTTGCCCGCGGTCAAGCGCTCCAGCGCAACTGCGACAATTTGACCCAACTGATTCAGGCGAAACTACTACTGGCAGATGTGGCTGGGCGAGGCCAACTGCTGAAAATCGTCAGGTTGTTGGGGTTAGCCGGGGCGATGAGCGAGAATTTATTCAAACTGGCTGGTGACCCCGAGCCGTTGAACCGCAGCCAAGCCGTTGCCCTGATGGCAGAGTTGGATGGTCCCACCGCTCGCCGCGTTGTTCGTCGGGCGTTGTATGACCCTGACGCCCGCGTGCAGTCCAACGCGGTCGAGGCCCTTGACCGCCTCGGGATTGCCGACGACAACCGAATTGTGGTCGAGAAACTGAGCTCGCCGAATCACCGCGTCAGGGCAACCGCTGCGGCTGTTCTGCTCAAGCACGAAGCCCATGAGGCGGCTGAAACCGTGCTGGATATGTTGGACGCAGAATCCCAGGCCCACCGAATTAGCGCGCTTTGGGTGGTCGAGCGGATGAACTTGGGCAGTCTGATCAAGAAGATCGAAGAGATGGCCCATGACGATCCAGAGGAGCGTGTCCGCCGCCGGGCGGATCGGGTGTTCAAGACCATCTTGCGCCTAGACAACCACATGCTCACGGGGGCGGGGCGGAGTCGTTGAATATGAACCAGCCGATCATCATGCAGGCCAGCCAGCTAGATCGATTGCAGTCTGTCTCTCGCTACCTATCCCGCGAAGGGACGGGTTGGGAACTGCTCTCCGTCATGCTTGGCATGCTGGCGGTAGCGGCCTTGACGGTGATGCTCTACAAGCTGGACAAGAGACGCCGTCGTCAAGATTTGCGTGAGCCTGGTAAGCTGTTTCGTCGGTTGCAGTCCCAATTGGATTTGCCGCTGCGTCAACGGGACATGTTGCGCAGGCTGGCCGCCGACTTGCGGCTGGAAAACCCAACGGTGCTTCTATTGGGCCGCTCCGTTTTTGAATCCCACGCCGAGAGGTGGATACAAAGCCACCGCCGCGTCCGCGAGGTCGATCACGAGAACATCGCTGCGCTGGCTGCGCTTCTCTTTCCGCCTGTCTAGGTTGGCCGCTACCGGTTAGTCTCGGCCTCTTCGGTGGTGCGATCTGCTCTTAGCTGGTCCCTCTGCCATCCGAAATCAACATTGCCTTCGTAGAATTTCTCGGGATGCTCGATGGCCCAGATTTGCTTGCGAACAAGCCAATTGTCCGGGTCTCGCCGCAATGCGCGTTTCAATTGGATAACAGCTTGGTCAATCTCTTGGTTCTGCAAGTAGAGAGCAGCCAAGGCGCAACGCAGCTCTATTTCTGCCTTGGACGAGTCAGTGGTGGCTGCTTCTCTTTGAGTGGGGAGCGCAACCCCGCCATGTTCGAGCCAAGTGGCAATGGAGTCGCGCTGAGACTTGTCGCCAACCTCTGCAAGCCGGGGAGGCTGAACAACCTTGCCGCGTTCATCGAGGAGGACGTAGAACGGAATGTACTTGACACCGAAGTGGGTCGCCAGTTTCGTGTCCCGATCCAGCAGCGAAGTGTAGGTAGCCTCTGCCTTGGACAGCCAGGGCTTGGCTTTCATAGCGCCTTGCACATCAACTGCTATCGAGACCAGCTCAAAATTCTGGTGCCGGTGTTCTTCATAGAATTGCTGCCACCCGGGCAACTGTGCTCGGCAGGCTCACCAGGATGCCCAGGCGAAGAGGAGAATCTTCTTGCCGCGAAATGCGGTCAATGCAACCTGCTTGCCGCTCAAATCAGGCAGGGATAGATCAAGGATTGAATCGTCCATGGCTGCCTCAGCGGATGGCCCATGAGTCAGATCGAGCAATAGCTCATCCTCCTTGGCGTTCCAAACGGCGATGCCGCCGAGCGCCTTTGCCAAGTAGGTGACTGGGACTAGCTCTCGCTGGCCGACACGACGTATAGAGGTCGCGACGTCTCCCACCGAGAAGGGAATGCAGAGATCTTCCCTGCAAATACCGACTCTGTCTCCCGCTAGGGCTTTGCGAGTCAGCCCCAGTTGATCCACCCAGACATCCATCGGCAGGAACACTTCGCCACCATCCAAGAGGGCTTGGGTCCTGATGATCTGCCCAGACATTCTCTCGAAGAGTGTGATCGTTCGCGTAGCGGCGGCGGGCTGGGTCGCTGCGAGACTCCAATTCGCCAGGATCATCGGTGTACAGATGAAAAACCGTACAGGTATAGAGTACTGCATGGAATTTGCTCCAATTCATGATCCGCCCAAACGAGTTGCCCCGGGCTACTCTAGTCCCGGTGAGTTATTCGCCGAGGCCGATCAAGTCTTTACACTACCAGGCGTGATAGAAACCCTGCAAGGGTTTTCTTACTGGATGATGCAAGCTCAGCCCGTCATGGCGATGCTGTAGGCGATCGCGGCTCCGACTGGAAGTGTGATCAACCAAGCCAAGAGTATTTGGATGACAACGCGCCGATTCGCGCTCCGGGTCCAGAGGCCTATCCCGAAGATTGCTCCTGTCGAAACATGGGTGGTCGATACCGGAGATCCAAGCAAGGATGCGCCGATGACCAGGCAACTCGCCACCAGATTGCCGAGCAAGCCCTGTCCGCTGTTCATGATTGTGATCCGTTTGCCCATCGTCCTGGCGATTTGGGCTGAGTGTAATACGCCGCCCAAAGCCATCGCAGCCGCGACGAATGAGAGTGCGATGCGCGGCTGAAAACCGCTCCAGGCTGCGGCAACGAGCAAAGCCATGACCTTGGGGGTGTCGTTCATCCCACGAGCAAATCCAAGAGACGAGGCCGACAGAATGTGGAGCCAGTCGGCTAGCTGCTGGGCAGTTACTCCTGCGATCGCACCGCTGTATTGTGTTCGACACTGGGCTGCTTCGGCTACGCTGAGGCGCACACCGCTTTCTTTGGTGACCAGGACACCATCAGCCATCACCCCAACGGGTTCGATTTGTGTGCCTACGCAGAGGCAGGTCGAGGATCCAACGCCCATCTTCTTGCGAATTCGGCTCAGCGGCGGATAGAGCAACGCTGCTGCCACCGTGGCCATCAACGGAGTAAGCAGCAGCGGGGCGATGAACTTAGGCCCCAATCCAGACCAAACGAACTCTGTCGATGCCAAGGCTAACCCCGCGCCGGTCAGGCTGCCGATGATCGCATGCGTCGTAGAGACCGGGAAGCCAAACTTGGAAGCCAGCAGAACAGTAGCGGCTGCACCTGCGCTGACTGCGATGAGGAACAAGGGATTGGCTACTACCTCTGCAAGAACAAGGCCTTTGCCACCGAAGGCGTGAAGCAACGCCCCAGCCAGGACTACCGAGGTAACCGACCCCAAGAGCTGGGCGATGGTCGCAACCAGCAGCGATTGCCGGTAGCTCAGCGTTGAAGAACCGTAGATCGTAGCCACCGCTTTGAAGTTGTCGTTCGCACCATTGGCGTATGCGAGCAGGATCACGCTCAGGATGAGGATCATTGTCATATCCAGCACAACAGGCCGGGCCCCTCTATTATTCCTCGTTTCGCCGTTTCACCGCACGCCCATGGCCAAAAAAGGGATCATTCTCTCTGGGGCTGGGTGGTGCGGTCGAGGGTGCAGACGGATCGAGATTTACGCGGCGATGGGCCTGGAGGGTATGGAATCGTCGATTCGCGAGCCGGGGACCGGCATTCTTGCGCTGCTCGATAATCAGCTGTCCCATTTTCACCCAGGCGGCACAGCGGTAATCTGGCCGCTTGTTGACCTGGGCGGCAACTCAGGGCATACTCGATGGGCGTGTAGCAAGTTAGGGTGCTCATTGCCAAGTGGGAAGTTTGACATGAGCAGGGTTCTTAGAGGAGAGCATGTCGCGCTCTCAGCCTAGGCAGAGGTATTCCGCTTCCCGTGCCCGTCAACCATCGGGCAGTTCCCAATTCGGAGTCCATCACTTACCAAATATTTCCAGAAGCCTATCCACCAGCGGCTTTCCCAGATTCGGAGGAATCAACCCATGGCGTTTGAGGACAAGAACATCAAGTGTAGCGATTGCGGCGAAGATTTTTCCCATTCGGCGGACGACCAAGCTCGATACGCAGAGCGGGGATTTACCAACGATCCCAAACGCTGCCGCCCATGTCGTGAAAAGCGCAAGACTGAAGGCGGAGGCGGCGGAGGAGGAGGCGGAGGCGGAGGCCGGGGCGGATTCGGCGGGAGAGGAGCCCGAGAATCGCATGAGGCCGTCTGTGCATCCTGCGGTGCGACGACCACCGTGCCCTTCAAGCCCTCGCAAGGTCGGCCCGTGTATTGCCGAGATTGCTACCGCGCTCAACGGGATTGAAGCGGCCAACCAAGTAAGTTGTTGCACAGTGAGGTCGCCTCCAGGACGAAGGCAGCCTCGCTGTTTTTTCTTGCGCTGAGAAGTCTGGTCTATTCGGCTGGCCCAACAAACTGGATCGCAGCAACGAGCATTTCGCCATAAGTTCGCCAAATCTCTGCCCGGCGTAGGTCGCTGGCGTCCTTGGGTAGCTCAAGGGTGATGATCGGCACGCCCAAGGTGATGCCGGCATAAGAGCCGAGCGAACCGGGCAAACTACCGATGCGCTTGACGGGCAGGTCACTCCACTTAGCCATGTCCTCGGCGAGTTGTGCAGCCGGCCCGTCATAGTCGATGCATGCCACCGGTTGATGGATGGAAACTACCCTGCTGGGCTGATATTCGTCGAGAATCTGCTTGATGGCCCGGCTTTCCGGTTCAGAGAGTGGCTCAGCGCCATGTCGATCAGTCTGTGAAAAATTATCCGCGGGGAAATTCCTATTCAAATCGATGCCGTTTACGTTATACCGTTTGGATTGGGCGAATCCATCGGGATTAGCTACGGCAAGAAGCACAACGGTCCGATTCTTCGTCAGGTTCGGATGCCATCTTAGGTGATCGGAAAGCTCCTCAACCAGAGGCGTTCCAGCCGCCTCATTCCCATGGATCGTAGCCAGGATGAAGGCTACGTCGTTTCCATGCCCCAGCACTTCGTATTCGATGGGGCGCCCTTCGACGGAATAGCCAGCGGTTCGCCGTTGGTAACTAGTGCAGCCGCTGTTGCTCATCAGGGCCAGCAGCACTCCGGCGCTCAGAAGGCCATACATTCCTTGAGTCGATTTGAGTTTCATTCCATTGTTCCTCAATATCCAGTCTTACCCAGCGTAATCGTCACCCTGGATACTACGGCACCAGCGGCCAACCCGATACAGGGCGGTAGTCAGATCTTGTTGGTCGGCTCGGGCATTCCCCAACTCCATTGAATCCGCAGCGCGTCGTCCTTAGAATCTGGCGTATGTCTGCTGATCTGATTTACCTGGACAACAATGCAAGCACCCAGCCACTGCCTGAGGTTGTTGAGGCTATGCTGCCGTTTCTCGGGAATCAGTTCGCCAACCCTTCAAGCACGCACCAGTTCGGCCAAGCAGTGCGGTACGCGGTCGAGGTCGCCCGGGGTCAAGTCGCCGGCGCGATTGGAGCGTCGGCCAAAGAGATCGTATTCACGGCAGGGGGGACTGAGAGCATCAACTTGGCTATCCGTGGCGCCCTGGCTGCCCGTCCGACCAAGCGGCGGGTGATCACTTCGGGTGTGGAGCACAGTGCGGTGACCCGAATCGGCGAGCAACTGGCCCGCGAGGGTTATGACTTGCAAGTCATCGGCGTTGACCAAGCTGGCCAATTGGATATGGACGCCTTGGCTGAGAAGCTCACCGACGAGACGGCGATGGTGAGTCTGATCTGGGCGAATAACGAAACTGGTGTAATTCTTGATGTTGAGTGCATCGCGTCGATCACCGCGGCACGCGGCATCCCGCTGCACTTGGATGCCGTGCAGGCCGTCGGAAAATTACCGATCGATGTAGCCAATTTGCCAGTCCAACTCCTCAGTCTATCAGGCCATAAGTTTCATGGCCCAAAGGGAGTAGGGGCGCTCTATGTCAAGAGGCGAACGCGGTTGAGACCTTTGATTGTAGGGGGGCGTCAGGAACGCGATCTGCGGGGCGGCACGGAAAATGTGGCTGGCATTGTTGGCATGGGAGTCGCAGCCGAGTCAGCCAAGGAGTTGCCTGACGGCGACAAGGCCATCGCCGGCCTTCGAGATCGACTTGAAGCAGGCGTGACCGAGGCGTTTCCAGGCGCGCGGGTCATCGGCAAGGATGCCCCTCGGATCAACAACACAGCCAACATCAGCTTCCCCGGCCTGGAAGCAGAAGCGATCCTCCTCGTGTTGAGTGAGAACGGTATCTGCGCCTCGGCCGGTTCTGCGTGCAGCAGCGGATCGCTGGAACCATCGCCCGTTTTGCAGGCTATGGGCCTCGATCAGCGGATCAGCCACGGCGCTGTTCGCTTTAGCTTGTCACACATCAATACCAAAGATGAGATCGATTACGTCGTCCGCGCGTTGCCGCAGTTACTAGCTAGACTGTCGGCACTGGCAGCAGGCTGAAGTTGCCTGCTCAATTGTCGTCGCCGGCAGGTGCCTGGGGCGGTGGTTCGCTCTCGACAGTCTTAGGGCCAAACAGTGAGCGTAATGGGGCGGTGAGTCGACGCAACGGTGCCACGTCCACGCTGGGGTTCCATGGGGATCCTGACACATGAATGTCAACTAATTGTCCCGCGGCTTCTTCGACCATATCTGTCAACACGGGGACCTTGAGCCAGTTGTTTGGGCTTGTGGCGATCAAGCGGAGGTTCATGCTCAGCGGTGATCTCAGGAGTCTGCCCGTTCCCCGCAGGGCAACCGCCGAGTCGCTCAAGCGGATTTGCCGGAACTTGACTTCGCTGCTGTTCCAGGTGAAACGGGCTGCCCCCTCTTGGGCGGGGCGGTTCTCGGGCGGTTTCAAATCGAGCAGACTTACGATCTTTAGGTACGCTGGAAGCTCGAACAGCTCGGCTTCGTACACTTGAACATGTCCGCCGCCCTCGGTTTGGGTCGGATCTCCAACGGCACCCATCCAGAAGAGTCGGGCATCGACTCGGCCTGATGCGATTGAGGATGCTGCCCCAGAAGGCTTGGTGCTGTTGATTAGATCGTGGAGCGAAACATCTTTGAGGGTGACCTGAGCGTCGAACTGAGCGGGCGTTCTAGCGGCTAGCAATTCAACCGATCCTTGAATGGACCCGCCGTAGAGCATTCCCGATGAATCCTCGAGTTGCAGCAGTCCAGTTGCGCCTGAGCGAGACAGCTGGCCGCTAAAGTCAGTAATTCGTCGTCCATCCAGATCCAGTTGATCAGCCTCCACGCTCAGGGCGAAGGATAACCCTTTTGTCGCTGATGATAGGTAGCCGCGTCCGTCCATGGAGGCATACACGTCGGTCAGCTTAGCTCCAGCCTCCATCGCTACGTTTCTCAAGTCAGCCTGACCCACGAAGCTCCATTCGGCATCGGCAGAATCAGAGCTGCAGAGCGACAAAGACGATAGTCTCAGATCAATCTGGCCGGTTGGCTTCATGTTATTCCAGGTGCGGCGGAGGCGCCACGGTAGGGCGTTGCGCAGCCGGTCGTCGAGGGAAATATCTTGGGCAGCGATTTCGAACTCAGCCTGAACGCCCTGTGGATCCAGCGTTAGACTCCCGGTTAATTCTACCTTCCCGTCGCCTGCCAAACCCTCAAAGCGTTCGATTTGGATTCGACTGCCCTTTACGAAGATCTCGGCTTCGACTCGGGTCAACGGCAGGGGGAATCCCTCATAACGAAAGCTGACATCCTTTGCCTTGATGATTGTTTGTTGCGTCGCGGTTCTGTCGAGTCGGGATCCAACGACAACATGTTCGCTGGCAACTTGGAGTGGTCCATCCACTTGGAAGGGTTCGAGGGCTGAGCGGAGTTCGACGGGCAGGTAAGCCCGTAGCTCCTCATCCAAGCGGAGTCCCGAGCAGGCCACGCGGATGCTGTATTCAGCCGTTTCCTTGTTTCTGTCGATCTGGCCATCGATAGTAACGGAGGTTGAACGCCATCGGCCTGTGACGGTTTCAAGGGTGATGCCCGATGGCGTGATTCCTAATTTTCCGTGCACGTCTGCGATTGGGACGGGCAACTCCGGCAGTTGGAAGGCTGCACCATCCAGCGCAAAATTTAGATCGTAACTCAGACCTACCCGTTCGGGATGAAGTGAGAAACTCCCTGATAAATTGAAGTAGCCCGCAGCATTGAATCGCTCTATTTGTCGGGCGACCGATGATGGAAGGGCGCTTAGGAGTTGTTGGTCCAAGGCGACGTGCTGGGCTTCCACGTTCAGATCAAGTTCAGCGGCACGTCCTGGATTGAGGGATGCAGATCCATCAAGCGTGATGGTTCCCGATCCGTGAGGCCCACTCAGGCGGGTTATCTCGATGGAAGGACCATCGATTCGTATGTCCCCGGTCAGGCCGTCCAGTGGATAATCAAAAGCTTCGAGCCTAGCGCTCAAGCGAGAGAATTGGGCATCGATGAGCGTATGCCAAGGCTCTGTCTGATCAGGCGACCCCTGCTCTCGACGCATGCTGACCTTGATGTCAGCCGCTCCGCCGAGGTGGAGCTGATCCCAAACGTCTTGGTGTCGCTGGGCAAGGGCATCGTGGAGCGCGCGGTCGATTGAGATGTTCGTGCCGGTGAAGTCGAGCTGAGCGGCTGTGTACCATCGAGGTTCAGCCAAAGTGCCGTTGACCACGACCTGCCCTGTGCCGTGATCGCCTTTCAAGTTTTCAAGGCGCAAGCCCCCGGGTTGAAAGGAGACCTGCCCGGTTAGGTTCTCCACCCGGTATGGGAATAATCGGTAGGAGGCGTCACAATCAATGGCGGTGAGTTTGAATTGATCGAGCTTCACCAGTTCGCTCGATCCGATTCGCTTGCTGATGGAGGCGTCAAGATCGACCAGGCCATGAGGATCGTAGTCGCGGTAGAAATTCCGAATCTTCTTCCAGCGGTTCACAAATCGCGATTCCCCGGGATGGTCGGGGTCATCTTGCCGAGGTAAGTGCCAATTCTTGGCGCTGAGATGTACGTCGAAACCAACCTCACCCATGGTGAGGGATTCTGAGGCGTGTCGCGTCAACGCGGCATCGATTCGGCAATGGCTGCCGTGGAGGACTCCTTCGACGTGGGCGGTGGCGCCGGTGGTGCTCAGTTCCAACGTTCCTTGGACGTCGTTGAAGCGCAAGTATCTCTGAGCAGGAGGCGTCGTACGGTCGCTATCATCCAACGGCAGGGACATAGAAGCATCCCTCAATTCGATGGTGGCTTGGGCTTGCCCCTCTTTGGCGGGCACGGAGCCGATTTCATAGTCGCGGATACGGAGTTGCCCTGTGATCCCCAGCAATCTGCACCAGTCTGAAGAGTCGGGGACCTTGGCGTCGGCGATTAAGAAGACGCCTTCCATGGTGACCCAGGGAAGTCCACCCGCTAGCGAGACGAAACTGCCCGCGTCCAAGTTGACCATCAGGCTGCCGGTAGACGGTTCATATCCTTGAGCACGCCAAGCCACCTCGTAAGCGCGTCCGACAGGTTGCGGTGTAGCTTCAACATCCAGCGAGAGATCTTCGACCATCCGCACGCCCTCGGCCGTGCGTCGCCCGAGTCGAATTCGGGCATCGGTAAGCACGATCCGTGGCAGCTTGTTGATCGACCTAGGCATGGGTTTTGGCGCGGTCTTGAATAGTCTCTCTAGGTTGAACGTGCCGCGCTCAGCATCTCGCAAAACGGTGAGCGTGGGCGCCACAGCGATGAACTCGTTAATTACCAATCGCCCAGTCAACAGATTCAGCGGCTGATGGGCAGCACGCACGTTGTCGCAGACAAAAAGAATTCTGCCTGGTCGGTCAGGAGCGTGGTTCGGCAGACTCGCATCCGAGTCCTTCAAAACTTCTTCGATGCGAACGCCATCGAGTTCGATTCCTCCGAACAATGAGAACCGGGCTTCATCGATGGTGATCTTGGCATCGATAATGGATTCAAGCCGATCAAGAACCAGCTTCCGAACACGGGAAGGTTGGGTCCAGTACCAGTAGAGCACACCCAGGCCCGAGGCGAGCAGAAGCCCGGCCAAACCAGTTACGAGCACCAGCCGTTGCAACCGGCTTGTGCGTCGCATGATCTTGCTGGTGTTGGGCATGGTGGCAGGCGTCACTCAATGTTGGGTCTATGGCACAATTGCGGTGCAGAACAGAGGCGTTCACCTGCCCCGGGCGGCGGGGGAGGTCTTGACTCGATCATACAATGCTATAATAGCTACCGCTGCCAACAGCGACAGCATCGGCATGGCTGCCATCCGGTAACGGATGCTCCCGACGAACAAACTGTGCAGGGCGGCCAAGTACAACGCCGGTCCGAGCAAGACACACAAGGCAGCCCACCGTTTCCTCAGTAACCACGTCCCCGCCGCAGCCAATCCGAAGAGCGGGATCGTCCAGGCTGCGAATACTATGCGGATCACTGCGGAACTGTATTCCTCCGCGTGCAAGATCGGACTCCAGGTTCGTGCGAGCTTGACGCCTGCCAACTGAGCGATTCGGGCGGGATCGCTACGTATCGATGCCCATGACTCGGCCAGGAACCAGCTGTTCCAAGCAACTTCATCAAGTCCTGCTACCTCGCTCATTTGCTTGATTTGTCCCAGGTCGCCCGCTCCGGTGGCATCAGGCCCCACACCGTCATAGAGAGAAATACCCATTCGGTGCGTCAGCCAACACCAATGACCCGTCGTGCGCTGGTTACGCCATGCCCAAGGCACAAGGGCTAGCAGAACGATAGTCAACGCGATGGCTGCCCTCAGCCAAGAACGCTCGACCTTACGTTGGCAAAGCAGTAGGAACAGAACCCACACTATCGCCAAGGCGGCAGCTGAAGGCCTGATGTAGATGCACAAAGCCGCCAGCAGGCCGGTTGCGATCCAAGTTCTGAGGTGTCCTTCTCGACCGACCCTAACCAGGGGTTGACCAACCCACCACAGGGCCAGCAGGGCGCAGATGAACGGCGTCTCAGTTAGCAGCAATGATGACAATCCGACTAGGCCGGGGTCTACGGAGACAATTAGCGCGGCGATCATGCCCGCCCGGCGATCCAATAGGCTTGCACCCAGTAGTGCCGTCAGTGGCGCAACCAAGGCTCCGACCAACCATTGGGCTAACTTAGCCAGTACAAGGCCGTTGGGGGCATCGGGTAGAAGGGCGAGGATGCCTGGAAAGAGCGGCATACGGGTTGCTCGCATCCCCAGCTCATCTTGGAGTCCTAGACCTGATCTCAGGGAACGCGAAATCTGCCAGTACTGCTGTTCGTCAGGAAATGTCAGGGTAACACCTTGTTGCTGGCGTAGCATTTGAACTGTCCCAAACCCAGCGCGCCCAGCCAAGGCGAAAAGGAATAGTAGAGCCAACATTCGCCGGGAGACCGCGTTGTTTGAATGGTCGAGCATGGCAGAAGCCCGGGACGGCAGTGGAGCGTATCATGCGCAGGAGACGGTAGCGGATTAAGGTCCGACCTGTCGGGCTTCGATCTGCAGGACATTGCGGGTTTGGCCGGTCAGCTTGACCCTTTCGTCGATTCGATGGCCGATGATCCAAACCGGGCCTAGTCGATCGCAGAGCACAGCAACCCTCTCACGTTCATCGGGATCCACCTTGGCATCTCTCAAGAATTCAGAGAGTTTCTTGGACCCCGGCGCGCCCAGTGGCCAAAATCGATCGCCCGGGGATCGGGTCCGGACCACGAGCGGAAGATGCAGGCAATCCGCATCAACCCATTCTTCATGCGATTTGGGCGGCATAGCCCCGCTGCCCGCGGGCGACTCTGCCATCACATGTTGGCGTTCTAGCCATTGGGCCAACGTACTAGCGTTTGCCTGGGTCTGGCTGCAATTGATCTCTAATTGGCGAACCGGCAGTAGCGTTCTACCTGGCACGTGCACTGCAATCTCGGAGGCAATCTGTTCTCGCGGCTCATCTGTCGGTAACGAGAAGATTAGCCGGTTGTATCGCTTTGTTGCCGTCATTCCTCCGGGAAGGTGGACCTCCTTGCCACTGGCAGGATCAGCCACCATGTCCAGCATGGCCACCATTTGTGCGAAGCCGAGGTCTTGCTCGCCGAATTGAAAAGAGACCACCGCTCGGCGAATCAACTCCGCCTGAATGATACGCGATTTTTTGCCCAGGGCGGCTGCATTGAGTGTGAGCTCCTGGTCGGTGTGGGCGATGATCAGCGTCTCAAATGATCGGCCCACCGTTTCCTCAAAATATTCCTTGAGCCAACGAGCTTGCCAACCCAAGCGGATAACGGCATCACGGACCTGCGGATTGAAGTCAGCCTCAAGCATGGGGAGCAAGTCGTTACGAATTCGGTTCCGCGTTGCCCTGGAGGAGTCATCGTTGGTTCGATCTTCGCGGTAGGGGGTGCCGCTATCTTCGAGATAGGCCAGGACAGCCTTGCGGTCTTGGCGAAGGAGGGGTCGCACCAATCGAATGCCGCTTCTGGGCCTGAGTGCCCTAGCTCGGGGGATACCCGACAATCCGCGAAGCCCCGTGCCGCGCAGCAAGCGGTGCAGAATGGTCTCAGCGTCATCATCTCGTTGATGCCCCACGGCCGCGACCTTGGCGCCTACCTTTAGGCATGTACGCTCAAGGAAGGCGTAGCGCTGTCTGCGTGCGGTTTCCTCAATCGAGCCGCCGCCTTCTTCCGCGAGCTTGCCAATATCGCATTGCTCAATCGTGCAGGGCAATTGGTGGTTGTCGGCCGCCCCTTGAACGAAGGCTGCATCCTTTTCGCTCTCCAGGCCTCGGAGGCGATGATCCAGGTGGGCGATGTGCAGACTAAGTTGGTAGCCGTGCTCCTTGTTCAGATCGAGCATCGTATGCAGCAATGCCATGGAGTCCGGGCCGCCGGACACGCCGACCACCATCGTCTCGTTCTTGGCGAATAGGCCTTCCTGCTGAATCTCTTCAGCCAGTAGCTTAACCAAGGAGTTCTTGCTCATGGTGACCCCGTTTCAAACTGATCTGGTTGGACCGCTCCCAGGTTGGAGCTTAGGGCTTCTTTTTCATTCCAGCCAGTTCCATCATGTCAGCCACTTCGCCCATGAGTTCGCTCAAGGTGGGATGCGGGTGAATCGTCGAGGCGATGTCAGTCGCAACGGCGCCCATCTCGAGGGCCAAAGTACCCTCGGCGATCATTTCCCCGGCGTGCGGCCCGCAGATGGCAACGCCGAGTACGCGTTGGGACTCTGGATCGAACAAGATCTTTGTCAGGCCGTCAGTCCTCCCCATCGCCGTTGCCCGGCCTGATGCCCCCCAAGGGATCTTCTTGACGATTACCTTGGTGCCGGCTTGTTTCGCTTCGCTCTCGGTCAATCCGCACCAGGCAATTTCCGGATCGGTGAACACCACGGCAGGGATAGCCCGGGCGTCGGAGACCGAGTCGTGTCCCGCGATGACATCGGCTGCTATCCGCCCTTCATAGGATGCCTTGTGGGCAAGCATCGGGCCTGGGGCGACATCGCCGATGGCGTAGATTCTAGAGTCGCTCGTCTGCATCCGTTCATTCACCTGAATGGCGCCGCGATCAACCTGGACCTTGGTGTTCTCCAGTCCAAGCTCTCCCGTATTGGGCGTGCGGCCTACACAGATGAGTACCTTCTCGAACTTCTTGCGTTTGGGGATTTGCTCGCCCTCGAAGGAAACCTCGATGGCATCCTTGAGTTCCTTCATGGCCGTGACCTTGGTCTTGACGGAAATCTCTGCAAGCACCGACTTCATCCGTTTGGTCAGTGGACGGACCAAGTCTTGATCAGCGCCAGCCATGATGTTGGGCAGCATTTCTACAACGGTGACCTCAGTCCCTAGCCCGGCATAGACGCTCCCCAGCTCCATCCCAATGTAGCCGCCGCCAATGACCAGCATGTTCTTGGGGATCGTGTCTAATTCCAGGGCGTCGCGGGCGTGCATGACCCTGGGGCTGTCCACTTCAATGCCTCGAAGGCGAATGGAGCTGGACCCCGTGGCGATGATCGCATGACGAAACTTGATGCGCGGAACGTCCCCACCCTGAATAGCTACGTTTTTTGAATCTTCGAAACGTGCCGTGCCAGTGATTCTTTCGATGCCCAATCGCTTGCACTGGGCATCAAGCCCACCGCTGAGCTTCTTGATGACGCTGTTCTTCCAGGCACGGATTTTCTTGGGATCGATTTTTGGTTTGCCGAAGGTGACGCCCATCTGTTCAGACGCCGATGCCTGTTCGATCAACTCGGTGATGTAGAGCAACGTCTTGGAAGGAATGCATCCCTCGTGCAGGCACACGCCGCCCAAGAATTCGGTGGCTTGGACAATCGTTGTTTGGATGCCCAATTCAGCAGCTCGAAACGCAGCAGTATAGCCGCCCGGGCCGCCCCCGATGATCAACAGGTCCGCTTCACTCGTGAACTCGCCTACTACCATAGGTGTCTATCTCGCGATTTTCTTGGCCTAGGAACGACTGCTGCTTGCAGGGGTGTGCAACGCTGGCAGCCGGGTGGATTCATGCGCCCATACTCTCATGGCCTGGTCACCAAAGCGGTGCTTCAGAGCATCATGCCGATGACGCTTTCCAACTGAATGACTACGTCGCGGGTGAATCGGGCAGCTTGGGCGCCGTCCGTTGCCCTGTGGTCGAAGGAAAGGCTCAACGGGAGGATCATCCTAGGCACAATCTGATCATTTATTACGGTTGGCTCTTTGCGGGAGCGCCCCAAGCCCAGAATACCCACCTCTGGATAATTGATGATCGGCGTGGTGTAACGACCGCCCAACGCCCCGACATTTGTGATGGTAAATGATCCACCGCGCAACTCGTCCACCGAGAACTGTGCTTGGCGGGCTTTGTCTGCCAGCGATGCCAACGCATCGGCGATTGCAAGAAGCCCCAACTGTTCGACGTTGCGTAGCACCGGAACCACTAAGCCCCTGGGTGTATCTACTGCGATGCCAATGTTGACATAGTCTTTGTAGACCATCTCGCCCGCTTCGTGGTCGAAGGTGGCGTTGAGATCGGGGCACCGCTGGAGCGCGTTTGATATTGCCTTGATGACGAAGGGCATCAGGGTCAATTTGCGTTCTGGCTGACCCGGCAGTGCCTTGATGGACTTCCGCATGCTTTCCAAATCCGTGATGTCCGCGTCGTCAGTGTGGGTAACGTGCGGGGCGGTGTAGGCAGAGCGAGCCATTTGTGTGGCGATGGTCTTACGGATCTGGCTAAACGGTGCTCGCCGTGTCGGCCCCCACTTATCCATATCTGCCCGTCCCGGCAGGGGGGCCGGAGGCGGTGCAGTTGGAGTAACGGCAGGAGCTGGAGCTTGGGCGGCCGGCGAAGGCGCAACCGAACCGCTGGCAGCAGCTTCGACATCTGCCCGCACCACTCGGCCTCCCGGGCCACTCCCGATGAGCGAGTTCAAGTCAACGCCCATCTGCCTGGCCAACTTGCGGACCGCAGGTGCGGCTGCGACCGTCTTGTTGGCCGGCGGGGTTGCCGCTGCAGGGGGAGCCAAGGTCGCTGTTGCAGAAGCTGATCCGCCTGATTCTGCTCCGGCAGATTTCTTTGCTTTGGCATGGGCGCTGGCTTTGGCAGCCGCGTCGCCGCCGAAGGTGATCATCGCGGCGCCGACCTTGACGGTTTGCCCTTCTTCAACGTGAACCTTTTCCGCGATGCCAGCGTAGGGCGACGGGATTTCTACCGCGGCCTTGTCCGTCTCCACCTCCAGGATGGCTTGGTCTTCGGCGACGTTGTCGCCTTCTGACACCAACACACGCACAATCTGGGCTTCGTGAATGCCCTCTCCCAAATCCGGCAGCAGAAAATCTCGGGACATCGTCTTATTCAGGCCTTTCCGTTCGATTCCACTCGACTAAATTCCTAGTACGCCAGCGTCTCCCGCGTCGCATGCACAATTCGCTCTGCATTGGGCAGGTATGACCGCTCGCGGGCAAAGTACGGGAAGTGTACGTCGTATCCAGTTATCCGTCGAACAGGTGCCTCCAGGCAGTCCATCGACGATTCCACGATGCGGGCTGCCACCTCGGCACCGATGCCGCAGGTTCGTGGCCCTTCGTGAATCACAATCGCCCGTCCAGTTTTCTGAACTGACTGGATAACGGTTTGCGTATCCAGCGGCGAGACCGTCAGCAGATCCACGATTTCGGCGGACACCCCATCCTCAGCCAACTCGTCAGCCGCTTCCATCGCTGGACGCATCATCGCGCCGTAAGCGATCAGGGTTACGTCAGAACCCTCGCGGGCGATGTTCGCTTGGCCAATCGTCATCGTTTCCGACTCGTCGGGTACTTCTTCCTTGAACGCGCGGTATAGCGCCTTGGGCTCAAAAAAGATGACGGGGTCGGGATCTTGAATCGCAGCCGCCAAGAGGGCACGGGCATTTCTAGGCCCCGAAGGAATGACCATCTTCAATCCCGGCAGGTGGGCGTAAATGGTTTCGCGCGATTCACTGTGGTGTTCGATCGCCCGGATGCCGCCACCGTAAGGCATGCGGATCACCATGGGCATTGGATACCTTCCCCGGCTTCGATTCCTGTAGCGGCAGACGTGTCCCTCGATCTGATGATAGGCCTGGTAGGCGAAACCAGAAAACTGCATCTCGGAAACTGGCCTTAAGCCGTACATGCACATTCCCACCGCACAGCCCACGATACCCGCCTCTGCCAGGGGCGTATCGATAACCCGCTCTGACCCAAACTCGGACATCAGCCCTTCGGTTGCCCGGAATACGCCGCCATCCTGGCCCACATCTTCGCCGAGAATCACCACCGAATCATCGTCTCGCATCGCTTGGGCGAGCGCGAGGTTCAGCGCTTTGATCATTGTTAATAATGCCATCAATTTTCCTCAGTCGTGTGGGTGCCGGCCTAGCTTGCCTCGTTGGCTAGTGCCGCCTCAAACTCTGCCCGTTGTTCGCTCAGTTCAGCCGGCAACTCCGCGTATACATGGTCGAATGCATCCAGGGGGCTGACCTTTCCGATGTTCTCGTAGTCTTCGACGCCGCGCTTGACCTGCTCTTCGATATCGGCATCGAACTCGGCGACAGTTTTGTCATCCAGTAGGCCTTTGGATGTTAGGTACGTGGCGAATCGAGTGATCGGGTCTTTGTCCTTCCACTTAGCGACGT
>JAJDDP010000105.1 GCA_029260235.1 Phycisphaerae bacterium | reverse complement strand
ACATGGTGCCCGCTTTTTCTCAGCTAGTAAGGTAATCGCTTAGAGCCAACGGGAGACGCAGCCGTGAGTAAACCAAACAAAGAGCAGGTTATGGAGCAACTAGGAACGGTCCAAGATCCCGATCTGCACAAAAGTCTTGTCGCCCTGAATATGATCAAAGACGTGGTCATCTCCGAGGGCAAAGTTCACGTCCATGTCGAATTGACCACGCCAGCCTGCCCGCTGAAAGACAAGATATCTGCGGACATCCAGTCTGCGGTAGGGCGGTTGGATGGAGTGGAGGAGGTCACCGTGGAGTTCAGCGCCACCGTCCGGGGTTCCTCCTCGAAGGGATCGGTTCTGCCCGGAGTCAAGAATGTGGTGGCTGTTGGGGCAGGCAAGGGAGGGGTGGGCAAGAGCACAACCGCGGTCATGATCGCCGTTGGATTGGCCCGCAGCGGGGCTGCAGTGGGGCTGTTGGACGCCGACATTTATGGCCCGAGCATTCCAACCATGATGGGCAAGAAAGGCGCCAAGCCCTTGACTGCGAATGAGCGCATTTTGCCGATCGAGTCAGCGGGCGTGAAGATCATCAGCATGGGTTTCATGCTGGAGCCCGATCAAGCGGTCGTTTGGAGGGGGCCTATGGTACATAGCGCTGTTTCTCAATTCTTGCAGCAGGTCGAGTGGGGCGAATTGGATTACCTTATTGTGGATCTGCCGCCAGGGACCGGCGACGTTCCGCTATCGCTGGCGCAGACCATCCCCATGACCGGCTCGGTGATTGTGTGCACACCGCAGGACGTAGCCCTGGCTGACGCCCGACGCGCGGTGCGGATGTACCAGCAGCTCAACGTGAAATGCCTGGGGATCATCGAGAACATGAGCTACTACTGCTGTCCCAAGTGTGGCCATCGAGATGAGATTTTCGACCACGGCGGGGCTGAGAAGGCGGCTGCATCCCTCGATGTTCCTTACTTGGGGGCAATTCCGCTCAATGCACGCCTGCGGGAATTTGGCGATGATGGCAAGCCTGAGGCTGCCTTTGGCGACGCTGGGGCGGAAATTCAGCAGGCCATCGAGGAAGTCGTGGGCAACGTCGCCAGTCAGATCAGCATCGCCAACATGGAACCGGCATCGCAGCCCACATTGAGCGTCGAGTAAGGCGTAGGATAGTGCGCATGACAACACCAGAACTATTGGCCAAACAATTCTCCGATACGAGGGAATGGACGAAGCTACTGGTCACCGATTTTTCGGATGAGGATTGGGTGTTTCAACCCGAAAGCGGACTGCACCACGCCTTGTGGCTTTGTGGCCACCTAGTCACTGCCGAGGATACGCTCATCTTCAGTCGCAGCCTGAATGCGGACGATTCCTTGCCAGCCGGTTTTCGGGCGCATTTCCCGATTGGGGGTTCGGTTCGGTCAGCCACAGAGCACGATTATCCGCCTGCTGCATCGGTGATTGCCACCATGGACGAGCACCACGCGCAGACCCTCCTCGCCATCCGCGGCATGAGTGATTCGTTGCTGGCAGAACCTGCTTACGCTGCTGATGGCAAGAGCAAACACCCACACTACGCAGACAAGCTAGGCGTGGTAAGCCATCTGATTCGGCACGAGGCATTTCACGCCGGGCAAATCGGCTTGCTCCGCAGGTTGATGGGGAAAGCTGCCCTCCGCTAGTCGAAGAAGGTCGCGGGCTGATCTCGCAGCGATGGGTCATGTCCGGTACCATTGAATCATGCTTATTCAGGTTGTCATGTTTGGGCCGGCACGTGACCTAGCCGGGGTTGAATCCCTCGGAATCGAAATACCGAGTGAGGCTACGCTTGGTGAGGCGATGCGAGAAGTCTCCCACAACCATCCGGACCTGGCGGTTGGCTTGCTAGGGCGAGAGGGGTCCAAGCCCACTTTTCGCTGCGCCGTGAACCAGGCATTCGCAGATCCGAAGCATCGACTGGCTGAAGGCGACGTGGTCGCGGTCATACCTCCCGTCTCGGGCGGCTCTGACATATCCCCAGAGGACTATGTTGCCCTGGTGGAACGCAGAGTTGATCGTGCCCAGATTCTGGATCACGTGGGGGGAAGCGACTCAATCGGCGCCTCGGTGCTGTTTGAGGGGATTACCCGGGCGGAGTTGCATCCAACCCACGGCCAGCTAGTGAGCCTGTGCTACGAAGCCTACGAGCCAATGGCTATCACGGAGATCCAGCGCCTGTTGAGCGGCGCCCGTGAGCAATGGCCTATCGAGCGGTCGGCCGTCGTGCATCGCATCGGCGAGGTGCCCCTGGGCGAAGCGTCAGTGGTGATCGCAGTTGCCTGTGGTCACCGGGCTGAGGCATTTGATGCCTGCCGCTGGTTAATCGATCAACTCAAAGAAGATGTGCCCATCTGGAAGAAGGAGCGATGGGCCGATCAGGCTGAGTCTTGGGTGGATCCTAGCAGGGAATGTTAATGCATCTATAGGTGTACATATATTCTCACATGCAACTCTGTAGGTGCGTATATCCACAATATGTGCGAACATCTCCTCGGCCTCTTAAGATTGGAGTTATGGTAGGACAATGGCAAGAAAAATCGCACGCCCGAAGAAGGGGCCGCCGAAGCAGCGATCAACGGCCAAGAAGCCCCCAGCCAAGGCGGAGCTAGTCATCGACACGGGCGAATCTCTGCCAGAACGCAGGAAGAGATGCAAGAAAGCGTTGTTGGCGCTGAGGCGCCACTATGGCGAGGTGACTTGCGCCTTGACCCACGAGACGGCGCTACAGCTGCTGATCGCGACCATTCTATCGGCTCAATCGACTGATGAAAACGTGAATCGCGTGACTCCTGCATTGTGGGCCAAGTACAAATCGGCGGGCGATTTTGCGGCTTCGCCCGAGGGCGAACTTGAAGAAGAAGTCCATTCGACAGGATTCTTTCGACAGAAGGCCAAGAATATCCGCGCAGCTTGCCGCCTCATCGATGAAGAATTTGGAGGTCAAGTTCCCGACAACATGGAGGATCTGCTGACCCTCCCCGGCGTTGCCCGAAAGACGGCGAACGTGGTTCTGGGGACTTGGTTTGGCCAAAATGTCGGGGTCGTGGTGGACACCCACGTTGGCCGGCTTTCACAGCGACTGGGTTTTACATGGCGAAGCCGAGATTCCAAAGATGCGGTCAAGATTGAGCGAGACTTGATGGAACTGGTCCCGCACGCGGCATGGACCTATTTTTCGCATGTCCTGATACACCACGGCAGGGCGGTTTGCTCGGCAAGAAAGCCGGATTGCAACCAGTGTCGATTGGCCAAACTATGCCCCTCAGCGGATGTTGCCGGTGCCTAGGAGTTCCCCGCTCTTGACAGCCAAGGGGTTCGACAGTAGCGTCAGGCGCCCTGGAGTGGGGTTTTTGTGTTAATACCCGCGTTCGGGCTGTGGACGCGTGCGTACCTGAGTGCTGAGGCGGCCGTAAAGGCGCTGAGTCCGGAGTAGTCAATGTTACCTGTACAAAAAAAATCGAAGTGCCGTAAGCGTACACGGCGCGCCCACCATGCACTGCGGCGTCCAGGATTGGCTGATTGTCCCAAGTGCGGGAAGTCGAAGCTGCCGCACGCTGCCTGTGCCAACTGCGGCTACGTCAGTGCCAAGGTAGCCTTGCCTGTCGGTGAGGAAGCTACATAAGCATGGGAAGAATCGCTCTCGATGCGATGGGGGGCGACCACGCCCCGGGCGTGGTGGTGCGCGGTGCTGTTGAGGCACTTGCCAGCAGCCCCGACGTGGAACTCGTGCTCCTGGGGGATGAGGCACAAATCCTCAAGCTCCTAGAAGGAGTCGATTTTGACCGCAATCGACTTGAGGTTATCCATACCTCCCAGGTCATTGGGATGGCTGAGTCTCCAGTCGAAGCCCTGCGCCTTAAGCGAGATTCTTCAATCGTCAAAATGGCCAAGATGGCGGCTGACAATGAAGTCGATGCGGTCATCAGTGCGGGAAATACCGGCGCATTTGCAGCTGCCTGTCAGTTGAAGATGCGACAGATTCCCGGAGTTTCCAGGCCGGGAATTGGTGTGGTGATTCCTTCATTCCACGGCCCGTTCGTGCTCTGCGACGCAGGCGCCAACATCCAAGCCAAGGCTCTTCACCTTCACCAGTATGCGGTCATGGCTTCGCTCTATGCGGAGCAACTGATCGGCATCAACAACCCCCGCGTTGCCTTACTGTCGATTGGTGAGGAGTCTCAAAAGGGCACCGGACTGATTAAACAGACCCGCGAACTGATAGAAGTAGACAAGTCAATCAACTTTGTGGGCAATGTTGAGGGCAGGCAACTGTTTGACGGCGTGTGTGACGTCGCCTTGAGCGATGGCTTTGTCGGTAACTTGATGCTCAAATGCGTTGAGGGTGTTGCAGAGGGCTTCTTCAAGACACTTGGGCACGAGGCGGATCAGGAAACCGCGGACGACGAGCCTGCTGCCCGCGAGACGTTTCATTCGGTATTGCGACGCGTTTGGGCGAGGCACGATTATAGCGAGTACGGCGGCGCCCCCTTGCTGGGCGTCAACGGCGTGTGCATTATTTGTCACGGGCGGAGTAACGAAAGGGCGATTTGCAATGCGGTCAAGGTTGCCGACCGCTTTGTAGTCAATGGATTTAACCAAACGGTGGCAGATCGCTTTGCCAGCTTGGCTCAATAGGACTGAGATTCATGGGTGGGCATTTGAACATTGTGATTCGGGGCACGGGGGCGTCGGTGCCAGATCACGTCATAACGAATGACCACTTCGCCTCTTATCTGGACACCTCCGACGAATGGATTCTTTCTAGGACCGGCATCAAAGAGCGGCGCAAGATTGCGGATGACAAGACCGTTCTGGACTTGGCTCTGGAAGCATCTCGCCTGGCGTTAGAAGACGCCAAAATGACTCCTGATGAACTTGATTTGATCATGGTCTGCACAGCCACGCCGGAAACTCAAGTGCCGGCGACTGCTTGCTGGCTTCAACACGAGTTGGGAATAAGCGGCGAGAATGGGATCGGGACATTCGATCTCTCAGCTGCCTGCTCCGGCTTTATCTATGGGCTGGTCTTTGCAAGCAACATAATCCAAGGTGGGAACTACAAGAACGTGCTCGTAGTCGGGGCAGAAACCTTGAGCCGCATCACCGACTCGCAGGATCGGTCCACAGCCATTCTGTTCGGCGATGGCGCAGGCGCTGCGATTATTTCCAGATCAGAAGATCCCGAACAAGGCATCCTATACAACGAACTTGGGGCGGATGGTTCCAGGGCGAAGGCAATCTGGATGCCGGCGGGTGGATCGAGAGACCCAGCCTCTATCAGGACAGTCAACGAACGACTGCATAACCTGAGAATGAATGGCCGCGAAGTCTACAAGTTTGCAGTCTTGAAAATGCAACAGTTAATCGTTGAAGCCCTGGAGCGGACAGGCCACGTTGCTGACGACCTCGCCATGATCATTCCGCACCAGTCTAATCGGCGGATCATGGATTCCGCGCGTGAACGGGTGAACCTGCCGCCTGAGAAGATGGCTGTGAACATCGACAGGTATGGAAACACATCTTCCGCCTCAGTAATCATGGCCTTCGACGAGGCGCGCCGCGACGGTCGATTGAAGGCTGGCGACTTGGTGTTGATTGTGGCGTTCGGGGCGGGCGTTACCTGGGGGTCGGCCTTGATCAGGCTTTAGCACCGCGCAGACCTTCCACTAAATTCCTGAAATTGGATTGTACGTAGAAACCAAATGAGCAAGAAAGCAGTCATCTTTCCGGGGCAAGGTTCTCAGTCAGTGGGTATGGGCAAAGAGGTTTGCGAAGGCAGCCTCCGGGCCAAGACGGTATTTCATGCTGCAGATGAGATCCTCGGGTTTGAATTATCCAAGGTGTGTTTTGAGGGGCCCGAGGAAGAACTCCAACGCACGGACATTCAGCAACCGGCTATTTTTGCCACCAGCGTCGCTATCTGGGAGGCGCTCCTGGAGAGTGGTCTGCCGGACGATTTCGTCGATGCAACGGCTGGCCTCAGTTTGGGCGAGTACACGGCACTGCACGTTGCTGGGGCAATTGGATTCGAAGATGCCCTCAAATTGGTCGCCGAGCGCGGACGGCTGATGCAAGAAGCTGCCGTGGCCTCACCAAGCAGCATGGTATCGGTGATTGGGGCCAGTGAAGATGACGTTGTCGCTCTTTGCGAGAAAGCTGCCCAAGGCGAGATCTTGGCGCCAGCGAACTACAACTGTCCGGGGCAGATCGTGATATCCGGCTCTGTCGCCGCCTGCGAACGTGCTGTTGAGCTGGCGAGCGAGTTCCACGGCAAAGCCATCCCGCTCAAAGTGGCCGGAGCGTTCCACTCAGCTTTTATGTCGCCCGCCGCAGAAAAGTTGGCTGCGATGTTGGGTCGGACACCGATTTCGCGCCCGCGGATTCCTGTGTTGGCGAATGTGAACGCCCAGGAGCACCTTGATGCGGATTCGATCCGCGATGCGCTGTCAATGCAGTTGACTCAACCGGTCCTTTGGTCTAAGTCGATGGCTTTCATGATCGAAGTAGGATATGAAGTCTTCCTCGAGGTAGGGCCAGGACGCGTGCTGACCGGCCTGATGCGAAAAATCGATCGCAAGCAGCGAATCATCAACGTGAGTAAAGCTTCGCAGCTTGAGGCAGTGTTTTCTGAGCTGACAGCCGAGTGACATCGGGAGGCGGTGGATGCAGATGTTGAATGACCGGGTTGCATTGGTCACTGGTGGCAACCGTGGGATCGGAAGGGCGATCTGTTTGGAGCTTGCAGCCCACGGCGCCAGGGTAGTTGCCTGCGCCCGCGACGAATCAAAGTTGGCGGACTTGGCTGAGGAAGCAAAGCATCGGGAGCTTTCCGGTTCAATCGAACCTCGCCAGCTAGATGTCACCCAGCGTGAGGCAATCGACACGCTGATCGACTCTGTCGCAGAAACTCATGATCGAATTGATATCCTGGTCAATAACGCCGGCATCACGCGTGATGGCTTGGTGGCGAGCATGGAAGATGACCAGTTTGACGACGTGTTGGCCACGAATCTGCGGAGTGTTTTCCAAACCACACGGGCGGCGACACGACACATGATGAGGGCGAGGAAGGGGCGGATCATCAACATCGCGAGTGTTTCGGGGGTGATGGGCAATGCGGGTCAGTGCAATTATGCAGCCAGCAAAGCCGGCGTGATCGGCTTCTCAAAGTCGGTGGCCAAGGAATTGGGCCGACGGAATATCACCTGCAACGTGGTGGCCCCTGGGTTCATTGATACGGATATGACCAATGTGCTGCCCGACAAACTCAAGGATGGGATCAAGCCAATGATCCCGCTGCGTCGCTTTGGCAAATCTGAGGAGATTGCCTCGGTGGTGGCATTTCTCGCTTCCGAGGCGGCCTCGTACGTAACGGGGCAGGTCCTGGTGGTGGATGGTGGGTTGCACATGTAGGCCGCTTGATCCAGAATCCAAGACGATGTATGGAGGTATTGTGGATTCGCCGGTCAAGGGCTAGTATCCCCCCAAATGTTTCGGATCCCGGCAGAAACGGGCAAGTGGATAGAGCTAACAAGATTTTCAGGAGAGTCAGCGGTGCCTACCCAAGACGAAGTATTGGAAAAGGTTGTCGCGATCGTCAGCGAGCAACTGAGTGTAGACAAGTCGGAGATATCCCGTGAGACCTCGTTCGTCAATGATCTGGGCGCGGACTCGCTGGATACGGTGGAATTGGTCATGGAACTTGAGGACGAGTTCAACATGAACATTCCCGACGAGGAGGCTGAGAAGCTCCAGACGGTCGGTGCAACAATTGAGTTCATCATGAAGCAGGCGGACAGCGCAAACTAAGTACAGCGTATTCGCCGAGCTGAGCAAGGAATTTGTGATGGCAGACCGTCGTGTTGTAATTACGGGCATGGGCTTGATCTCGCCGCTGGGAGAGACCGTTGATCTCTTCTGGGACCGGATGCTGGCTGGCGAAAGCGGGATCCGCGATATCGAGCGCTTCGACACCCGTGAATTCGACGTTCACTTCGGTGGTGAATGTACAGGGTTCGATCCTGCCAACTACATTGATCGCCGGGAAATCAAGAGGCTTGATCGATTCTCCCAACTGGCGGTCGGTGCATCGATCGAAGCCGTCGAATCATCGGGGGTCATTTCGGAATCGCTTGATCGCCATCGTGTTGGCGTGATTGTCGGCTCTGGAATTGGCGGCCTAAAAGAGCTTGAGGATCAGCACAATCGACTCAATCAGAAGGGGCCTAGCAAGGTCTCGGCCTTCACCATCCCCAAGCTGATGGTCAATGCTGCCAGCGGCAACCTCTCGATTCGCCATGGATTTAATGGTCCCAGCACCTCGGTGGCTACTGCCTGCGCGTCGGCGACCAATGCGATGGGCGATGCCCTGACCAACATCCGTCGTGGTAATTCCGATGTGATGCTTACGGGCGGCACTGAGGGCGCGTTGACGCCGCTAGGGCTATCCGCGTTCGCGGCCATGAAGGCCTTGAGCACCCGCAATGATGATCCAGCCAGAGCATCTCGTCCTTTTGATAGAGACCGTGATGGCTTTGTCATGGGTGAAGGCGCAGGGTTGTTGGTGTTTGAGGAGCTGGAGCGTGCCCGGAAACGCGGCGCCAACATCCTGGCTGAAGTAATTGGGTTCGGCACCACCGCTGACGCTGAGCATATCACCCAGCCATCTGAGTCGGGTGAAGGAGCAGCACGCGCGATGGCCCTTGCCCTCGAAGATGCCAAAATGAACGCCGAGGATATTAACTACATCAACGCCCATGGCACCTCGACGCCCCTGGGCGACCAGGCTGAGACTAGGGCCATCAAGAGGGTTTTTGGCGCTGCGGCTCCACGAATCCCCATAAGCAGCACCAAGAGCTTTATTGGGCACCTGCTAGGTGCCAGTGGTGGTGTGGAGTTGATCGCGACCATCATGGGGATGGTCAACGGCGTGGCTCCCCCGACGCTCAACCTCGATAACCCCGGTGAAGGCTGCGACCTGGACTACGTTCCCCTCACGGCTCGAGACCATCGGATTGACTGTGCCATGAGCAATTCGTTTGGCTTTGGCGGCCACAACGCCTCCATAATCGTTCGCCGCTACAAGTAGCCTCTAAAGTTCCCCTGAGCAATGGGTCGATATCCAAGGCTAGACGGGGGAATGTGCGCTCAGTGTGCGCCGGAGGAATCGCGATGGAAATGTCGCAGGCCGATCTCGACGAACTAATGGCTGCAGTTGTTGGACCGTCGGACGGGGCAACTCTAGTAGAAACGCCTGACGCCGAGCGCGGCGGCTCTTCAACAGGCTCGAATCCCGAAACCAAGACGGTCACCGTTTCCAAAGATCTTCGCCGCATACTCGATTTGGTCGTACCCGTTATCGTTCGCCTGGCAGAACAAGACATGCCGGTCAAGAAAGTTCTGGATCTCAAGCTCGGTTCAATCCTCGAGTTTGATAAGCCGTTTGAAGCCGAGTTGGATCTGATCGTGGCCAATCATCGGATCGGCAAAGGCCAGGCAGTCAAGGTCGGCGAGAACTTCGGTCTGCGGGCAACAAGAATCGGGAAAATTCAAGAGACCATCCGTGCCTTAGCTGGAATTGAATAACCTTCCCTTTGCCGCTGGCATCCGCGGCTTTGGCTTCCTAAACCTACGGCTAACTCGATCCGCCACTACAAACCTGCCAAACCGCCTACCTGGCGAGCTTGGGTCAACGCGCTGTCTCGATCAGAGAATTCTTCATTCAGTTGGCATCGATACACAACTATCAGAATCCTGCTGAATTCAGGCCCAGGTTGCAGCCCCATTCCGATCAAATCATCGCCGGTTACCAGCGGAGGGGGCGCAATTCGCTCCGGTTCGATCATAGCTACATGGTCTCGCCAGGCACGGAGCGGGGCATCCCCAAGTTTGCCCGCTAGAACATCTGCTTCGAGCAACTGGAGCAGATCGTTGAATCTCTCGTGGGCCATGATCAACTTGAAGTCTGCCAACTCAAACTCCGAACAGACGGCTGCGCGGGGAAGCTGCGTCACCAGCCACCTCACGTCACGTTCGTTCTGGTTGCTGCAGCGGAGTTGGCGACAGCGCTCGGCTGCGCCGACTGCACCAAACTTGATGAATACCGCCGCCCAGGCGAGTGGCTCACTGCATTCGACCGGGCCAAACTGCTCGAGGCGATGTCTGGTGGCCGTGTTTTCCTGCTCAGTCCATGCCGTGTTTTCCAACACCTCGTTGGCCAAACCCAGGTCATAGAGCAGTTCCCATCCAAGGCCGCGGCTAGGTGCGGTGAGGATCATAGTCAGTTCCATGCGAATACGCTCTGGGCTGATTTGCCGGATGTAATTGGCAGATTGTCGGATTGCAGCCGCTGTAGCAGGCTCAACCTCGAAGGAAAACCGCGCGGCAAAACGAGCTGCACGGAGCATTCGCAGACGATCTTCCCCAAAGCGTGCATCCGGGCTTCCAATGGCCCGGATAACGCCGTGCCGCAGGTCTTCTTGCCCACCCACATAGTCGATAATTCGATCCTTGAGTGGATCGTAGAACATCCCATTGATCGTAAAATCTCGTCGCAGGGCGTCTTCTTCAGGGTTGGAAAAAGTGACCGACGCGGGGTGTCGGCCGTCTTGATACTCGCCATCGCTGCGAAAGGTCGCTATTTCAATGGCATGGCCGTGGTGGCGGATCAGCACAACGCCAAATTGTGCTCCAACCTGCTGCGCCCCGGGGAACAACTCGGTGACGCGCTGAGGAACCGCATCAGTAGCGATGTCATAGTCTTTGGGCTCTCGATTGAGTACCAAGTCCCGTACACAGCCGCCGGCGAACAGGGCTTCATGGCCCTGGTCGCGCAGTCGCTGGACAATAGCGCGGGCAGCCTCACGTTGGGTCGCCTTACGCTTCACCGTCGATTGCCTCTGGCTGTTGAGTCGCGGTTGGTTCAGCTGACGTCGTGTTGGCCGCCGGACCGACAAGGGTAATGCCTGAGGTGCCATATTCGCGGCGCATCAAGACTGTCCATGCCTGCTCGTCGGTGGGGGCTAGCTTGACCTTGCGCTCGTGGTGGACGACCCCTATGCTCCCGGGAATCACTGCCGAAGATCCCATAAGCCGGTCCAGCAGGCTAGACAGCTTTGACCTAGAAGAAGTATCTCGGGCGTCGCGGTACGGGGGGTCGATGAACACGATTTGGAATGGGCCGCCAGCTGAGACAAACGTCGAGATCGGGCATCGCCAAATATCGACGGCCAGGACTTCAAGCGGATCACCGTCGGCCAGGGCTTCAATATTTGATCGAAGAATGCGGACGACTGGCTTGGCCCGTTCGGCAAATACGCAAGAAACTGCCCCGCGTGAGATAGCTTCCAACCCCATGGCTCCGGATCCCGCGAACAAGTCCAGAACAGCTATCTCCGGCAAAGAGCCTGGCATTCCCAGCTGCGAGCCGAGGATATCAAAGACGGCTTCCTTTACCCGATCAACCATGGGTCTGGTGGTTTGAGGCGGTGGGGCGGCGATCCGGCGGGATCGCCAGTGCCCTGCAATAATCCTTAGCGTCGGACTCTTCATATCGTTTCTTGCTCTATCGTATACATTGACCGAACGTCTGTGGCTTTTATAATCCTCCAAGATCGACACTATGACAAGGAGCGACCATGGGTTCAGTCCATTGCGAACATTGTACAGGGCATTGCTGCAAGTATCTGGCGCTGCCTCTGGAGAAACCGAAGACCGCCCGCGATTTTGATGACATGCGTTGGTATTTGCTGCATGAGGGCATCACCATCTTTGTCGAGGAGGGGGAGTGGTTCATTCAGGTAGCCACCAAATGCCAACAGCTCATGCCCAACAATCTCTGCGGCGTGTACGAGACCCGTCCAAAAATCTGCCGAGAGTACGAGGCAGGGGAGTGCGATTATTCAGGCGGCTCTTACGAGTACGACCACCTGTTCACCCACGTCGATCAAATT
Organism: Phycisphaerae bacterium; assembly: GCA_029260235.1. Classification (GTDB taxonomy): domain Bacteria; phylum Planctomycetota; class Phycisphaerae; order UBA1845; family UBA1845; genus OFTM209. The sequence goes on along the minus strand of JAJDDP010000105.1, from coordinate 840 downwards.
GAAGCGTTCGCCAAAGAAGCACTCAAGAAGCGCCGGCAACGCAAGAAGAAAGCAAGCCCAACGCAGAAGGATCGCCACGTAGGGGTTCGTCAACGTGCTGGCTAGCCTGCGTGAGCGCTTTGGCTTGCTCACTCGCTCGATCTGCGTCGGTGGGGGGTTGGCCACCGTCATCCTCTCTGGCGGATGCATCAGAGGCTCATTGGCCACCAACACCGGCCCCAACGGCCCGGAACTGTGGTCAGTCGCAAACCGTCAGCAAGCAGCTCTCGGAGAAGAGGTTGGGTTCAGCTTCATCTTGCTGACTCCATTTCAGAGTCGACCGCTAAATCCCTACGGGTTCGCGGACTACTGCATGGTTTCGATCGGAGAGGCCAAGATTCAGTGTGAAGCCGATTCGCACGGCCATTTTCGCTTCGAGCACCGGCTGAGGAGCGCCAAGCCAGGAGACGAAGTGGAGGTCGTCGCCACGGCATTTCGGCAATACGGAACCCGAGATTATGCGAAGATTGGTGACCACTGGCTGCGAGGCGATAGCCAGATTGACGATCCAGACCGTGAGGTTTGCAACGACAAGCTCGTGCTGCTCATCTACCAGCCCGAGATCCTGCTTGAGATTCCGTCGGGTGATTTTTCATTCGATTTTGAGAGCGGGAAGCTCGAGCTGATCAAGCGGGACGGCACGACCAAGGCTATCTTTGTTGATCGACCCATTCGCCGCGGCTTTGAAACCGCAGGGCCGAACAACCAGGGCGTGTTCCAAATCAGCTACTATCCGATTGGCAGTGAAATAGATCCATCGGGCCATACCGCCGTTCGATTCACGGTCTACGACACCGCAGG
>JAJDDP010000104.1 GCA_029260235.1 Phycisphaerae bacterium | reverse complement strand
GGATCGCCGATCTTGTTCCAGCCCATCGACACGAACAAGTAACCTATGGCCAGGCGGGCGACGAGGGAAGGGATCCCCGTTTGATCGAGCCGGCCTATCCATGAACACTGGCTCTTCACTCGGACGACTCCTCAGACGATGTATTTTGCTCATCGCCTTCAATGATCTCGCCGCCCCTGGTCACCCAATCTTGGATGCCGTCTTCGTAGAGACAAATATTCTCAAGAGGGACGCCAATGTCCAGCAGGTCACCGGCGACCAGGATGCTGTCCTCGCAATTGCCGCCCTTGCAATAGACCATTACCCGATCAGCGCCTAGAACGACGGGTTCGACTTCTGGCATGTATTCATCGATGAAGTAGTGATTGAGCAGGTAGGCGCCCCTAATGTGCCCCTCGTCAAAGTGCTCTTGATCCCGGGCGTCGATGATGACATACATCCCCAATTCAAACAGCTCGTCCTCAATGAACGCGGTGACGCCTTCAAAATCGATGACCGCGTAGCCGTGTTGGGGAGGCTTGGGGTCTCCCGGCTTAACTGGAGGATCACCGGGTAGTCGAGGCCCCTCAAAGTAGGGCCGAAGGATGTCCAGCCCATCCGAGCGCACGGCATTGGTCGCCAGGGCGACGCCGACCGCGACCGCGAGAATGACTCCCACCTGGAGGACAATCGTTTTGACACCGCTCATGGAAGGCTCCGTGTGTTCACAGTTCCTTGTATCGCCTACCGATCTTGGGCATCTTAGCTGTCTAAGTCAACGACGGCGGGCCGCACGTTACGGCTGCGTTACTTGGCCGGCAGGTCCGAGAAGCGGGTCAAGATAATCCCATTCCTGATTGGTCGCATGATGGAATCAGACAGCGAGCGATGGTAGAACAAGCGTCGGGCCGATACCAGGTGGTAGCCCGAGCGATCCTCGGATGGCTGTTATCCAAACCAAGCTAAGGAGTCGGGATGATGCTTGAACTAGACTTGGTCACGCTGTTCGCCATTTTTGCAGCAGGTAGCTTGCTCTTGGCCCAATTCGCCGAGGCCACTTGCCTGACCGGGGCTGTGCCGGAGCGCGATGAGCTTGACGATGCGCATAAATGGGATCTCTCCGATCTCTACGCCGACGTCGCCGCATGGGAAGTCGAGTTTGCTGCGATGGCAGAGCAGATCAAGAACCTGGCTGCGATGAAAGGCACCCTCGGGCAATCGGGCGAAGCACTGTTGGCTGTCCTGACCACGCGGGATGAGATGTCGGTCGCACTCGAACGGCTGTACGCCTTTGCCATGCTGCTCAAGGATCAGGACACCCGCGAATCAGAGGCTCAAGCCCTCTCCGACCGGATCGGAACCTTAGCGGTCGAGTATGGCCAAGCCACTTCCTGGATCGAACCGGAGTTGATCGCCTGTGGTCAAGACAAAGTCTCTGCGTGGTGCGACGACAGCGAAGCGTTGGCTGTTTTTCGGCACGCTTTCGACGACCTCTTCCGCCAGCAGCAGCATGTGCTCTCCCCGCGGGAAGAAGAGCTGTTAGCCATGGGCGGCAAAGCTCTCTCTGCGGCTTCTCAGGCGTTTGGCATGCTGACCAACGCCGATATGAAGTTCCCCAACATCAAAGACGCGGACGGAAACGAAGTCGAATTGAGCTTGGCCAGGTACTCGTTGTTTCTCGAGTCGCCGGACCGCGATCTGCGGCGTCGAGCATTCGAAGCTCTCAGCGGAACGTATCTGAGCTACAAGAACACCTTTGCCGCAACGCTCGGCGGGGCTGTCCAACGCGACGTGTTCCATGCCCGGGCCCGGAACTATCCAAGCGCGCTAGAATCAGCCCTTCATCCGGACAACGTGCCGGTGGCCGTCTACGACAACCTCATCGGTACAATTCGCACACACCTGCCAAAACTGCATCGCTACATGGACATCCGCAAGAAGAAGCTCGGTTTGAAGGCGGTGCATCTCTACGACATGTACGTTCCGTTGACCGGCAGCGAGGCTCCCAAGATCGAGTACGGCGATGCTGTGGCCACAGTCATTGACGGACTAAAGCCTCTGGGCGACGAGTACCTGGAACCGCTGAAAAAAGGTTTCGGGAGTGGCTGGATCGATGTCTACGAAGCCAAGGGAAAGCGCAGCGGTGCCTACAGCATGGGCACCTACGCGTGTCATCCCTATGTGCTGATGAATTACAACGGCACCTTCAACCACATGTTCACCCTAGCCCACGAGATGGGCCATGCGCTGCACACCTGGTTCACCCAGCACAATCAGCCAATTCCCTACGGCGACTATCCGATCTTCTTGGCTGAAGTAGCTTCGACGACCAACGAAATCCTGCTGGGGGATTACTTGCGCGAACGGGCTGATGACAACACCCAGAAACTCTTCCTGGTGAATCAAGCCGTCGAGAACATCCGCGGCACGGTGATCACCCAGACTATGTTCGCCGAATTTGAAAAGACAGTGCATGCCCAGGCCGAGGCCGGCGAGCCGCTGACCTTCGAGACCATCAGCGAGATCTACACCGACCTAGTCAAAGCCTACTACGGACCCGCCTACGAACATGACGAGCAAGTCTCGGGGAACTGGGTTCGCATTCCGCATTTCTACCGCGGGTTCTACGTCTACAAATACGCCACCAGCTTCTGTGCCGCATCCGCCCTAGCCAACAGGATCCTCGCCGGCACGCCCGGCGCACTCGAGGGCTACCTCGGTTTCCTCAAGTCAGGCTGTAGCGACTACCCCATCGATATCCTCCGTCGGGCCGGCGTGGATATGTCCACGCCCGACCCCATCGCAGCCACTATGGAGCGATTCGATAACTTGCTCGATGAACTGGAAACCTTGATTTGACCCGCGGTCGTAGTTTGTCGCGGCGGGCAGCGCCCGCCCTACGACCTGCTGTTTACCTAGAGCTCAGCAGCGCCTACATTTCTCGTACTGGTTCTGGGCTGGACCATTTCTTGAACAATTCGGGATGATTCTGCAAGCTGCGGTCGTTCCGTAAGGGTAAGGAGACTAACGATCCATCGGGGCGAGGAATTTGCGCGGTATGTCAAGCCGCACTGGGGCCGACTTCACGCCGTAGCCCATCGCTATGTGTGTGGGGCTGAGGATGTGCGCGATCTGGTGCAGGAAACCATGCTGCGGGCTTGGCGGAACTATGCGCCCGACGATCAACGCAGCTATTCCCGTTCCTGGTTATATGTGATCCTGCGCAGCGCGGTGATTGATTGGGATCGGGCAGCCCGGCGACGCATCCGGCTGGTGCCAACTCCCGATGGCGAGTTGACCGAATTGGCCCCAGCTGATCTGACCGAGCCGTTTGCTCCTCTGCCAAACATGTCTGAAGAACGCTTCCGCGAGTTTCTGGATGATCGGGTAGTCGAAGCCTTGGATAACTTAGCTCCGGTGTTTAGGGAAGTGATCGTGCTGTCGGTGGCTGGTGACTTGAATTATCGGGAAATCGCCCAGGTCTTGGATTGTCCAACGGGCACAGTGATGTCGCGCCTGGCCAGGGCGAGGCGGGCTTTGAGGGAACAGTTGGGGGATTTCGCGCCTAGCAACAGGGCAGCTCGGCGGGGTGGTGGGCTATGACTTGTGCACAAACGCGGGAATGTTTGATCGCATTTCTGGATGACGAGTTAGATGCTCCCTTGAGCATTGAACTGCAGCGTCACCTTGACGGTTGTTCGGACTGCGCGCGAGAAGCGGAGATTGAGCGTGCCATTCGCAAGCGTCTCAGTACCGTCATAGGCGTGCAGCAGGGCCAGGTTCCGGCATTCCCCGATTCCTTGGTCGATGCCCAGGAATCGACCGAGGGAAGCCACGTCTCTGCCCGGGAAATAAGTGATCGCCACGTCTTGGCCAATGGTCGCATCTTGGCGATTGCAGCTGTGTTGGCCTTGGGGGTTGGTCTCGGGGGATGGTATCTGGCGGATCGCGGCGACAAAGATCATCAGACGCCGCACTTGGCCGAGCTGCTAGTAGCCGACTTTGAGCACTTCTTGGACGAAGGCGCCAAGCTGGAATTCGACTCGTCCAAGCCGCATCAGGTGGCTGACTGGCTGCTGGATAAGACGACCTTGGCGGTCATATTGCCGCAGATCAAGAGCGAGCAGTCCCGGCTTCTAGGTGGTCGCAAATGCAAGATCGACGGCAGGCCTGCTGCCTTTGCGGTCTATCAGCTCAATGGCGCCCTGGCTTCGCTGGTCGCATTCAAAGCCAAGGAAGGCGATTTGGAAGGCATGGCTGAGGTGCGCCGGGGGGCGACTCAGCATTGGGTGGATCGATGTGGAGGGCACACCGTGGTTGCTTGCCTCCGCGACGGTCTGGTGTATGCATCGGTTTCTGAACTGGTGGAAGAGGATCTCTTATGTTTGATGGTGGACTCAGCCTATGAAGGCGATTGAGCTTGGGCTAAGGAATCCCTATTTGGTTGTCGTTGTGGTCTTGGCTACAGCCGTTGTCGGCATCCGGTCGATGCTGGAAATCCCGGCTGATCTACTGCCACAATTTGACACTCCAGCGGTTCAAATTGTTACGTTCTACCCGGGCATGCCGCCCGAGGTGATGGAGCGGGACATCATGAGCCGCCTTGAGCGCTGGACCGGCCAGTCGGTCGGCATCGAGCATCAAGAAGCCAAGGCGATGCTCGGCGTTTGCGTGGTCAAGGACTTCTTCCGCGAGGGGATCAGCTTTGACACGGCCATGGCCCAGGTGACCTCGTATGCCATGTCCGACATGTTCTACCTGCCGCCGGGCACTATCCCGCCGATGGTCATGCCTTTCGATCCGACGGCATCGGTCCCTCTCTGTCTGGTCAGCGTTTCAAGCCCGACCATGACTGAGAAGGAGCTGTACGACGTCGCCTACTACGAATTGCGGAATCAGCTGCAGGGCATCCGAGGTGTAATTGCCCCGGCTGTGTACGGGGGTGTCTTGCGGCGTATCTTAGCCTATGTCGATCCTGTCGATCTGGCTGCCCGAGGCCTATCACCGATGGATGTGGTGGATACCCTGCAGGAGCAAAGCATTTTCATCCCCACCGGTAACGCCAAATTCGGTGACATCGACTATCAGATCGTTTCCAACGCCATGACCAAGACGGTCGAGGAAATGAACGACCTGCCAATTCGTGCGGATGGCAACTCGGTGGTCTTCCTCCGCGACATTGGCGAAATCAAAGACAGCCACCAAATTCAGTCGAACAAGGTTCGCATCAACGGCAAGGCGATGGCCTACATTCCCATCTACCGTCAGCCCGGAGCAAACACGCTTGAGATTGTCTCTTCCATCCGCTCGAAACTGGAACGCATCGGTTCACGCCTGCGAGAAACCAACCCCAAAGCCAAGGACCTTGTCTTGGGGCTGGTCATGGATCAGTCGGCGACGGTACGGGCGTCGGTCAACTGGTTGAAGCTGTCAGCCGCTTTGGGTGCGCTCTTGGCTGGGCTGGTTGTTTTGGTGTTCCTTAAGAGCGTGCGGCTGACCTTCATTGTGTTCCTAGCCATTCCCCTATCGATCCTGGCAGCGCTGATCGGCTTGTTCTATACCGGGGACACCATTAACAGCATGACCCTCGGCGGGTTGGCGTTAGCCATCGGTATTCTGGTGGATCAATCCATCGTGGTGTTGGATAACATCGTCAGGCATCTGAACATGGGCAAGACCCGTGCTCAGGCTGCCCTGGATGGCACGCGTGAAGTGGCTATGCCCGTGCTGGTCTCGACCATAACCTTTGTGGTTGTGTTCTTCCCGGTCGTTTTCTTGACCGGTATCCCGCGATTCCTGTTTGCCCCACTGGCGCTGACCGTTTCATTCGCAGTGGCGGCCAGCTATCTGATCGCCATGCTGGTGATACCCGCCTTCTCGGTGAAGCTGTTGAAAGAAAACAAGCCAGGTGTCTCGGGGACTTCTGGTGGAACTTTGGCCCCTGAGTGGTTCAACGCCCTGTTCAGCAAGCTGATTACCGCACGCTATATGGTGCTCTTGCTCGCAGCAGCTTTGCTGGTCGGTGCCGGGTTCACCGCTTCGACCATGGGCCAGGAGTTGTTCCCCGCGGTAGATTCAAAACAGTTTGCCATCTATGTGCGGCTGCCATCGGGCACGCGGATCGAAAAGACTGAGGCAGTGATCGCCCAGATCGAGCAGAGCATCATGGACACCATGGGTCAGCCCGATCCCGATCCGGAAAACGAGAAGCACCCGGACTCCAATCTGCGCATCTTGATATCCAACATCGGCGTGCTGATGGATTGGCCAGCTGCCTATACCCCCAACAACGGGCCTATGGATGCCTTCGTGCTCGTACAGACCAAGGGCAATTCAGATATGGGCGGCACCTTCGCCATCGTCGATGACTTGCGCGAAAAACTGAACCGCCAGTTTCCCACCACCGATTTTGCCTTCGACGCCGGTGGCATGATGACCGCCGCCTTGAACTTCGGCCTGCCCTCGCCGATCCAGGTGCAGCTCGAGGGGTTCAAATTCGACATCTCGCAGGAAATTGCAGGCCACATCATGCGGATCATGCAAGATGTCCCGGGCACTACCGATGTCCGCATTGCCCAGCGGGTCGATTATCCGCAGATCGGCATCGAGGTAGATCGCGTCAAGGCCGCCCAGTTGGGTGTCAATCAGGAAGATGTGATCAAGAACGTGGTCTCAGCAGCCAATTCCAGCATCGGGTTCAACCCAGCCTTCTGGATCGCGCCGAACGGAAATCACTACTTCATCGGCGTTCAGTATGCCGAGGAGAACATCGACTCGTTGGAAACGCTGCGGAACATTCCCATTACCGGCGAGAACTCGATTCAACCGGTGCCGCTCCGCAACGTAGCCGACTTTTATCGCACCACCGGACCGGCCGTGATCAATCACCAAAACATTAACCGGGTTACCGATGTTTTTGCCAATATCGCGACCGGCTATGATGCTGGATCGGTTGCTTCTGAAATCGAAAAGCGGTTGGCTGCATCCGATGTGCTGCAGCTGCAAGCGACCAGCGGCAGCCGAGGCCAAGAGTACGATCTGGGTGGTGCGTACGCCAAGAAGGGATTTGTCGTTCGAATCAAAGGCGAAACCGAAACCATGCGGAACGCATTTGGCCAGTTCTTGGGCGGCTTGGGCATTGCGGCTGTGCTGGTCTACTTGACCATGGTCGCCCAGTTGCGATCCTTTTCGATTCCCCTGATCATCATCATCACCGTGCCGCTGGGCTTTGTCGGCGTGGTGGCTGCGTTGAAAATCACCGGCACGAATCTCAGCATACCGGCGGCAATGGGCGTGGTGATGGTCACCGGCATTGTCGTCGAGTACGCCATTATCCTGCTCGAATTTGCCAATCACCGGGTTCGAGAGGGGATCGAAGTTCGCGATGCCATCCGCGAGGCGGTTTGGATTCGCCTGCGTCCCATCATGATGACTTCGCTGACCACATGGTTGGCCCTGATCCCCATGGCTATCGGTGCTGCCGGCGGAGAAGCGAACGCTCCCCTGGCCCGGACCATCATTGGCGGCGTGCTAGCAGCAACCCTGTTATCCGTGGCTGTGATACCTTGTTTGTATGTGATGATAAAGAAACCGCATGTCCAAACGGCAGCGGCCTGATCTTGCCGTAACTATTCGACGGAGTAAGCCTCATGCAACGGTTGTTCAAGAAAAGTCCGCATCTGTGGACAAGTGATCGAGCGAGCCTTCAAGTTCTCCTGCAGATGACGCTCGTTGGCCTGTTCTCGACGCAATCCACCCAGGCACAGGAGGGCGCCAAGGGACAGGCGGTGAACGTTGAAGTCATCCAACCAGCCTCCCAGAAGATGGTGCGGTCCATCATGCTGCCGGCGACGCTGATAGCCGACGAATCGGTCGATCTCTATGCCAAGACCAGCGGTTATGTATCTACTATCGACAAGAACATCGGCGATACGGTTTCAGAGGGTGAAGCCCTGGTGGTTATCAGTGTTCCGGAGATGAAGCAGGAGCACCGTCAAGCCCAGGCGATCCTCCAGGCCAAGCACGCGACCGTCAAAGCGCTCCAGGCCAAGGTCGCTCAAGCTGAGCGCAATGTTGAGACCGCAAAAGCGCAGGTTCGCCAGCACGAAGCCCGCTTCGAGTTGGAGCAGCTGAATCTTTCCCGCAAGGAAGATCTACGTAAAGGTAATGCCATTCCGCAGCAGGCACTCGATGAGGCCCGTTCAGCCCATGCGGTGACGCAAGCCCAATTCCAGATTGCCCAAGCCGAGGTGGCTGGGGCAGATGCGGAGCTGCTTGCTGCCCGAGCAGATGTCGAGGTCGCCCAGGCCGATGTTGCGGTAGCAGAAGCCAACATCGCCCGCCTTGAAACGCTGATGGACTACGCAACGGTCCGGGCACCATTTGATGGTATCATTTCTCGCCGCAATGTGGATCACGGTACATTCGTTCGCTCTGCCTCTGAAGGCGCTGCCACTTCCTTGCTTCAAATCCTCAAGGTGGACCGCATTCGCGTGGTGATCGAAGTGCCAGAGGGCGACACTCCTTATGTTCGCGTGGGGACTCCGGCAATGATCAATGTTCGTGCCCTCAAGGGTGCCCCCTTCACCCTGCCCGTATCTAGGATCGCCAGCGCGATCATGCCTGAAACCAGGACGATGCGTGCCGAAATCGACATTGAAGAAAACCAAGGCCGATTCGCCCCCGGGCTGTATGCCCAGGTCACCCTCGAACTTGAGGTGAACGCCAGTGCGATGATGATCCCATCCAAGGCGCTGCGTTCCCTTGAAGGTGAAACCATCGTGCTAGTCAGTGCCGAGGGGATTGCCCAATCCAGAACAGTTGAGGTCGGCTACGATGACGGTATTTGGGCTGAAATCCTCTCGGGCCTTGATGGAAACGACTCGGTGATTGCAGCCGCAAGCGGCACGGTAGCCCCGGGGGTTCGCGTTCATCCCGTGTCGGTGGACTAACTCATGGAGGATTCAATGATCAGCCGGCGTGAAAATCAGCTTTGGGGTAAATTGTGTGCCTGGGCCTCTATTGGCGTGGTCTGTCTTGGCGGCTGCTCCCAAAACGAATCAGCCGACCAAGAAATCCAGCGGCCCGACGTGTCACCCGAGGTTGTTGATGCCCCATCAGGAACGCTCCTGCTTGATGATTCGGTCATTGAACCGATGCACACGGAAGTCTTGGCTATCGACCTTGCCACCGTCGCCCTGGTCGCTTTGGCTGAGGACATAGATGTGCTGCAAGCCCGCCAGGAAGTCCGGCGAATGCAGGGAAGTTACGAAAGTGCTGTTGGAGCAGCTTTCCCCGCCATCGTGCCCATGGGTCTATTCGAAAATGTCGAAGGCAGTGTGCGGGCAACGCCGGGCAATATCCAGAACGTGGGCTTTGCCACTTTTCAGCCATCCATAGCCGTGCAGTGGGTGGTCAACCCCGGCAAGGTGATTTACGAAATCGTAGCTGCCCAGAAGAGGCTGACTGCTTCTTCCCACCGCCAAAAAGCGGTCCAAATTGAAACGCTTCGACGAGCTGCCATTGAGTTTTATGAGTTGGTCCTAGCCCAAGCCCAGGTGGCTGGTACCCGTCAATCGGTCGGCGAAGCAGACGAGTTGTTACGAATCAGCAGGTTGCGCGCCCAAACCGGAGTCGGTATCGCTGCCGACGAACTAAGGGCCCAAGCCCAACTCGCCGGTCGCCAACAAGACTTGGCTGAGGCGATGAACCTCCTGTACGACGCTTCGCTGGCGCTCGCCCGGACATTGCAACTGGATGACGTTACCGTAACCCTGGTCCCGAGCATCGAAGAATTGCCGCCCATCAATCTGGTGGACGCCTCCATCCCCATCGAACAACTATTAGCCTATGCCGTCGAATTCAGACCTGATCTAAAAGGCGTACGCAGTTTGATCGAGGCGGTAAGTGCAGATCGCGGCGCTACCATCTGGGGTGCCTGGGGGCCTCAAGTCAACGTGAGCTATCAATATGGCGGTATCACCGGAAATTCTAACAACACCGCAGGGGGCGATGGAATCTCCGGCCTACTGGCGATCAACCCGGCTTCTGCTACCGGTTCGTTCGCCGCCAGCCCGGTGGCCAACGCCCTGATCCGTGAGGGAGTCGTTCGTGGGTCTCGAAGGTTGGACCGACGCCGAGACGAGACCTTCAGCTTCTCGGATCAGCAGCAGTTCACGGCCAGCGTATCAGCCCGCTGGAGTTTGTCAGCTTTTGGGAAGACAAAGGCAGCCGATGCTGCGGGGGAACAGGCTGTATTGGACGCCCGCCAAGCCATGACCGACGTAGCCATCCAGGTGATGCGAACAGCAAATCGAAGCAGAACCCAGAAGAAACTCATCGAGCTAGCCAGCCGTCAAACCGCTGCGGCAGAGGAAGCACTCCGCTTAACCCAGGCGAATATGGAAGCAGGGTTGATGACCACACTCGACGCGCTCCAAGCCCAAGACGTCCTCGCCCAGGCGCGGGTTCGATACGCCGCAGCCGTGGTGCGATACAACCAAGCTGAGGTAGCCCTGCTCGCCTCCCTCGGCCTCCTGGACGTCGGTGCATTCAGTCCTTAGGATCGGGTCTCTTGTCAATTGGATGGGGACGAATCGGACTTCTCAGGGAACGTGGTGATGACTCAGGTGCACAAGATACTCAGCTTCACCCTGATCATGCTGGCGGCGATCACGCCAGCAGTTCAGGCTGAGGACGAACTCGTTGATAACCCACTCTACAAGCACTGGGCTCAATTCAAGCCAGGCAGTTACTCCGTCTTACGCACCTATTTCGATGCCAGCGGCAAGGTGATCCAATCCCGGATCAGACAGACTCTCCTCAAGGTGACCCCCACAGAGGTGATCATCACCAAGAAGCCAGGGATGATGCGAGAGGAACAATGGGTCGACATGGTGGAGCACAAAGTCAAGATTCCAGCTCGAATCACACCCGAAGAAGCCGCCAAACAGGAACCCGAGAACACGGCAGGCGAAGGGGAAGAAGAGCTTGATATTGCAGGCCAGAAACTCCAGACCCACTGGGTTGCTTTAGACACACTCTTCGCCCGTGTCCAGAAGAACTCCAAGATTTGGACCTCTGAGGAGGTTCCCGGTCGCGTTGTCAAGGAAGACACCGTCACCAATCCAGGCACCGGCGTGGAAGCAGGCGTCAGCAGCTTGGTTATCGAATTCAAGGCTGACAAGGCCTCATCGCAGCGCGAGACATCAAGCCCTTGAAACGCTGGCTGTCGTCTAGTTGTTCATTATCCCCAGAGATCGCCGATTAACTGAAGGGCGAGCCAACATCCCAAGAACGCTCTAGTCAAGGTCTATGCCGCCTGGTCGCGGTTCACCTGCCGGTCATCCCTCAGTCTGCTCTTTCTTGTCCATCTTCGCTTTGACCTCGGGCCTAAGGTCGATGCCCAACTCGGCGAGTTGCTTGGCATCGACCGTTGAGGGGGCGTTGGTCAGGGGGCAGACCGCTCGCTGCGTTTTCGGGAAGGCAATCACGTCACGGATGGAGTCCACACCGGCCAAACCCATAATCCAGCGGTCCAAGCCAAAAGCGATCCCGCCGTGCGGAGGA
>JAJDDP010000103.1 GCA_029260235.1 Phycisphaerae bacterium | reverse complement strand
CGTCTGCCTGATGTCACGCGCGCGTACGCACGAAACACCGATCGATTAACGGACGCGTTAGCGTCGATCGCCTTCGCATGCGGCGGTGAAGCGGGATCTCGGCTCGCCCGGCAGCTCGGCATGCCAATCAGCCCCGACACTCTGCTGCGGACGATTCGTCGAACACACATTCCTGTCGTATCAACGTTTCGGATTCTCGGGGTTGATGACTGGGCCATGCGCAAAGGCCTTCGGTATGGAACGCTGATTTGCGATCATGAGCAGTATCGGCCCGTCGACGTGCTCGGTGATCGCGAGCCAGAAACGATCGCGGCGTGGCTACACGAACATCCGGAAGTCGAAGTCATTACACGGGATCGTGCTCACTGCTATGCAAACGGTGCGTCTGCGGGGGCGCCGCAGGCGATTCAGGTCGCGGATCGCTTCCACCTGATGCAAAATCTGCGGCAAGCGATAACCAGAATGCTGGACCACCGCCACGCACAACTGAAGTTGGCCATGCGAGATGCCGTCGGCCGGGATCCACCTACGAAGCCGTGTGACACAGAGATGCCGAATCGTAGCCGGGGTAGTCCGCTACCGCGTCCCCCGACGCATCATGATGTTCGGCGAAACCGAAGACTCGAAAAATACGAACAGGTGATGGAATTGCATCACAAGAGAATGTCCGCCCGCGAGATAGCCCGGCAAGTGAACATCAATCGGGCGACCGTGGGTCGATACATTCGGGCAGGTGAATTCCCGGAGCGGGCATCGCGCAAGTACGCCAGCATGACCGATCGATACACAGACCACCTACAAAAGCGCTGGCAAGAGGGTTGCCACAACGCCGCCCAACTCTTCCGGGAGTTGGAAGCCATCGGATTCAAGGGTTCCTATTGCAGCGTTCGCCGCCGAGTCGCCCACTGGGATCGAAGCAGCAGCGGTTCTTCCCCGACCCGACCACCCAACGTGCAACCGCCATCGGCGCGGCGATCAGCCTGTTTGCTCCTCAAGGACACAGCAGACCTGGACAAAAGAGACAGGGCATTCGTCGACGAGCTCCTGGAGCGATGCTCCGAAATACGCTCGGCCACCCAATTGGCCCGTGAGTTTGCGGCCATGGTTCGTGGCGAGGGGGTCGAGACACTGGACTCGTGGATCCAGCGTGCATGGACTCCCGCCATACCGAGCGAGATACGAAGGTTCGCTACCGGCCTGAAATCCGACTTCGACGCTGTAAATGCAGGGTTGACGACCGTCTGGAGCAACGGGCTATTGGAAGGACAAGTGAATCGCCTCAAGCTGATCAAGCGCCAAATGTATGGCCGAGCAAACTTCGACCTGCTACGGAAACGCGTGCTGTACACGGGATAATCGCCGAAGCGCAAGGAGGCGCCGACTTGCAAGCGGAGAACAGCAAACCAAGTAGGCCCGAGAGGAGTTCTGTCATGCCAGATCTATGACACAGGGAAGGTTCTGCCTGTTGATGGCTCCACGATAACCAGATAGCACAACAGCAGCCCACCCGCCCAAACCAGCTCGCATCCGAAATCCAGGCCATCTATTCGCGATCACCAAAAATGCGGGAGAACCGTTCTAACCTGCCCGGTGACACGGAACGGTGCCGTCCATGATAGCCTCGACCTGCAACTGGTCGAAAAGATCGGCGCCAACTGTTGCCCCCGACCGAGGCGATGGTCAACAGGCATCTCGCTGAACTCGGCGAGGAGGCGCGGAGAGAGACTGAGCGGAACTACCCTTCGGAATTGGAAAGCGATTCTTTGCCGCGCGGATCCAATCGATCTGAAGCACAAATGGACCGGCCTGTTTGTCGGAGATCAGAAAGCCGACGGAGCGGATCTTGCGAGTGTTCAATGGCGGCGCCTCCTTGACGATCTGGCCGAAGGAGGTCAATTGGAACCCGGTGAACGGCAGGAAGACCTGCTGCCAAACGGCGTTCTGTGTTTCGAAGTGATGACGATACGATCCCGCCCTCACTTCGAAGTCGGTGCGGAGGTTGATTGCGTATCTATGCCCCTCACCCTTGATCCATACAAGTATCCCGTTATAGGCGGACAAGTCTCGTTCATTCGGAAGAGACCGCACAGACGCGAATCCGCCTTTGTTCTCGAGCGACAAGCTTCCGAAGAATCTTAAGGTGCCGTCTTTCATGATCTCTACGCGACTGTTCGATACACCGCCCATGACTCGGTCGTTCACCAATTTCCACTCACGAGAATCACTGGTCTTGTCAAACTTGAACAGGACTTCATCACGACCATTCATGGGCATCACCGTTACCGTTGCAGCCAATAACAAGAGTTGAGATCGGAGCATCGGGTTCGTAACCTCGCAACAGCTGCGAGAGCTTGGTCCATCTTCGGACTAGCCACAGCTTCAAAAAGGCCACCGCGAAACCAAACACCAGGAAAAAGAAGCACGGAACGGTGCGGGGCGCCATTCTAGGGAAAGCGCGGGTCACACCATGAACTAATGGGTCCCGCCGGTGTCAGCACCGACGGGACCCAAGTGCGAGACGGCCCCCAATCTACCATCTCCCTACGCCGGGATCATCGCCGGGCTCATTGACCAGCGCCGCTTGATGGCCTTCCACTGCATCGCCTGGAACAAGCCCGCGATGCCCACTAATTCGTACACGCTGCGGCTCAGCATGCTCGCGTCTCCGAGGAGTGAGGCCACCAAGTCAAACTGGAGCAGGCCGACCAAACCCCAGTTGGCCGCGCCAACCACCACAAGAATCGCTGCCAGGACATCTAAGTTCTTCATCACTATTTCTCCTTGTTCGTTTTGTCTTGCAAATTTACCCAAGACACAAGGTGCCTATTTACTGGTTCATCTCACGCGATGCGGACTCGTACGCTTCGTCCAGCGCGTGCCGCATCACCCATGCGCTCTGTGACGCGTTGTGTGATCGTTTCACCGAAGCCAGAGCGTTTCTCAGTGTGTCACGCGTCTCGGTTCCAACTGCTCCGTCAGAGCTGGCGAGAAGGCCCATTGCCGCCACCTCGTAGATAGCGGTGCAGGCAGCGTGATGGCCGTCGTTGAATAGACTCGCTCCCCGGTTGATGGCCAACTGAATCAGCTCCTGCGCGGGAGGTGCAGCGTTCGATTGCTTTGATGACGGCGGAAGCAGGACCTCGTCGATCACGTGGATCACTCCGTTGTCCGCCGCCACGTCCGCCTTCACCACCCGGGCAGCATTGATCTTGACGCCGCTGGAGGCATCGATACGGACGACCTGACCTTGCAGCGTCTTCGCTTCACTGAGCTTGACTACGTCGCTCGCCATGACGTTGCCGGCCACGACGTGGTAGGTCAGGATTGACTGAAGCTTCGGGATGTCGTTGAGCAAGCTCTCGACGGTACCTTTCGGCAACTTGGCAAAGGCTTCGTCCGTGGGTGCGAAGACAGTGAACGGACCATCCCCTCGGAGTGCGCCCGTTAGGTCTGCAGCTTCGAGCGCTGCGAGCAACGTCTTGAACGAGCCTGCCGTCCTGGCGGTCTCGATGAGATCATTTGCTGGAATCAAGACGGTGTCGATTACGTGAATCACTCCGTTCGACGTTTCAATGTCGGTCTTAACCACGTTGGCGTTACCGATCATCACTCCGCCTGAACTTTTGATAATCAACGACTGGCCAAGTACCGTCTTCGCCGAGCTGAGTTTGACTACGTCTGCGGCCATCACGCGACCCGGGACAACGTGGTACTTCAGTATGGCTCCAAGGCGATCTGGATCAGCCAGCAGCGCCTTGATCGTCCCCTTCGGCAATTTGGCGAAAGCTTCATCCGTCGGCGCGAACACCGCAAACGGTCCATCGGATTTGAGGGTCTCGACCAACCCGGCGGCCTTTACAGCCGTCACAAGGGTCTCAAATTGACCTGCAGCGATTGCCGTATCGACGATGTCCTTTGACGCCGAACCATGTCCGCATTTTCCGCAATGGGCTAATGTTGGAGTGGCGGCCCACATGGCCATCGAAAGAGTGCCAATAGTAACCAGAGCTGTTGAGTTCCTCATCATTTTCTTTTCCTTTCTAAATGGTTGCCCGTTAACACGGGTCGTTTGTTGTCCCGCTGGTTCGTACCGTCGAGTTTTCCTAAGCCTGATTTCGTTCCACGTTATTCACTTCGCTCGCCGTTTGCGTTTGGATTCAGGGTGGAGAGCGATTTTCTGATTCAAGCTGGGTATAGCAGGCACGCGGAAGCGCCCTTGGTGCGGATTCGGAGTCATTGGTTGATTGCGCGCTGAGACTCGTGGATCGGTTGTTGTTCTAAGGACCGTGTTCGTCTTTGAAGAACGAGAAGTGATGCGCCGCGTGAATGGAGTGGAATCGCCGCCAGGTTCGTCCGCTCATCTTCCCCAGTAGGCTGTGGTAGCCCCAGGTTGAGCGAGGTGACGAACACTTTCGGTCGAATGCGGCTGCAGCATCCTCCAAGCGGCTCAGTGCGTCCTTGATCGACACCGAGCTGGACGGGGCAACCGACGCTGGAGCCGACACGCCGTTAGGAAACCAACCAGTCGCCAGCATGTACTGCTTGGCGCACCCTCGCATCGCACGCTGGAACCAACCGAGCGCCTCCCAGCGGCGTGGGGGTCCCTCTTCGATGGAGCCGCGAACGGTCGTCTCAAACGCCAACGCCAGGTGATCGCAGACCTCGGCGAGCGACCATGTTTTTCCGCGATGCGCGTTGGCAGACGCCAGCCCCCTGGCATGATCCGGGATCCAACGCAGGGAGGGGCTTAGCGTTTGCTGCTCCGGGCGCAACAAGGGATTGGATCGTGTCGCCTCACCAAAACCAAACGAAACTAGACTTTGCTGAGCCATGAACACTCCCTATTCCTAAACGCCCTCCAAAACGGTCGATCCGCCAGTATCAATCTGTTCGCTCCATCACCAGCCTTGGATTCAAATGCTCCTTTTGGCAGCAATTCGGGCCCTGGGTTCCGGGTTTGGGAATTCGTTGGCGGCGAATTGCCGACGGCCGAAACGAATCCAAGGTACGACGATGATCGAAACCCATCCTGGGCGGGGCGTGCGAGCTGCCCGTCCAGCGTCGTTGATTCCGCGCCGGCCCACGTTAATTTGCTCTTCGGCCATTCGGTGATGCTGATAACCCGCTACACTGGGACAGCCCGAGACGGGGAGTCGCAGCCTCCCGCTTCGGGCTGTGTTTCAGCAGAGGTTTGTACGGACGACGGAGTACGGTTTGAACGAATCTCTTCTCCAACGGGTAGCTGCCGGCGATACCGGGGCCGTCGCAGAGTGTGTTGACACCTTCGGAGGTCTGGTGTGGTCGCTTGCGCGGCGGATTCTCCACCGCCCGTCCGAAGCGGAGGACGCCGTACAAGAAGTATTTATCGCGCTATGGAAGAGTGCCTCACGGTTTGATCCGTCCATCGCATCCGAAACGACCTTTGTCGCGATGATTGCGAGGCGTCGCCTGATCGACCGTCAACGCCGCAACGCCCGTCGACCCGAAGGCGAGCCGGTTGCGATAGAGGACCTGCCACTCAGCGCGCCGGACGAACCTGGCCAGCTTGATTTGCAGGACGAAGCCGCCAAGGCGATGGCCGCGCTTGATCAGCTCAAGCCCGAGCAACGGAATGTGCTGCGTCTCGCGGTGTGCCAGGACTGGCCTCATCAACTGATAGCGGATCGACTGGGGCTACCGTTGGGTACGGTCAAGACGCACGTTCGTCGAGGACTTATTAAGGTCCGGGAGGAGCTTGCTACTGGAAACACCGCGCCAAGCAAGGAGGCTGAGCGATGAGCAGCCACGCCGAGCCGCGCGAAGAACGCATGCTTCAGCTGTTGGCGGACCACGCCACGGATGTGTTGGATTCGAATTCCGCCGCGGAACTAGTCGGATTGTTGTCAGTGCATCCGGAGTATGACGAGTTCTATTTTGAACCATCGGTAGCTGCGATTGACCTGGCCATGACGCCTCCGTCGTCGGAACCGCTGCCCAAGAGACTTCGCGACCGGATTCTAATCGACGCGAAGCGATTCCTGGAAACGGCAGAGGATTGAGATTGCCATGAATAAAGAAGCAAAACAGGCGAGCGGGGTCATCGATTCGGTTGCAAAAGCCGTGGCTAACTGGACCGCAGATGAACATGCGCTCGCCAATCCGGAATTGCCGCAACGCTACGGTGCCAACTGGCGTACCGAATGGACGGGCCATACATTGTCGCAAATCCACATGCTGTCCCAGGCTGTAGCAGTTCGGAGTGCTGTACTCTTCGTGCACCATGTTCGTTGGACCTACGACTCATTCGAGGCGCGCGGGATCCAAGGGGCGGACTTGATACAGAACACCGAATGTATGCGGGAGGTGCTTGCCAAGGAGTTGCCCCCGCCCGTCGCGCAAGCGGTATTGCCGTTTATTGACGCGTCGATCGCGAAGTTGAAGTCGACCGATCGCGAACGTGACTTGGACCCGTCGCTGGATGCAGTGCATCACGAACGCACGCTTAAGTACCTGGAGGCGATTCTCGAAGGCGATCGAACGGCGGCGGAATCGTTGATTCTCGGCACGCTCAATGAAGGAGTGACAATTGCTGAGATCTACGAGCAGATCCTTGCCCCGGCACAAGCTCGGCTGGGTCGAATGTGGCACCGGGGTGAGATTAGCGTCGCTGACGAGCACTTCGGCAGCGCCACCACCCAGTCGGTGATGTCCCTGCTGCGCCCACGTTTCGTAAGGGCTGAACCCAATGGCCGAACCCTTGTCGCAACGTCAACCCCCGGCGATCTTCACGAGATCGGCTTGCGGATGGTTACGGACATGTTTGAGATCGGCGGTTGGAACGTAGTCTACTTGGGCGCAAATACTCCGATCGTGGATGTCATTGAGCTACTCGAGCGTCGCTCCCCCGATCTGCTGACGCTCTCCATCAGCACAGGCCTGACCCTTCGTGATGCGGGCGAGCTTATCGAACAAATACGCCAAGCCAGCGGCATCTCGCACACCAAAATCCTCGTCGGCGGGCCGCCGTTCGCGTACACGACTGACCTCTGGATGGAATTGGGGGCGGACGGTTGCGCTTCATCTGCCGGCGAGGGCGTAGCTGTTGGCAACAGCCTGTTTACAGCGTAATCATACCGACGCACACACCTACAGCCCCGCCCCGACACTACGCAGACCGGACACCGGCTTCCAAGCGATTTAGGCGGAAATTCTTGAATCCAATAGGCAGACCCTGGCGAATCCATCGGCGAGGGCTGTGAATCAGCGAATGACGAATCTCATGCCCGACGGATGACTGGAGATTGGCTCCAGTGTTGGATGCTGATCCACTCGAAGTGCTAGCAGAATATTCAGCCAGGCTTAGAATCCTCGAAAGGAACGAAAATGATGTTGAGAATCGCATCTATGGCAGGTGTATCCATAGCAATTGCTGCAGTCGCAGGGTGCATATCGACGGCAGCGCCCGGGGAGGCGCCGGGGGACACGCCCGCAGAGACGGCGAGGCTTCGGGTCGTGCATGCCAGCCCAGATGCGCCAGGAGTGGACATCTGCGCAAATGGGGCGGTGGCCTTCAGCGACGCAGCATATCCGAGTGCCACAGACTATGCGACAGTCGATGAGGGAAGCTATCAAATCCGTGTCGTTCCTGCAGGAAGCGGTTGCGACGACGGAGGAGTGATAAATGCCACACTCACGTTGCCGCCCGATACCGATACCACGGTCGTTGCCGTGAACACGTTGGACGCCATCGAGCCTCTGGTTCTCGAAGACGACAACTCGGCTCCAGCGATGGGCATGGCGAAAGTGCGTTTTGTTCACGCATCACCCGACGCTCCCACCGTCGATATTACCTTGACAGATGGCACCACGCTTTTTGATGACGTGTCCTTCAAGGAGGTCGGGAATTACATCGAAGTGGGCCCGGGAACCGTGGACCTTCAAGTCCGCGATCAAACGGGCACGGCTGTGGTCTTGACACTAGAAGATGTAACCCTGGAGGCAGGATCGGTCTACACGGTTTACGAGATCGGCCTGCTGGTCGGCGAGCCGGAGCTGGACGCCTTGATCACCGTGGACAACGGCTAACCTGCTCAGCTCAATCGGTCGCCAACTAGTCATGCAGAAACCATGAAATTACAATGTGCCTGGGGGCAGCCAAAGGGGCGCATCGGTTCTGGGGAAAACTGATGCGCCCTGCCCTTGAACCACTCGATATGCAGAACGGGCAGCGTCAGCCGGAGGATCGAACGATGGGTAGCAAGCTAAGGAATAAACTGGTGGTCGGTTCGCTCCTGTGGATTGCCACAGGACCGGCTGCAGCCGGGAACGATCCCGCGCAGGATGACTGGCCTCAATGGCGAGGTCCGACGCGCGATGCGAAAGTGACCACAACCCGACCGTGGCCTAGCACCCTGGAGAATTCGAGAGAACGATGGCGCGTACCACTGGGTCCAAGCTACTCCGGCCCGATCGTCTGGGGCAATCGCATCTTTGTGACGGAAACGAAGAACAAAGAAACCGAAGCCGTCAGGGCGCTCGATCGCACCACAGGGTCGGAACTGTGGAAGGCGTCTTGGACCGGGGCCATCAGCGTCCCGTTCTTTGCAAAATCGAATGGATCATGGATCCGATCAACACCTGCGTGCGATGGGGAGTCGCTCTTCGTCGCAGGTATTCGTGATGTTCTTGTTTGCCTGGATGTTGCGACGGGGGCGAAGCGATGGGAGTTCGACTTCCCTGAGCGCCTGGGCACTGCGATCCCGGCGTTCGGGTGCGTCAGTTCCCCATTGCTTGTCGGCGAATTCGTCTTCGTTCAAGCCGGCGGAGGGTTTGCCAAGCTTCACAAGAGGACAGGCGAACTAATCTGGCATGTGCTCGACGGGGGCGAAGGGATGGACAGCGCATTCTCCTCCCCCATCTTAGCCAAAGTCAGTGATTCGACCCAGTTTCTCGTACAGATGCGTGATGAGCTTGCCGGCGTTCGTCCTGCGGATGGTCATGTCCTCTGGCGGCAGAAGGTGCCAGCCTATCGGGGGATGAACATTCTCACGCCGACTGTTCATGGAAATGGCATTCTTACCAGCACGTACAAGAACAAGACTTTCTTCTACAGCCTGACGAACCAAGGTGGTTCCTTCACTTCACACGAAACATGGAAGTCTTCAGCCCAGGGCTATATGTCCTCTCCAGTAGTGATTGGAGAGCATGTCTACCTGCATCTTGGCAACGGACGATTCTGTTGCATCGATTTGAGGGATGGCCAAGAAACGTGGCGTAGTAAACCCTTCGGAAAGTACTGGAGCATGGCAGTTTCCGGCAATCGCATTCTGGCCCTCGATGAACGTGGCCAGCTCTTGCTGATTGAAGCGAACCCAGACGAGTTCCGCTTGCTAGATCGCAAGTCAGTCTCCGACGAGGAGTGTTGGGCTCACATCGCTGTCAGTGGAGCAGATGTCCTTGTACGCGATCTCGCCGGGCTAACCCTGTTCGATTGGCAGCCGCAAACTAGTCCGACGCCAGAGTCATAAACCCTACTCTTATTCTTGAGGAAGAAAACGATATGGCAAGCGAGAATACCTGCACACCTGCGTTCCAGTTTCAGTCTATTACCTCGCGTAGCCCTCCCTACCTCACCGGGCCCCTGGTGATCGCGTTAATGACCACGCCATTACTGATAGGCTGCCAAGCGTTTAACCCGCCGCTCGGGGTCGAAAATAAAGTTGATGTGTCACGCTATATGGGCCGGTGGTACGAAATTGCACGATATCCCAACAGCTTCGAGGCTGGGTGCGTGGGCGTTACCGCCGACTACGAGCTTCTCGACGACGGTCGCGTAGGCGTCACAAATACCTGCCGCCAAGGCAGCTTGAATGGCAAGTTGGACATCATAGAAGGTGTCGCTCGCGTCACAGACGAGCGAACCAACGCGCGCTTGGCAGTGAGTTTCTTCTGGCCGTTTGAAGGCGACTACTGGATTCTGGAACTCGGAGATGAAGAAGACTACGGCTACGCGGTCGTGGGTGAACCATCCCGCAAATTCCTCTGGATCCTATCGCGGAACCCCCAAATGGACGAGGAGCTATACGAAGATGTACTTAGTCGGCTCCGTAGCAAAGGCTACAATCGCTTTCTGCTCGAGCGCACCCGACAACGCGTAGAAGAATAGAAACGGCTCTTGCAAAGAACGAGCGGAGTCATGAGAGTATTCCTCACGGGCGCAACAGGCTACATTGGTGGACGACTCGCCCCGCGATTACTAGAAGCGGGGCACGAGGTC
>JAJDDP010000102.1 GCA_029260235.1 Phycisphaerae bacterium | reverse complement strand
ATCGGTTGCTCATGTAGTCGTACGGGCTATAGATCTCACGCTGATAATAGGCAGGGATAAGAATGTAGCCGACCAAGATGCGGGCGAAGAACGAGCCAAACACGCCCAACTGCAAGTAGGTGAAGTTTCCGCCGGGCTTGAATACAACAAAGGGCACACTGATGAAGGTTAGGGCGCTGATCTCGGTGGCGATGATGGATCCGCTTACCGCATACCAAGGCAGCCGACGTCCGCCGAGAAAGAAATCACGGATGGTCGCCGGTTTGCCTGCCAAGGCGTGGCCGATGTAGGTGGTCAGCGCGAAATAGCACACCACTACCAACCAATCAAGCCACCCGAAATTACCGGATAAGCTGCCCAGCAGGCCCGGTGTCACGGCGAGGCCCTCAGAACACGGGCAAGATGGCCGGCGTGCTCAGCGAGTAGTTTCTCTGCTACGTCAAAGTCAACCCTCTTGAAATGCATGATCAGGGCAAGCTTGACCCGTCCCTCGGCACGGACGAGCAAATCGTGTGCGGCCTGTCGATTCAAGTCAGTCAATTCGGCGACGATTCGTGTTCCGCGATCCACCAATTTTGCATTGGCCTGGGTGTTCACATCGACCATGAGGTTCTGGTACACCTTGCCGAGCTGAACCATAGCGATCGTGGTAACCATGTTGAGCACCATTTTGGTGGCTGTCCCTGCCTTTAGACGCGTGCTGCCGGTGATGACCTCAGGTCCAACCAAAACTCGGATAGAGATATCAGCCTGATCAGGCACATCCTCAAACTCGACGCAAGAAAGGAAAACTGTCTTAGCCCCGCGGCTCTTAGCACGGGCCAGTGCCCCATGCACGTACGGAGTTGTCCCTCCAGCGGCGATTCCAAAGATTACATCGTCAGCACCGACCTTGAATGCATCCATGCGATGGCCCCCCTCCTCCGGTCGGTCTTCGGCACCTTCGATGCTCCGTCGCAACGCATCCGTTCCACCGGCGATGTCGCCTTGAACCATGTTGGGGTCACTGAGGAAAGTTGGCGGGCACTCGGCTGAATCCAGAACGCCCAATCGTCCGCTGGTTCCTGCCCCGACATAGATCAATCGCCCGCCGCGCCCAAATGCAGCCACAACCAAGTCGATGGCCGCACAAATCTTGCCTTGCGCCTTGGCGATGGCTGCGGGTAGTGTTGTATCTTCGGCATTGATCAACGCGAATGCCTCAGCCGTGGACATCGTGTCGATGTGGAGCGAGCGCGGATTGCGCAATTCCGTCGTCAAGTTTCCGCGATCCGGCACGCTGATTGCTCCGTATCGAACTTGGCTACGCCAACTACTGCGACAGTGTGCCAGAAGCGTCGTAGCCACGCAACCAACTAGCAAGCCGGTGGGAGGGCGTTAGTTTCGAGGTGCATTCTAAGTGCTCATCGCCTTGGCCGCGGCTACGGCAGCGCCGAGTGCTGGAGCAGACCGCAGGAATGAGGCGCGAACAAATCCCGGCGCGAGACCGCCTCCTAGAAGATACGTCGAGGCCATCTCTGCGTCACCGGACTGAGTGATGAACTGAGCCAAACAAGACTCCAGGCGCGATGCAAAGAACGGCTGCGTTTGTGGATCACCGTAGACTTGCCCGATGCGTTGGCCGATGACGATGCGATCAAGCAGCAGCCCCCGATAGGGATGCTCCGGATCCAATTCGGCGTAGGCTTGGCCTCGGGATGTTGACGCAGCTCTGCCAGTCTTGATGGTGCTCAACCGCTCAAAGATCAACTCAGCCAGCAGCATGGCTGCCGCGTTCATCCAAGTTAGAGCGATTGAATCTCCGCGCAAAGCACCTTGCTCGGGGAAGCAAGGGCAGTCTGCTGACCCCGCGCCGGGCTGCAGTTGAGCGTAAATGTGATTGAGCGCCTTGGCTGATACAAGCTTCTCGAATGTAGGCCCCAGTGCAGACGGGATTTGCCAAGTCTTGAGCATCCACTCCTTGATATCATCGAATGCGACCAGACAGCCGTTTAGTTTTAGAGCATCTGCGATACCAGTTCCGCAGCCAAGATAATACGCACTCTGCACGTCGTTGAATAAGCCGTCGGCTGCATGCTGTTCACCGAGGCCGCAATAATCTGCGTCGCTGCCAAGGCGGACTACCGGTGATGCCCATTCAATACCGGCAGCTTCTACCTCGTGCGATAAGATTTCCAGATAGTCGAAATTGCGCGGGCCATTGTTGATGACCGCGATCCCGCGCCCGTCGCCTGTCTTAAGACCGGGCATGCCAATTCCCACCACTACGGTGCGGTAACCACAAGCCCGGGCGACCTCGACGATGCACTCAGCTGCGGCCTGAACCCAAATCAAGGCCTGCTCATGCTCGAGGGGTGACGGGGGTATGTCTGCACGGCGTAAGTGATCTATCTGCTCGGAAGCAGGAAGGGGATCAAAGCCCGGAAGTCGCTCGTATATTCGAGAGGCGCACTGGGGCAATAGAGTGTACCGTGCCGGGTTGACCGAATCGTCGCATGCAACGGCATGTGCTTTGACCTCGGTCGCACCGCCATCCACACCGATCAGGGCGAAGTTGCGCTGGCTCACTGCGGTACCTCGGTGGTTCTTGCTGCGGCTGTCATCGTCCTGCGTCGGGCAAGGGCTTGAAGACGCATGTGGTCCTTGGCATTGTTGTTCCGGTCGATGGTGGCCTGGTCGATGCTGTGATCAGTGCCGCCGGCATGTCGGATCACTTCGTAGATGGGCGACCAAACCCTGCCTATCGAATACCGCTCACTCATGCGTAGCACCAGATCGTAGTCTTCGCCATAATTTCGACAATCGGCATCATCGTTCACGCCGAACCAACCCACGTCGCGAATGGCCTGAATATGGGCTGCCCGCGGCGCGCCAGCTCCGTTGACCCGCAGCAGGTTGTTTCGACCATTTTCAGCCGTCCACTCATCGTGGGTGACGACCGGAATCTCCTCGTTTCTCTCGTGTCGCCCGGTCTCTTCATCCAGCGTCCAAACCTCATAGGACCCGATGACCATGCCAATGGCTGGGTCAGCTTCAAACACAGCCAAGAGCGATTCGATCGCGTCTGGTTTGAGCCGATCATCCGAATCCAACTGCACATAATACTTACCACAAGCAGCGCCGAGACCCGAATTCAGGCACAACCCCAAGTTGTTGACGTCTACTACGATCAACCTGACAGCGGGGGCGTTCGCATCGAAGCGATCACCGCCGGCCATGTACCGCCGCACCTCATGGCTAGTCGGGTCTTCCAGGCCGCCATTAACCACCACGATGACCTCTACGTTCTGGATAGTCTGCTGACGCACACTCTCGATGGCTCTGCCTATGAATTCAGGGCGCTGGTTGACCGGGATGATGACCGAGGCAATGCAACTTGAGAATCGGGCCTCTTCTTCAGGCGCATAGTGGATTGATTCGTGATGAGTGTCTGGAGCAAGGTAGGCCTGCGTCCGCTGAAGATGAGCGGTCAAGGCATGCTCCATTTCTTCCTGCCCTGATTTGTCAGCCAGCAGGTAGTCGAACACGTTGTGCCCTTGGCTGAGCGTATCCACTGAGTACAGCGACCCCGCGTAGCGATTGGCGATGTGGACCAATCCGTTCGCCTCGCCCAGCCGCAGTCTCAAGTCGTACCACGCAGCTACCTCGTATTCGGGATTGAAGCCACCAACGCGGCGCACTTCATCCAAATTCAGCAGCACGACACAGCCCATGTCGAACGAATCGCGAAGGCGGCCCGGATGCCAATCGAGCAAGTGAACCTCTTTGGCGAGACTATCGGCACAGAGCCGTTCATAGTCCGCGTAAACAACCGGCGCCGTTCCGCAGCGTGTTGCCGCCATCAACATGGTGCTGACGGCTGAACGCCGGAGGCGGACGCGGCTTGGATCTTCGAGAAGCAGAAGCAGGAATTCACCGCTAGCGGCCTCAATGGCGGCATTGTATGCAGCTGCCCGGTTAGCATATGAACCGTCGATCAGACGAATTGACGCCTCCAAGCCCAACTCCGGCGATGCGGCGCAATCTGCAGCTGAACCGGCGATCAAGATTTCGATGTTCGCATGGTCTTGGGCAGCCAAACTGGCTAGGCATTCCTGGTGGAAGACTGTGGCTCGATCCACAATCAGCGCGATCGAAACTTTGAACTGTTCAAAACCAGAGGGCATGCCGGGCATTGTAGGCACAGCTTGAGGGACGTCCAATGATCGGCCTGGGGGGATTGTTGCGCCCCGCCTACGGGAGGAGTTCCTTGATCGGCTCAGCATCCCTGCGTTCGACGATACGGATGGGTCGACTGTCGGCCGCTTCGATCTTCTTGCGACTATTGATCCCCAGCTGATGGCAAATTGTGGTGTGCAATTCGTCGACCTGCACTGGCCGATCGCGCACCTCACCACCGTCTCTGCTGGAGGCCCCGATGGTTCGCCCGCCAATGATACCGCCGCCGGCCAACACCGCGCTAAACACGCGAGGCCAATGGTCGCGCCCACTGTTCTTATTGATAATGGGGGTGCGGCCAAACTCCGAACAGAGAACGATTAACGTTTGGTCAAGCAGGTTTCTAGCGCGCAGATCGATCACCAGGGAGGAGAAGGCCTGGTCGAGGATCAAGCATTTGGCCGCCACAGTTTCAAAGTTTTCCTGGTGCGTGTCCCATCCACCGAAGTTGACCTCGATGAAACGTACGCCTTCCTGCACCAAGCGGCGGGCCAACAGGCATCCTTGCCCAAACTGGGTCATCCCGTACCAATCACGATTCGCGGCTGGCTCCTCTGAAAGATCGAATGCCCGAGACGCCGGCGAAGTCATCAGCCGGTAGGCAGCCCGGTAGTGCTCTGCGTAGGCGTTGATGACTTCTTCACGTTCGTGCTTTTTCCTGAATGACTTGTCCAGCTCGTTGAGCAGGTTGAGGCGGCTCTTTATTCGGTTTGAGTTGACTGATTCATGGAACGAAAGGTTCTGGGCAGGTTCTGTAGCCGATCCGATGTGGAAAGCAGCATGGGCTGATCCGACGTGACCCGCAGCCCATCGTCGGCCATTGATGGTGACGTAGGGGGGAAGTTCAGGGGAATCACCCGCAAGTTCGCGGGCAGCTACTGATCCATAAGTCGAGTGTTGAAAGCTGGCCATCGGTGTTCGTCCGGTGTGCAGCTGATAGGTGGCCCGATCGTGGTTTCCCTCTTTGTTGGTCAAGCTGCGAACGATTGAAATATCTGAAAACTCATTGGCCAAGCGCGGCAAGTGCTCGCAAACGCGAATGCCTTTTGCCGCAGTCTGAATCGCCTGGAACGAACCACCGTTGGCATGCTCTGGTTTTGGATCCCAGGTATCCAGATGACTTTGCCCGCCGCCCATCCACAAGAGGATGACGCTCTTGGCCGGTGCCCCTGCCTGTGGCTTGGCCAACAGCGTTCGCGGATCCCACAATCCCAAAAACGTGCCGGCCCCAAACGCACCGGCTGCCCCCAGGAATCGCCGCCGAGTCAACTGCTCGTAATTCTCACATCCACAGTTCGGCATTGCTTTCCTCACCTCACGAACATGAACTCGCGGGTATTGATCACTGCCCACAACACATCGGACCATCCGGTTGTGAAATTGGCCTGCTTCAGATAGGCCCTGACGACCGATTTCTCTTGCCGGCTTGGTTTCCTCGACAATGTGTTGAGGTAGAGGAGTTCGATCACTCGATTGACCGGAGTTCCTTGCCTCAGCCACCCTCGTAACGGATTCCCATCGTGCCCAGCCACCGCCAGGTTGATAAATCGACCGTTGAGCAATTCCAGTGCCTGTGGGATGGTTGCTTCCGGATCACGCTGATGGATTGTTTCTCGATCATGGGCGCCAAACGTAGCCAAGAACCCGCCCGGTTGGGCTGGGTAAGGGTTCTTGATCGCCCGCCGGTTCCCCGGGTTGCCGTCATTGAGCAGGCCACAACATACCAGGATCGAATCGAGCAATTGCTCAGCCGTCATTCTTCTCAAGGGCATGGCATCGAATAAACGGTCCGCGCGCTTGCCAGCTGATCTCCGAAATTTCACAGATTCGGTTTGGTACGCCCTGGAATTGGCGATCAACCGAATCACATGTTTGAGATCGTATCCGTGTCCGATGAAATCAAGGGCTAACCAATCCAGAAGTTCGGGATGAGATGCATCATTTATGGGGTCCAGATCGTCAACCGGTTCAACCAGCCCCGAACCCATCATTTGCTTCCAAATTCGGTTGACCACCGCCCGGGCAAAATATGGGTTGCTCGGCGAAGTCACAAAATCTGCCAGCGCCTCTCTGCCCGCTCCTTCAGCGGGTTGGCCATGCCCCAGGAAGGTTCCATCGGACGGGCGGTGATCGACGACTTTGGTGATGGCAATCTCGCGCGGTCCCTGTGGTGTAGTCACCAGTTTCTTGCCCGCCGGTTGGATCCTGGTTCTCTTCCAAAATGAGGCCATGCCTTCAAAGTCTGCTTGCTTCCAAAATCTTCCGTTGCGGTCATCATGGCACTGCACGCATTTGAGCTGCATACCCATGAAAACTTGCGTGACTGAGATTGTCAGATCGTTCGCGTCGTTCTGGTGACGCAATACAAAATTCACGGCTGGATCATCCTGAGCCGTACCGCTGGCGACGATCATTTCGCGGACCCACTCGTCGTAAGGGCGATTTTGATTCAATTCTTCCTGAATGTATCTTCGAAAAGAATTCACCTCGGTTCCGCGCAGGCGGGACTTCACGCGGAGCAGATCTTCCCACATGATTCCCCAGTGCTCGGCGTAGCGATTTGATTCAAGCAGCTTGTCGATTTCTTGCTCGCGCCGTCGGCTGCCCCGGCTCTTGACAAATGCTTGCACAGCCTCCGCGGTAGGAATCACACCGGCGAGATCGAGGTAAATGCGCCGGATGAAGGTGTAATCATCGCAGCGGTACGTTGGGCGAACTCCCGCCTCAGCCCACTTGGCAGCTAAGAAGTGATCAATCGGATTCTTGGATTCCAAGCGCGTCTTGGGAATCAAGGGAGGCTCAGCTGGGAGCGGTTTCAACAGTCGTTTGTCGGTGGCAAGTGCGTCGCTCACAAGTGAGAACATGACCAGCACTAACGCCGGCGCTAGCTTGCAGGTCGTCCTTGCAATTCTGGATGGTCTGTTCATTCGTCAGATACCAGTGAGGTCTAGCTTGGCCACTTCGCCATTATAGGCATCGATCCTGAATCTGAGCGAATGAATGTGCACGAAGCCGAGATGGTCAATCTCCAGGCGTGCGCCAAATCGGCATCATTGTCAGAAGCCCCAGAGGCCCAGGATAGCCGACACGGCGGCGATCCCCGCCAACATCACTGAGGCTGAAACCTTGATCACCGTGCCCAATGTGCGACCGGCAGCCGACCAAACCCCCACGTTGGCCGCCTCAACGGTTCGCCGATTCAGCGACAATTCTGCAGCCATTGCTCCACAGAAGCAGCCGACGGCCGCCCCGACCACCGTCCCCACGAAGGCAACTGGGATCGTCAGACAAAACGCCCCAATCAGACCCCCGAGCAGGCTCCACCACGCCGCCCGCCGGCTACCACCCGCCTTCCGCGTGAACCAGATGCCGATCAGCATCTCAGCGATTTCAGCCGTCCCAGCCAGCGCACCCAGAACGAGTGCGGTCTTCACGCCGATGACTTCCCACCCGAAGTACCAAGCGAATGTCCCGCCAGCTGCCGCAATCAGCCAATTGCCCGGCAATTGGAGCACGGTCAGCAGCATGCCCGACCCACAGGCTAGGAGTAGCAGGGTGACGGCAGTGATCTCGGCGGTGAGTTCCAGTTTCTTCCTCGCTTCAGTGACACGGTATGGCCCGACCACGGTCCTGGTGCTGCCCAATCGCTTATTCGGCGCTTCCCGGATGCTATTTTGCCCCTTGCTGGGCCGCAAGGATGAATCGCGGCGCAACTTCGGTAAAGCTCCCCAACTGCCGATGACCCATAATATGAGGACTCTAGAAGCCATACCAGCCGGCGGAGTGGAGGCGGATCGCGCCGCTAATCCAGTGATCAAAACGCTCTGCGTCTGCGGGGCCAGGCCCAATTTCATGAAGGTGGCTGCCTTGGTCCGGGCATTTGACGATGCCGACGGGATCAGCAACCACGTCGTCCACACCGGACAGCATTACGACCCGCTCATGAGCGCTCTGTTCTTTGACGAACTCGGCTTGCCCGAACCGGATATCAATCTCGGCGTGGGTAGCGGCTCGCACGCCGTGCAGACGGCTGAGATCATGCAGCGATTCGAGCCAGTCCTTCTAGATCTGAAACCGGACTGGGTTGTCGTAG
Source organism: Phycisphaerae bacterium (assembly GCA_029260235.1). Taxonomy (GTDB): domain Bacteria; phylum Planctomycetota; class Phycisphaerae; order UBA1845; family UBA1845; genus OFTM209. The sequence goes on along the minus strand of JAJDDP010000102.1, from coordinate 77,981 downwards.
TAGGGGACGTCAACAGTACCATCGCCTGTGCCTTGACCGCAGCCAAGCTGGGCGTCCGGGTCGCCCACGTCGAGGCCGGTTTGCGCAGCTTCGATCGGTCCATGCCCGAAGAAATCAACCGCGTGCTTACCGACAGCATCAGCGACCTACTATTCGTCTCAGAACGCAGCGGGCTGGTGAACCTGCGTAGAGAGGGTGTACCCAGCGAGAAGACCGCCTTTGTCGGTAACGTGATGATCGATACGCTACTCACCCATCAGGCCAAGGCTGAACGGGCCTCGATTGTAGAAGACTTGGATCTAGTACCGGGCAACTACGGAGTCATAACCCTCCATCGCCCGAGCAACGTGGATGATCCGCAGACCTTCTCGGCGATTGTGGCTGCCCTGGCTCATATTGCACATGAGATTCCGCTGATATTCCCCATGCATCCCCGAACGAGAGCGAGCTTAGCCCGTGCTGGCCTGGCGCAAAAACTCGAAGCCATCACCGACCTGCGTGTTATCGAACCACTGGGCTACCTGGACTTCTTGAAACTGATGACTGATGCTGGATTGGCCATCACGGATTCGGGCGGCATTCAAGAAGAGACTACCATCCTGGGTGTCCCCTGCATGACCGTCAGGCCAAACACCGAACGACCTGCTACCATCCTGGAGGGCACCAATCGGCTGGTGGATCCCACGACCGTCGGCATTGTCAACGCCTACCACCGTCTCACCGAAGACCCGCCTCAGCCAGGACAACCGCCAGAAAAATGGGACGGAAAAGCCGGCCAACGAATCGCCAGATGCCTGCTGAATGTCCGCTAGAGAAGCCGAACCCCTCACTCATCAGCGGACAAGACCCCGTGAGAGTCCCGGATCAGCCGTCAATGCCGCCGAGATAGTCGCTTCCGGTGGCTCTTGGCCTGGAAGGCGTCAATAACAGCCCTCCAAATTTCGACCAGATCGGTCCTGAGCAGGCTTGTCAACCAGATGCCATCATGATAAAGTGCTGGGCTAGAGTTCTAATAATGGATGTGGTCTTCCAGCCTCGGCTGGCGTAGATAATGGAGGTAGCTCATGCACTACCCACGACGGAATAGCAGAATCAAACGTGCACGCAAACAGGGCTTTCGCGCTCGGATGCGCACTCCCGGCGGTCGCAACATCCTCAGGCGTCAGCGGGCAGCCGGTCGTCATCGCATCGGCGTCGCCATGTAGCTGGGCATCTGCCTCGAGTTTGAATCAACACCAAAACGCACCATCTAGGTCTCATGGACCCGATGGTGCATTTGTTTGCGCGCTAATTGGTTTCGCCATGCAGGCCTCAATGAGGCCCGGAAAGATTAAGTCCCTGCCTTGCTCCTGAGCGCATCAGCGTAGGCAGTACTTTCCCAAGTGAAGTCGGGCAGTTCCCGGCCAAAGTGCCCGTGGCGGGCGGTCTCGAAGTAGATCGGCCGGAGCAGATCAAGATGCTTAATGATCCCGCCGGGAGTCAGGGGGAACACTTCGCGGACTGCATCCTCCAGTTTATCCCCATCGACTTTTCCGGTTCCGAAAGTATCCACCAGCACACTGACCGGGTCGGCTACGCCGATAGCGTAAGCCAATTGAACCTCGCACTGTTCAGCCAGCTCGGCAGCAACAATGTTCTTGGCAATGTGGCGGGCCATGTAGGTCGCCGAGCGGTCCACCTTCGATGGATCTTTGCCGCTAAACGCGCCGCCGCCATGCCGGCCTCGACCGCCATAGGTATCGACGATGATCTTCCGGCCCGTCAGGCCCGAGTCGCCATGGGGACCGCCAATGACAAACCGACCCGTGGGGTTTACATGAAACTGAATCTGGTCTGACCAGAGGTTGGCACATTCCCGTTGGACGACTGGCTTGATGGATTCTTCGATCAGTTGCTTCACCGCGGCTGCAGACATGTTGCCCGTAGCGGAATCGACCACTTCCTCGGTATGTTGCGTGCTCAGCACGATGGTATCGATCGCTACCGGACGGCCTTCTTCGTACAGGACAGTGACCTGCGATTTTGAGTCGGGGCGAAGCCAAGGTATCTCGCCTGATTCACGAATCAGGGCCAGCTTTTCGAGAATTCGGTGTGAGAGGTGAATCGGCAGCGGCATGAGGGCTTTGGTTTCATTGCAAGCGAAACCAAACATCAAGCCTTGGTCGCCGGCACCCTGCTCAGAATGCAGCCCCTCACCCTGGGTGACCCCTTGGCTGATGTCATCGGACTGGCTGTGCAGCGTCCGAATGACCGCACAACTTCGGTAATCGAAACCGCCCGTTGCGTCGTCATATCCAATCTTGCGGATGGTGTCGCGAATTGTCTCTTCGGCTCTGCCCAACGCGTGGTTGGCCAACTCGTTGTGGACTGTCACTTCGCCGGCGACGACGACCAGACCCGTGGTGACCAGCGTTTCGATGGCGGCTCGAGCTTGGGGGTCGTGTTCCAGTAGGCTGTCCAGGATGGAATCGGATATTTGGTCAGCCACCTTGTCGGGATGGCCCATCGACACCGATTCTGAGGTGAACAGTTGTTTCTGCTTGGTTAGGGTCGCGGTCACCGAAACCTCCTTCGTGTTTGGGTCGCCTTCTGTGTACACAATCTCCGTCAAAACGGCACAGCCCGGCTCTGCAGGTGCATTGTAGGGGCGAATTCGGCCGATCACAAGGGCGGCTGACCACGCGCCAGGCCTGCCCAAACCCGGTGATTGGCAGAGGAGATGCAGGTTAGATGGAGAGAGGTTGGCGTGGCTGAATCACGATCGCCTTGGGATCTGTGGGGCAATCCATCTGACACACGCCGCAACCGACACAGCCATCTAGCACAACTGGCGCCTTCGCACCCGGAGCCATCAATGCTGTGGATCCCATTGGGCAGCGGTCAAGGCAAACGGTGCAATCTTCCTCTTGGGTCCGGACGCACAGGGCCTGGTCAACGACGGCTAGCCCCATGGCGATGAGTGTAGGGTTGTTCAAGGGTTGCAAGGCGCCACTGCGACATACATGCGTGCATTGCAGGCCGTCGCAGACCACACAGGCAGATTGATTGGCATCGATGTAAGGCGTACCAGCCGACTGAGTATTGCCCGGCAGAAAAAGTGATATCGCATCCGCAGGGCAAGCCTCAGCACAATCGCCACACCGAAGGCAGCTGGCCAGGAATGCTTCTTCTGGAATCGCACCTGGTGGTCGCAGCAAGGTTCGCTGAACCGGTAAGTCGATGTTCTCCTCAATCAAGTCAACCAACGGATCGAGAAAACGAGACAAGCCATCCCGAAAGAAACTGCGTCGACCTAAGTGCTGTCCGTCGTCAGAAGACACTGCACTGCTCCTACTCGTTACTAGGCCCACTACCATCCGCATGGTTCGAACTGGTACGGCTACTTAATCGTCGCATCCGCAAGCTCAAAACGTGCTCTTGCAAAATCGTACGCAAAAACCCTTCCCGTCTCGAACTGATAGACCCAGCCGTGCAGCTCGAGCTCGTTTCGTTCGATAGCAGCAGCAACCGAAGGGTGGGTGCGTAGTTGCGCTAGCTGCAGCAGGACGTTTGATTCCACGGCGATGGTCAAGTCATCCACGTCTTGAGAAACATGCCCATAATCCTTCGGGACGATGCCCCGGGTGTCCTCCGCATAGCGCAGCCAATCCCGGATAGCGGGATACTCAGCCAAACTCTCCGGCGCCAGTCGCGCGGCCATGGCGGCGCAGTGGGAATGGCCGCAGACTATGATATCGCGTATCCCCAGGAGCTTCACGGCTTGTTCGATCGTCGCAGCTTCGCCACCGTTTGCCGCGCCATACGGCGGCACGATGTGCCCGCCGTTTCGCAGCACGAATAGCTCACCCGGTTCCGAGTCGGTCAGCAGGTTGGGATCGATCCTTGAATCTGAGCAGGTGATGAAGAGCGCAAGTGGATTTTGCCCCTCGGCAAGCTGTTCAAACAGCAACCGCTTAGCCGGAAAGGGTCCTTGCTGAAAATTCTTGATGCCTTCGATTAGTTTCTTCATCGCAAACCGTACTCATTCAACTTCCGGTATAGGGTTCTCGCGCCGATCTTGAGGGCTTTTGCGGTTTTTTCTCTATTGCCGTCGTACATGCGCAAGGTGTTCATGATGTGCAGTTTCTCCATGTCGGCCATGCTTAGCCCAGCGAGCATCTGAAATCCACTGGGGACCAGTTCGGTCGATCCCCTCAGATTGTCCGGCAGGTCTCTTACCTCAAGAAGGTCGGACTCTGCCTCGATGCACATCCGCTCGATGACGTGCCGTAGCTCGCGTACGTTGCCTCGCCAGGAATGATGCGTCAACTTGCGCATGGCCTCAGGGCTAGTGCCTTCAATCACTGTTCCATTTTCGCTGTTGCTGTTGTCAATGAAGTGCCCGATCAAGAGGGGAATATCCTCGCGGCGCTCTCGCAACGGAGGGATGCGGACAGCTCCATTGGCGTGCAAGCGGTAGAACAAGTCCTCGCGAAATTCCTTCTCCTCGACTCTAGCCCAGAGGTCATGATGGGTGGCTCCTACGAAGCGAATGTCAACGTGGGTCACCTCAGTACTGCCGACGGCCATGACCTCGCCGTTCTCCAGGGCACGCAACAGCTTGGCCTGCATGGAGAGCGGCATGTCGCCCACCTCGTCCAAGAACAAGGTTCCGCCATGAGCGGCTTCAAGCAGCCCCTTGCGATTGGCTAGGGCGCCGGTGAAGGCGCCTTTGACGTGGCCAAATAGCTCGCTGTCCAACAGCGTTTCGGTGAACGCGGCGCAATTGACCACTTTGAAGGGCTTGTCTTTGCGCGGCGAGTTATTATGGATGGCCCGGGCGAATAGCTCCTTGCCGGTCCCGGATTCACCGACCAGCAGCACCGTGCTTTTGGTCCGGGCCAAGCGTCGGACGCGCTTGATGACCCGGGCCAGTGATTCGCTGCTGCCGATGATACCCTCAAAGCTAAATGCCCGATCAACCTGCTGGCGAAGCTCACGATTCTGCCGAGCGGTGATGGCCTGCCGGGCAGCCCGATCAACCTTGTTGCGAAGCTGATCGATGTCGATGGGCTTGATCAGATAGTCGTAAGCCCGATCAGGGTCGTCGGGGCTAAGCGCCTTGCTGGCCAATTCTTCAGAACCAAAGGCGGTGATCAGGATAACCTCGGTGTCCGGATCATTCCTCTTGGCTGCTCGAAGGACGTCCAAGCCATCCAATTCGCCGCCCAGCCGGTAGTCAGTGACCACCACATCGGGTGATCGCTGCCGCAGGCTCTCGATGGCTTCTTCGCTGGAAGCGACCACGCGACAGACATGGTTTGAGCGCTGAAGTCCTTCAGCGAGAGCATCACCGTGGGCAGCCTCATCTTCTACAATTAGAACGAATGCTCGGTCGGTCATATCTTTGCGATTTTAGGCTACTGGGCTTGTGTGTCAGCCCCGAGAATCTCGAATTTTTCCGTGGGCTTTGCCGCCCTGCGCCAGCGGCAGGCGAATGGTGAACCCAACTCCCTGGCCCGGTTGGCTGTGAAGGTCCAATCGGCCGCCGTGCTGGGTAACAATTCGCTGGGTTGTAGATAAGCCCAATCCCGTGCCTCCCTTTTTGGTAGAGAAGAAGGGGCGAAAAATCTTGTCTTGAATTTCCAACGGAATGCCGGGGCCTGTATCCGAGATTTCGACGCCGGCTGTCCGTCCGCCTTCCCGCCAGGTTCGGACGATCACCTCGCCACCATCGGGCGTTGCCTCGGTGGCATTGATCACCAGATTGAGCAGCGCCTGCTCGATGAGCTGTTCATCCAACTGGCAAGTCAATGGATCTGGATGGAGTTTGATGTGCAGGCGCACTTTGGAGACCTCGGCCTTGGGCGCGTAGAACTGAACGAGGCGTTCGACCACTTGGTTCAATTCAACCGGCTGCGTGGTCAGTTCGCCAGGCCCAACCGTCTGGAGGAAGTCATCCAGCAACCGGCGAAGTCGATCAGATTCCTTCCGGATCGTCTCGATCTTGAGCAGGCAGCGGCGCTGATCGTGCTCGTCCAGGCAGTGCCCATCCTTGAGAGTTTCAGCCAGCAGTTGCAAATTGATCATGATCGTCGAAAGGGGGTTTCGCAATTCGTGGGCCAAGCCGCCCGCCAATTCAGAAAGCTCAGCCACCCGCGGGTCGGCGGGAGCAGGTTGCTGCTTGCCCCGGCGCAGCACCGCCCAAGCTAGTCCAACACCGACCACAAACGTGATGACCGGAAGAACGACCATAGAGTTCCTTCTGCCCCCAACCGCTAAGAATCGTGGCGTTTGGAGCACGTTTTTCCATCGAGCCTAAGCAAAACGGGGTGCGAACTATGGCGTCCACACCCCGCTTCTCTATTCAAATTGACGCCCAATCATTACCAGGGCGATCAAATTACGTCGTTTCGGCCAAATCCTTCTCTTTTTCCTCGGCCATTGCTTGCTTGCGGGACAGCTTCACTCGGCCCTGCTCGTCGATCAGGATGACCTTAACTCTTACCTCATCACCGATCTTGCAGACCGCGCTGACGTTCTTGACGTACTCAGTGTCCAGCTCGCTGATGTGACACAGCCCGTCACGGCCCGGCAGGACTTCGATGAACGCACCAAAATCCTTCACGCTGGTCACTCGGCCGGTGTAGATCTTGTCGAGCTGCACGTCCTGCGTGACTGCTTCGATCATTTCGCGGGCCTGCTCAGCGCCCTTCATGTCGATCGAGGCAATGTTGATGGTGCCATCTTCTTCGATTTCGACCTTGGCACCGGTCGATCCTTCAATGCCGCGGATGCCCTTTCCGCCCGGACCGATGACCTTACCGATGTGCTCCGGATTAATTTTGATGGAGATGATTCGTGGAGCATACTTGCTGGTCTCAGCCCTGGGACGATCCAGGGTTTTGAGCATTTCCTTGAGGATGTGAACGCGGGCATCCTTAGCCTGGGCCAAGGTTTCCCGAATGATCTCGTTGGATAGGCCTCTGGTCTTCAAATCCAACTGGATCCCCGTGATTCCTCGTTGGGTACCAGCCACCTTGAAGTCCATGTCACCGAAGTGGTCTTCTTCACCCAGAATGTCGGTGACCAAGATATGCTTTGAATCGTCGTGGAACATGCCGACCGAAATGCCAGCAACCGGCTGACGAATGGGGACACCCGCATCCATCATCGCCAACGTACCTCCACAAACAGAAGCCATCGAGCTTGAGCCGTTTGACTCGAAGACTTCTGATACCAAGCGAACCGTGTAGGGGAAGTCTTCTGGATGGGGGAGCATGACTTCGAGTGATTTTTCCGCCAGGGCACCGTGGCCGATCTCTCGCCGAGAAACAGCCCCCACTCGCTTGACCTCACCCGTGCAGATGGGCGGGAAGTTGTAATGCAGCATGAACTTCTTGCTGTATTCCTCGCCGAGTCCGTCAACAACCTGCTCATCGCGACCCGTACCCAGGGTGACGGTGACCAAGGCCTGTGTCTCGCCACGAGTGAAAATGGCTGAGCCGTGAACGCGGGGGAGTACCGCAACTTCGCCGGTGATTTCCCGAATGTCCTTAGGTCCGCGGCCGTCCGGGCGGATGCCGTTCTGCATAATGTTGTCAGTGACAACCTCTTCTTCGAGCTTGTCGAGCAGATCGCGTACCAAGCCCTTGGGCTTGGCATCATCGCCCTTATCTGCTGAGCAATACTCCTTGTACACGCTGTCATACACTTCATTGATGGCGGAGTATCGATCAAGCTTGCCCTTGGTCTGCTTCGCCTTACGCATTGGCTCTAATGCCATCTTACGCACATTAGCCACCAGGGCTTCATCGACCTCAGGAGCTTGCCATGAGTGCGGCTTGCCGGCCTTCTCGACCAACTCGTCGATCATTTCGCAGATGGTCTTGATGACCTCATGGCCTTTTTCGATGGCGCCTGCGATCACTTCCTCGGAGGTCTCATGGCAACCGACTTCGATCATGTTGACCGCGTCCTTGTGGCCAACCAGAATCATCTCCATGTCGCTAAGGTCGGTCTGCTGGATGGTCGGGCTGATGACCACTTCGCCATCAACCAGGCCCATGCGAACAGCACCCACCGGGCCTTCAAACGGGATCGGTGCAATCGAGACGGCAGCTGACGCCCCGATGATTGCCAAGATGTCCGGATCATTCTCTTGATCCGCCGAGAGAACCATCGACTGAATCAGGACCTCATCCTTGAACCCATTGGGGAACAAGGGGCGCAAAGGCCTGTCCGTCATCCGCATGGTCAAGATTTCTTTGGTGGAAGGGCGGGCTTCGCGCTTAAAAAAGCCGCCGGGGAATTTCCCAGCGGCATAAATCTTCTCGCGGTAATCCACCGTCAGGGGGAAGAAATCGATTCCTTCCCGAGGCTTGTCCGTAACGACGCCGACCAGGACGACCGTCTCCCCATACTGAATGACCACAGACCCTGCGGCCTGCTTTGCCAACTTGCCTGTCTGAATACTGAGCTTGCGCCCACCGATTTCTCTTTCAACCGTCACAATATCCATTGACTCACCTATCCTGCTACCAACTTGCCGACACGAAATCCGTCAACACGCCGTCCAAAGCATGACGGCTATGCTGATCCTATTCTCTACAAAAACAATTTCCCGTAAGCGGCGTCACGTTGCGACCGCAAAGCAGCGACTACGCGCGCCGGCCAGAACCCCGACTTCAAATCCGTCCCCTAGGTCGTCGGAGGTCTGAAATTTCGATTGTATTACTTGCGTAGACCTAGTCGGCCGATCAAGTCGCGGTAGCGATTGTGATCTGACGCAGCTAGGTACTTGAGCATTCCTGATCGACGCCCAACCAACTTGAGGAGGCCCCGACGAGAGGAGTGATCTTTCTTGTGGATCTTGAGATGCTCGGTTAGTTCGACGATTCGGGTGGTCAGCAGTGCAACTTGCACCTCGGCTGAACCCGTGTCCTTCTCATGGCGACCGTAGTCTTTCGCGATGCCATCCTTCACTTCAGTCATCAAAGGCATTCAAACACCAATCCATTTCCGACGGCACACCAACACCGTGATCATGCAGCAAGGCCGTAGCGGCCGTCGCCGTCGAACGGAACGCCCAGCCATCAACACAATTGTCTCAGCAGAGCCTGCGCACCACCTGCACACACACACTGACCGGGCAGCGTACCGGCTACTTCTTGCGAATGCAACGGATAGCCTGTCACTTCGGTTATTGAACTGGGAGTTTTGCGGCGTGGGGCGGTTTACCGCGACAAGAGGGCCTCAGCCGACTCGAGCAGGCGTTCCATGCGGAAGGGTTTGTTGATGTAGGCATCGACACCGAGGCTCTCTGCCCAAGTTTGGTGCCGTTTCCCCTTGTTGCCGGTGATCATGATGATCCCCGGACCGGTGCCCTTGGGGATGTCACGACGCAGCTTTTCTAGCACCAAAAAGCCGCTTTTACCCGGCAGCATGGCATCAAGAATGACCAAGTCAGGTCCTTCGGAGCCAGCTTTCTCGATCGCGGCGTTGCCGTTCTCGGCCGTATTTACGGTTGCCCCCAGCGCGCCGAAGGCGGTCGTGATGGCCGTCAGAATGTCCGGATCATCGTCTACGACCAACACTGATTTGCCATCGAATTGCTCTGCCACGGTTTTGATCCCTCGCGATGAGAACCGCCGAACCTGCCACAGCACGCCAAGACTATCGTCGGCGCGCGGGACGACCACACCAGTCCAGCCTCATCGAACTATAGGCTTCACCAATTGACGTTGCAACAACCGAATCGCCTCATTCCCCCAAATGGGCGAGCCTGAATCATCCAGAGGTCGCCAATATCGGGCCCGCGAGTGGTCTCCGTAACTCCGTGCCCTGGCGACGCGTTCTCAGTTTGGCCGTTTGAGGAGGGCGGATTGGCCCTGGCGTGCGACGTCAGGTCATGAGCAGTCCCCGAGCAAGCTTGGATGAGGCTTTCTTGTGCCTCGGGCCACGTGTCCTCATGGTGCTCAAGAGCTGCGTGCGTTGCTCGTCGGACATTCTAGCGAAGAGGTTGCAGACGAAGGACTCCGCAGAGTCGGCGGATCGCTCAACCAGTGCGAGCATGAAACGGCTCTTGGCTGCCGCATCGGCTGAGCGGAATTGCTCTCGAAAATGCTGCACTTGCTGTTGGGCCAGTTCATGGCGAACTCGGTCCCCCATGGGCGTGTCCAAACCGTTAGGGCTGGTCTTGGCCTTGTCGCGGATGAATTGGGTTACCGGGTCGGCGGACAAGGCTTGGCGGGCCTGTTGGACAATCTTCTTTTCGCATTGGGCTACGCGGGCGTAGGAGGAGTTGGTCTGCCTGGCGATGACCCGTAGAGAATGTCGGGCGCTCTCCTCTGGGATCAGCAGGCGTTCATCGATGATGAGCTGGGCCAGCTTGTCTCGATCAACGCGTGCAGTCTTAGATGAGCGCATGTTGGCCACTGTTGATCGCAGCGTTTGCTCGAAGCGAGAGCGGAGATGCGTCCCAAGCGTCTCAGAATCTTCGGAATCCGGTTGGTGCCTGGGGTCGGCTTCTCGATGTTCAGGCTCGAAATCCAGGAGGCTGACCGAGGCCAATTCGACGGGGTTCTGATGCTTTCTCTGGCGAATGAGCGGCTTGCGGACGGTGGCAAATGCCGTCTGCGTAGCCCGGCTTACAGCTGTGTGAATGCGGGGCAAGGCATAGGCAGCAAAGGGGATGCCAGCCGAGGGGTCGAAGGATCGAACTGCTTGAATCAAGCCCAAACACCCCTCCTGAAAGAGATCCTCCCTCTCGCAATCCCGCGTAGGTTCGCCCCGAAGATTCATCCGACGTCGAAGGTGAATAGCGACGAGGCCGACGTTCTGCGAGACCTGCACCTTCTGGGCTTCGGTAAGCGGTGGCGGTTGCGGCGATAGGTCATGCATAGCTTCTCCTCTGCTGGTGGGGCGGGTTGGCCAAAGCACTGCGGGGCCAACCATACCTAACATATACCAAACATCAGAGAGAGTCAAGCCAATCGCTGATTTCCTTCATGGCTGGGGGCTGGCAGGGTAGCCATCATCGGGGAAGGACCTAAGACTGCCCGCTGCTCGTTCATTCTGGATGATGGAACGCCACCTTGATGGCCTGTCCGCGACTGCTCCCGATGAGGGTGTCCAGCGCCTTCTTGTAATCGCGTGTCGCGAAAGTATGGGTCAGCAAGCCTTCGGTCTTGAGATGCCCCTTTCTCATCAGATCCATTACCAATCCGTAGGTGTGTCGGGGCGACTCGCCGGGTACTGTTTCGATTTGACGGCCGTAGACACCCACGAGATTCAACTCGCTGAACCAGAGCGGGGACGTATCGACAAGGCAAATCTGCGTTGTGCCCATGGCGACCATCGTGCCCCGGGGGCGGGTGAATTTCATCGCGTCGGACAACGTTTCCCCCGTGCCCACGCAGTCGTACACCACATCGTATCCACCCACCAGCATTTGGTTACCGAACAGGGCTTTGATCCGTTGGCCTCCCGACTCCTCTGCGATTCTATCGAACCGGTCAGCCCGCTTATCGGTTCTTGGTGAGATGATCACTCCATCTGCACCGAAGGCGCGCATGCGTTCTTCCTGAAGTGGATTCCGCACCAATGCCGTGATATGGCAGCTGACTCCCAACGCCCGCAGCGCGGCTACTACGCCGAGACCTATGATGCCCGCGCCTTGGACCAACACGCGATCATCTTCGCCGGGCGTATGCCGCAAGACGCCATGAAGCGAACAAGCCAGGGGGTCTACCAAGACCGCTTCTTCATCGGCGATGTCGTCGGGCACAGCCTGCAGCTGCGATTGGTGGGCAATGAAATATGGTGCCCAACTGCCCGAAGTGAAATTATTCAACCCCAGCATGGTCCCGCGCGGCAAAGAACCTTCACGAAAGCTCGCGCAGAGGGAGAACAAACCTCGCTCGCATTGAGGGCAAATCGGATCGACGCCGCGTACAGCACAAGAGAGGGAAGGCTCGACGCAGACGCGTTGCCCCATTTTCCAGCCGGTGACGTTCGCCCCTACCTCATCGATGGCAGCTACGTTTTCGTGTCCAAGAATGAGCGGGAAGCTAGTGAACGACCGCAGAATATTGGCTGGGTGCCCTTTGTGCAAAATGACGCCCAAATCGGTCCCGCAGATGCCGCCCAGCCGGGTCTTGAGCCTTACCCAATCAGGGCCCGGCAGCTTGGGGATTGGAATCTCTCTCAGCCCCAGACCGGATAGTCGAGACAAGAAGACCCCAGGCCCGAATCGCCCCAATGCCCAGCACGCCACCCAACGGAATGGATTGGCGTCAAATATCACTGCTTTCATGGCGAACCCGGGCCGAAGCGGAACCAGTAGTGCTCTCGGTAGACCAACGAGGCGGCATCATAGCGGCTCAAACTTGATTCTGCATCCACGCAGGAGTCAAGCGAACATCGAACAGAAGTCGAGTGTCGCACGGCCTATGGCATTATCTCACGCGCGTTGGCAAGTGCCGCTACTCAGCGAGCAGTGCTCTTGACTGTCCGAGGCGCAATCATGCGCAAGATCGCCGGTAACACCAGCAACGAGGTAGCGCAGCAACCGATGATGCTCAAGATGAGCAGGGCGCCTAGCCTGGCGTTGGCTGGCACTTGGGAGAGTGTCATCACACCGAAGCCCAAGGCTACCCCAAGGGCATCGATCAATATCGGGGGGCCGGTAAATTTCATGGCAGAGATGATGGCTTGATCGGGGTCCATGCCGGCACTGCGGTCAAGTCGGAATCTTTCCAACAAATGAATCGCGTAATCCACGCCGATGCCTAGCGTCATCCCAGCGAACATGGATGTAGCAACCCCCAGCGGCATACCCCAGTAGCCCATCATGGCGAAATTGATCAGGACAGCCAGCGCGCATGGCAGAACGCTCAAAAATCCCCAGCGAAGTGATCGGCCCAGCAAAGCAGTCAATGCGACAATGCCAGCCAACGAAAGCAGCAGCGACCTGACCTGCGTATCGACGATGGCTTCGATCAATGTCTGGCTAACAGCTACATCACCTGCGAAGGCTAGGCGAATACCTAGAGGCTTGAGGTGCTCAGCTTCATACTCACGGATGGACTGCATCAGGGCACCGACGTCCACGAAGTTGGCATTGGTCATATAGACGGTGATTAGCCCCTTGGTAAACGCCGCATTGACTGCCTGGTGCAGCCGAGGCTTGCCTCGGACATGTTGATAGCGGTTCCAGGTCATATCGGTGCGTTCCCTCGTGTCGGGGAGCCGCCGCGATCCTTCCTTGCGGGCCATCACCATGAAGTGCGTGGTCTTTAAGAGATTGGCTGGGCCGATCACACCACCAACCATCTTGTCAGTTTGCGCTTCGATGAACGTTTCGAGTGCATCAATTGCGGCAAGGATTAGCGGATCAAGGAAGGGTAGAGCTGCGATCTCGTAAGAGACTGGGATGCCGTCGGCTAGGCGCAGCGCGAATTCAGGACTGCCCTTGCGCCGCTGCGTCAAAATGGTGATGCGGTCGCCGACAAGTTCGACCGACTCGATAGGGGCAGTCCACTCATTGCGGAAATGGGCCATATCCTTGCCGGAAACATTGCCTCGTGACTGATTCGTCCGCCAGACATAAACGCTTCGGCCAACTAGTGCCCCAGGATCATCGATACCTGACCGGGGTATCTCAATTCCGCGAAGAGTCACTGCCTCAGAATCGATTTGCCCGCTGACGGTGCCCTTGTCTGCGTCGGCTTCGACCAGCAGAATGTGGGATCCAAGAAACTCTTTATTGAACAGCATGCTGGCCTGGAAGAAGTCGGTCTCAGGGGCAAAGCCGTCAATCCAGCTATCCTGCACGAAGACGCGCTCCGCCCCGAACCAGGCAAAGACGCCAATCCCCAGTGCAGCGGCACCAACGAGATAACGAACTCGGATAACGCCGCTCCCCAATCGCCCGAAGAATGATGCCCTCGCTGCTGGATCGGTTCCCCGCCCAATTCTCTTGGCTGGCACGAGCCATTTGGGCGGGCACACTGCCAGCAAGGCTGGTATTACTGTCAGCGACCAGAACATGCAGAAGAGAATGCCCACAACCGCGAACAATCCAAACATGCGGACAGCTTCAATGGGCGAGAGCAGAAACGAGCAAAACCCGACAGACGTAGTCACCGATGTCTTGACCACCGGCTTCCACATCTCCTCCATGGAGGTGAGCACCGCTTGGCGGTGGTCGTCCCACCGCCCTGTTCGAAGCTCCTCAGCATACCGGCTGAAAATGTGAATCTCGTCAGCGACCCCAATGGCGGTCAGGATGATCGGCAGCACAGCCACAGTCAGATAGATGGGCACGCCCACCCAACCCATGAGGCCGAACACGAACGCCAAGCAAGCCCCGACCTCAGCCAGGGGTAACATCGCGGCAGGCAGTGATCGAAAAGCAATCAGAAACACCATCACCATCACCGCGATGGCTACGGGGACCAAGCCAAAATTCCTGGCGATGAAAAGTTTGAACTCGTAGGTTGAAACGGGCAGCGTCCAGCGGTCCTCGCCAGGAGGAGTCATCGTCTGGTAGCCCAGCAGCCCGGCTGGCACGCCCAGATCCTCAAGGATGTGTGTACCCAGCAAAGCCTCGGCTACAGGAGCGCCAATGAGCCGCACGGAGTCAGCGCCGACGTCCGTCTCTGAGATGATGTCCCGAATTGACGAGAAGAAAGCAACTCGATCAATGCCTTCGGGAACACCCACCAGGATCGACGTGCCTTGGCCGTCCGCCGAAACTAGCGTTCCGTTGAACAGTTGTATGGCTGCCAGGTCACCGCGCAGCCGTTCAAGTTCTTCTAGGGATTGGGGCAGCGGTTCCAGAAACCCGCGGAACTTTAATGAGCCGGTGCGAACCCGGTCTGTGTGCTCTGTTTCCAAGCTAGAGATGTTGGCCGGGCCAAGATCCAGCTTGTTGGCGATCTTGCGGCTTAGATTTTGGACCAGTTCAACCGTTTGAGGATTGAACAGCCCATCGATGTGTTTGGTGCGGATGAGGACGACCAGAACGTCGTTTGTGCCGAATTCCTGGCGAATCGAGGCATCTAGCCGAATCTCTGCCGCCTCGGTGGGGATCAGGGCGTGTCCATCAGTCCTCAGCGTGAGCTGTGCTACGCCCGGCGCAACAGCTAGGACGAGTAGCGTTGCAACCAGCATCACGCCCCAGGGATGGTTGATCGAATGACGGTATAGAAAACCCACCGGGGTGGAACTCTCCCAACAGCTGTGTATGGCCAACCGTGTCGGAGGAATCGTAGTGGAGGGCATGTCGTGAGACAACCCAGGTCTGCGATTCGCTTTGTTATAGGTGCTTGCTTGCCGACCTGGTGTGCCGGCCCTAAACTGCTAGTTGAACTGCAAGCTCGGAGCGGAATAGTCGGCAGTTTTGGGTTGAGATTTGTCAGACAAATCTGTACAGTGGAGTCACGCGGGCTGCGGTTGTGCCGGATCGATACCCTGGATACCAGTAGCTTGGTTGGGCAGTGCGTCTGCCGGACCAGCCTCAAGTCTTGATCCGACGGGCACGTCTACCCTCATATTCAGCCCCGTCCGTGCGACGCCGATTGACGGTGCCGGGCTGTTGTTTTTGCTAAAGTGCTCCTTCAGGTCTGGCTCGGCGTGCAGAATCTACGATCCGAAGCCGGATAGAGAATAAATGAACCCAAACAGTACGAATCGAAAGGGGAACAGATCCATGATTTTCCAACGAACTGCAACAATTGCTCTGGCCACTTTGATCTTGCCCACATGGGTTGCTGCGCAAGATCCTTGCGTGGTCGCCGACCCGGGAACTGGCACGGTCACCTTACCGCCGGCTGGATGTGACTACCTCAGCCCGGACGAAGTCCACATGATCATCGATGGTCTGCCACCCAACACCACCATTGAATTGGCCCCCATCCACACGGAATTCATCTGCCGGGCACAAGGTGCACCTGCGCCGCAAGAGGACTGCAATACGAACGGTGGTTCGCTTGGCGGAGAAATCGAGACCTTTGATTCGACGCTGCAGTTCACCCTCACTGGCACGGGCGATCTGGCTGGATTCAACCGCGTTATCAACGTTCAGGCACAGTGCGAAGTCCACTCAGGCCCTCGTAATGCGGGCGACCCAGTTCAGGACTTCGACACAGAGATGGTCAGTCTCCAGGGGGCAATCTTTGGTGATCCTGATTTCGATTCGCTGACTATCACAGCCGGTAGCGCATTCGGCTTACCCAGCCCCGGTCATACCACGTTGACACGGGAAGGTGGCCCGGGAACTGCTTTCGTTGTTGATAGCTTCTTCGACATCACCTATCAGATCGATTTCGTCGGCGCGCCCGGCAGCATTCTGAGCGGCATGGCTGGTTCAACCCAGGCTACGTTGACGATGGGCCTGCCTGGGCCAGATCCCATTCCGACGCTCTCTGAGTGGGGAGTTATCGGTCTCACAGCAGTGTTGTTGGGCGCTGGCGTTTGGGTAATCCGACGTCGGCAAGTGGTGACCGCGACTGCATGAACCAACCGGATGGCGGGCGTATTGCCTCGACCCATACAATGAAGTTGGAAGCTAGCCTTGCGCTACGGCAGGGCGAAAGATGTCCATCGTTGCGTTGACGGATTGAAAGAAGTGCACACCAACACCATAGCATAAAAGGGGAGTAGTTTATGATTCTCAAACGAAGTGCAGTGGCCGCACTGGTTGTCCTCATGTTGCCGGCGTGGGCAGCCGCCCAGGATCCTTGTGTTGTCGCCGATCCGGGAACTGGCACAGTCACCTTACCGCCGGCTGGATGTGACTACCTCAGCCCGGACGAAGTCCACATGATCATCGATGGTCTGCCACCCAATACCACCATTGAATTGGCCCCCATCCACTTGGACTTCATCTGCCACGAACAGGGCGGAGGCCCACCACTGCCGCAGGAGTTCTGCAATACGCCGGGCGGGAATTTAGGCGGCGAAATCGAGACCTTCGATTCAACGCTACAGTTCACCATAACAGGTACCGGCGATCTGGCCGGGTTTAGTCGCCTCATCAGCGTGCCTGCGCAGTGCGAAGTACACTCAGGTCCTCGTACTGCGGGCGACCCAGTCCAGGACTTCGACACAGAGATGGTCAGTCTCCAGGGGGCAATCTTTGGTGATCCTGATTTCGATTCGCTGACTATCACAGCCGGTAGCGCATTCGGCTTGCCCAGCCCCGGTCATACGACGTTGACACGGGAAGGTGCTCCGGGAACCGCTTTCGTTGTTGATAGCTTCTTCGACATCACCTATCAGATCGATTTCGTCGGCGCGCCCGGCAGCGTTCTGAGTGGCATGGCTGGTTCAACCCAGGCTACCTTGACGATGGGCCTCCCAGGGCCAGATCCCATTCCGACGCTCTCTGAGTGGGGAGTTATCGGTCTCACAGCAGTGCTCTTGGCCGCTGGTGTTTGGGTGATTCGACGTCGCCAGGTGACATCAGTCGCCTAAGCATCCGGAGGGACTGGTCGTTGCGGTTCCCGCCCTGCAGTGAAGCTTGAATCAGTGCCTCAAGGCCAGGGATGGCTTATCCCTGGCCTTTTTGGGGCTTGGTTGGCCCTTGGCAAGTCGCTTGCTGTGCCCAATTATGGGGCTAGGCCGTCTATGGGTCGGATTCTGGCTTTCTTTTGGATTGAGCGAGCGGCGGATGTATAATGGGCGAGGCCGCTTGTGGGCGACTTCGTCGAAGATTCGCCAATTAGACCGTTGGTAGTCAACCACTTCCTTCGATTCAAGGAGTAGGCAGAATCGACTGTTGGGCATCGGGGTGATTTAGGCAGATGCAAGTGGTTTTGGTGGCCAGTCTGACTGTTGGCCTTGTGGCGGTTGCTCTGGTGACCGGCTGGTGGCGGGTCGTCTTTTATCCGTTTCGGGTGCGTCGTAGCAGCATGACGATCGAACGGCTGGGGTTTCAGGTTACAGAGCCGGAAAGCCGCCAGCGGGTCGAAATGGTCACAAAAAGTTTCGCGGGCGGATTTAATTCGATGATTTCTCGCCCTTCCGCGTTAGCTTGGCGGCGTTTTTGCGATTCTATACCTGTAAGGTATCAGCCGTTCGCCCATGAAGGGGCAGCCATGGGCTTTCCCCTGCGGCGGCTGATGCGATTTCGGGCCTCGGATTTTGAAAACAGCCTAGTTCGGACCACGCCCGGCATGCGGTATTTGTACTATGTGGGGCTGGGCTTCTGGTCGGGAATGCGGAAGCATTCGCCAGAGAAGGTCGCCCGGATGTGGTCTGGCTTGGATCCATTGTACCGATTCCTCTGCTATGACGGGTACGGATTCAAGGTTGCGTTTTTTGAATACCTATCAGACTCGAACAGCCTCAAGAGGCTGGACCGGTTCGATGGAAACGCCCGACGGGCGGCCTATCAAGGCTTAGGCCGGGCTTTTTATTTCTTGTTCATGGACCGCAGGGATCTGATGATCCAGCGAGTGCGATCCCTGAACGAACACGCTGCGGATGCAGCAGCTGGACTGGGATTGGCCTCAGTGTTTGTCAATCCCGATCGGATTGAGGTAGCCCGCGAGTTGGGCGCTTCGCTACCGGATGAATGGCGAGAGTCGTTCCATCTGGGCATGTGCTTCGCGGTCAAGGCGAGGATGATTGCCAGTCTCGCCGAGTTTGAGACCGACATTGCGGGATTGGATCAGCCGGTCCAAGAAGCAATCCTGGCTAGCATCCGCGAGTGCGACCGCGTGGAACTTCAAATTCGGTCCCAGCAAACTGAGGATGGCTACTGTCAGTGGCGGGCCAACGTAAGCCAATGGCTGGCCGAGAACATTGAATACCCCATGGCCGGCGTGCGGCAGGATGCGCAAGCCCGACCGGCTGAAGGCAGAGAAGATAGAGGAGGCCGGAAATGGTAGATCTTGAAGCAGCTAGAGCAGAAATCCTTGAATGGGTATCTGAAGCCATCATGGTTGATGTCGATCAGATCGATCTAACCAAGCCACTGGCGGACGTGGGTCTGGATTCGCTTGATTCAGTTCATCTGATCGCCACCATCGAATCCATCATTCAACAGGATTTGCCAGAAGATGTGATCAAGCGCGTCGGTTGCCTGAACGACATTCTGGAAATGATGAGCAAGCGAGTAGCTGCTGCTTAGGCGCCTTCTGGATACCTGAACCTTTGGAAGGCCGACGACCCAAATGCAGTAGTGATCGCCGGGCTTGGCCATTCGACGGTGGGGCGGTAAGATCAATGCGGATTGCAAATCGCGAACTTGTTGAGATGAGCGCAGACCGAACATGCCGGACGACGTTGTCATTACGGGCCTCGGTGTTGTATCCCCAGTTGGTTGCAACGAAGAAGCCTTCTGGGACGCCCTCTACCAAGGTAGGGCAGGCGCATCACCCGTCACCTGCCTAGACACAGCCAATCTCTCCCGAAAAATAGCCTGCCAAATCAACGAACCCATCGACATAGAAGGTGTAAGCCGTCCCATCGGTAGGGCTTCGGCGTTGTCGATATTGGCCGCTCGCCAAGCGCTGGCCAATGCCGGTTTGACCGGGAGTGACTTACAGAGTTGCCGAACCGACATCTCCGTCGGGACCACCATGGGTGAGACCGAGTTCATCGAGGAACGCCTCGATGACGTCGATGAAAACTGGCTGACCGAAGAACATGCCCGGCGGATTGCCTCGGGCAAGCCGGGTTCGATCGCCCGCAACATTCAGACCACCCTCGGCGCCGGTGGATTGGCCATGGACTTGTACGGCGCTTGTGCCGCCGGCAACATGGCTGTCATCGCTGCTCGGCGGGCGTTGTTGGCTGGCCAATGCGATGTTGCCATCGCCGGCGGGGCGGATGGTTTTAGCCGATTGGCCTTTATCGGATTCATGCGGCTTCGGGTGATGGCGGCGGGGTTATGCAGACCATTCGATCAGCAGCGGGACGGCCTCTGGGTGGGTGAAGGGGCGACATTCTTCATCTTGGAGCGAGAATCCTCAGCCCGGGCACGCGGAGCCAAAATCAGGGCCAGCGTGATTGGCGGGGGGATGACCTGCGAAAACTACCACCCCACCAGGCCCGAACCCAACGGCGACGGCCTGACGCGGGCGGCCGAGCAAGCGATTCGTGAAGCGGGCGTATCGCCTGACGTCATCGATTATGTCTGTGCCCACGGGACAGGGACACCCCACAATGACGCTATCGAGGTTAAGGTTTTGGAGCACTGCTTCCCCAGGGGCGTCTCGTTCAGCTCGATCAAAGCGCTGACCGGCCACACCATGGGTGCCGCCTCAGCCATGGAGGCGGCCTGCTGTGTCTTGAGCCTTGAAAAACAGATTCTGATTCCGACTTGGCACCTTCAAGATGTGCTCGAACCGTGCAGCCTCGACGCTCTTAGAGGTGCTCCCCGCGCTCAAAAAGTCAGCTATGTGCTCAACAATTCAGCCGGGTTCGGCGGATACAATAGTAGTATCATTCTGGCTGCGGCGTGACCACGATGATCTGCTGGCGGCGGCTGTCTAGTTGCGCTCGCCGGCAGGCTAGGGTAGGATAGTGCCCTATGGGCGAGCAAGATCGACAAGTCGTGATCACGGGTCTCGGGCCGGTTACTTCCATCGGTACGGGCGGGGAGGCGCTGTGGGAATCCTTGGTAGCAGGCCGCTGCAACGCAGGTTTTCGGTCATTGGCGACCGACATTGGCGTCTCTGAAAACCTCGCCATCGCCACCATGCCTGAGGCAGATCAAGTGCCAGGCCTTGGCCCGCACCTGGAATTCCTCGAACAGCAGGAGGCAACCGGGCACCGCGACTTAGCCTACAGCCTACTGGCAGCCGAATTAGCCTTGGCTGATGCCGGAGTGGAGTACGACCGAGCTGCCAACAAGATCGGCGTCATTCAGGTGTTTGAAGCTCCGGGCGTCGAACAGTTGGTACACCGGCTCTTTGGCATGATGCAGATGGCACCGCCGCCAGGTGCAAAGCCTCATTGCTATGAGGCACTGGCGCCAAGTTTCTACAAAGCTCAGCCCTTTATCTACGTCCACCTACTCGGCAAAGCTTTGGGTCTGCACGGCTTTTCCACCAGTGTTCACAACGCTTGCTCATCGGGCGCCTTTGCCCTCGAGTTAGCCGCTCAGCACATCAGGGCGGGTCAGGCCGATGTGATGGTCGTAGCAGGCGGCGAGGCCTTCGACACTGCCGTGCGACTGGAGTGGTTTCGCCGGCTGGAAATGTATGCCAACGAGCCTGAAGCGATGAAGCCTTTCGACAGCGCGTCGGGTGGTTTCTACGTTGGCGAGGGGGCAGCTGCCCTGGTGCTGGAATCGGCTGAGCATGCCGCCAAGCGTGGAGCAGCGACCTATGCCACCTACCGCGGTGGGACGTTCAATCATCAGGCATGGAAGCAGAGTATTCCCGATGCCAAAGCGGGCCGCCTAGCCGACGCGATCAGCCAGGCGCTATGCAGTACGCGGATCACCCCAGCTGAGCTTGACCTGATTGTGCCTCATGGAGCATCGACACCGCTCTCGGATGGCTATGAAGCTCAGTGCCTTCAAAAGGCACTGGAAGACGAGGCAACTCATGCCGTAGCGACGGTCTTCAAGCCTAATGTGGGCCACATGCTGGCGGCAAGCGGTTTGATCGAACTGGTCTGCATGATGCTCTGCCTAAAACACCAAGCCGTTACCGCAACCCTACACTCAGAAGGCACAGCCGAGCGCCTAAAGCTACCCCTGATCACCCAGCACACCGACCGCCCCCTACGAACAGCCATGAAACTATCAACAGGCTTCACCGGCCACGATGCCGCCTCGATCTTCACCCGGGATTGAGATTGGTCTGCCAGGGTCGAGCGCCAACTCGGCATTATTCTGCCGCACAATAGCCGCACTCAGGACACTGACCGCTGGTATTGCGGGTCATGTTGCAGGCGCAGTTTCGGCAATATCCTGGCAGGGTGGCTACTTCAGCATCGCCAATCCCCATTACGCCGACGGTTAACCCAGCTTTCATCAGCGCGGTCTTAGCCCTTCGATTGGCTGACATTAGGACGAAGAGGCTTATGCAGGGGGCGAGCATTAGGATGATCCACACGACCCGTGTTGTAATTGGATCCCCCAACGCGGCCGATAGCCGAACGACTTGAGCGAAGCCCGCAACATTCACCGCAAGAGCACAAATCGACGCGACGATGGCGATGGAGACCGAAGGAGCGGTGGCGGCTAGAACTTGAGCGAAGATCCCAGCCAGGATCAGTTGGGCCAGTTGACGATGAATGCGGGCGATCACCCTGAAGTCGCGGTCACTCACCGACCAGCCCGTCGCGCCCCGCAGGCTGTTCCCGCACGCCGGGCAAAGAACGTCCGGCGAAAGAACGTCTTCGATCTTCTCCCGGCACGTTGGACAAGTAATCGTCTGCACCAAATAGTCCCCACACAATTGCCCGGGCAAGACTCAAACGGCGTCATTACAACCGCAACAATAGCGGATGTTCGGCAAACCTGCATGCCACCATTCTTTGCGTTGCGTTGCAAGAGCGCTTGAGAGGCTGGGTTGATTGATCTCAGGACTCTGCTGGCAAACTCAATTGAGACCGTGGGCACTCTGGCGAATCTCCACTGGTATTTCAATAGATGTTCCGGTTATGCTGGAGGGGAAGGGTACCGGGATCACTTCAAATGTGGAGAGCCATTAGGGATGTCGAAACGAAAGAACGAGTTTGGATTTCTCGCTGGTGGTTTGGGCCTGAGTCTGTGCATAGCTGCTTCGGCGGTCGCAGGATTCCCGGCTAGTAACGTCGCGTTACATCGCCAAATAACCGTGGCGGACATGAATTCCAGCTTCGCGGAGGATTCGTGGGGCTACGTCTCTCCCTCGGGCCGTGAGTACGCGATCGTCGGGCTGTCCGTTGGCACGGGCTTCGTTGAAATCACTGACCCACCCAACCCGGTCATCGTCGCCCTCATGTCGCAGGTCAACCAGGGCCGCGATATGAAGGTGTACCAAAACTTCGTGTACAGCACCTCGGACTCGGGACCGACGCATGTGTACGACGTTTCGGGCATTGACAACGGCGTAGTCGCTTTCGTCCGTTCATTCGTTGATGGCGCGCACAACCTAGCCGTGGATGAGGTCAGCGGTTTCCTCTATTTGGGAGGCGGCGGCTCTATGCGTGCGTACGATCTCAGCGACCCGTCCGATCCCACGCTTGTAGGAGCCTGGTCCGGCCAAACGCACGACGCCCAGGTGGCGACTTACACCACAGGATTCTATGCCGGCCGCCAGTTCGCGTTTGTCTTCGCCGGTTCAAATGGCCGCGTGGAAATCATAGATGTCACCGACAAGTCGAACATGTTCCTCGTCGGCCAAGTGGGCTATCCCAATGCGGCGTATACGCATCAGGGCTGGCTCTCGGCAGACCGGCAATACCTGTACGTCAATGACGAACTCGACTCGATCCCACGCACGACGATTATCGACGTCAGCGACCTGAGCGCTCCTGTCTTCGTCAGCGATTTCGCAACCAGCCTCGCCTCGACGGATCACAACCTCTACGTCCACAACGGCTTCATCTTCGAAGCCAACTATAGCAGCGGGCTTCGCATTTTTGATGCATCGGACCCGCTCAATCCTGTTGAAGTCGGTTCCTTCGACACCTACCCGACAGACGACAACGCTGGGTTTAATGGCGCTTGGAACGTGTACCCCTTCTTCCCCAGCGGCACGGTGATCGTCACTGATCGCTCCGGCGGGCTGTTCCTTCTCGATCCGTCCGGGGCCGTTGGAGGCCCGGCACCCATTCCGACGTTGTCTGAGTGGGGGCTGCTAGCCATGACCTTGCTCTTGGTGATAGGTGGGACGGTCATCTTTCACCGCCGACAGCCGGAGTGACCGAAGGTCTCGTAGGCGAAGTTCTTGCAGTCGCTAGTCACCAGCGGTTGCGTGAGGCCCGGATGCTTCCCAGAAACCTTCGGGCAGGGGGTGTCCGATGGTGCCCGGGGCTCCTAGCCTGGCTTCGTTCAGGCGGCGGTAGTCTTTTTGGGTCTCTCGCCAGAATGTGGTCACCGGTAGTTTGCCTCTTCGGCAAGCGGTGAAGGCATTCTGCAGGGCGAAGACGGCGTCGGCTGCGGCATCTGCCGTGCATCGCGCCGCTGCTGCCGAACTAGCTGCTGCCGCCGCCCGGGCGGAGGCTACTGAGGCTTCGCTCGCATCCCCGTCTGCCTCAGCCGCAGCCAATGACGCCGCCCGAAGCCCTTGCATATGGGCCAAGATGCGCGTGCTGGTCGGTTGGTCATCTCCGCCGCTGCAACCGACTGATGCTTCTGCCAATTCCAGCGCTCGCCTCACCCGACTGTCGGAATTCAGGGATTCCACCCGTCGTGCGAGTCGACATGCCCAGGCTACGATTGATCGCTGGGGAAGATTCTCAATCTGTTGGCGGACGGATTGTAGATTGATGGTCCATCCCGTCTTGCGTGCTTCTGCCGGCTCTGCCTGTTCGGCGTGATCGCGGGCCAGCGCTTCTAGTTCATCGGCTAGGAGTTGTCCGTTGTCAAAACGATGTTGTGGATCTTTCTCAAGGCATCGCAAGATGATTGAGGCCAACCGATCTGACAGCTTATGGTTGAAGCGGACTGGATCGGGCGGCGTATCAGAAATGTGCCGCAACATCTGAGCCAGCGGACTTCCCCCGTCAACCTCAAAAGGCAATCGGCCGGTGGCTAACTCGAACAAGGTTACGCCCAGTGAATAGACATCGCTGGCAGGATTCGCCCGCTCGCCCTTGCACTGCTCTGGACTCATATAGGCTGGTGTGCCAATCTGCCGACCTGTGCCAGTGACCCACGTGGTCGATTCGAGGGCTTGCACTACGCCAAAATCCGAGACCTTTACGTTGTCTTCTTCGTCCAGCAGAAGGTTCGATGGCTTGATGTCGCGATGCACGAGGCCTGCTCGGTGGGCTAGGCCGATTCCCTTTGCTGCTTGAATGGTTACCTCTACGATACGCACCGGGTCCGGTGTGCGCTTTTCTTCACGTTGCGAGGCGATCCATTCACGGAGGCTTCGACCTGGCAACAATTCCATCACCAGGGCGATGCGTCCATGATCCTGAATGCAGTCATGCACCGTGAGAATGTAGGGATGCTTCAAGGTGGTCATGGTTTTGGCTTCGCGGTCGAACCGGGCACGGCCTTCGGCTGAGGCGAGATGCTCTTCCCTTAGAAGCTTGAGGGCGACGAGTTGGTCGGTGTCGATGTGCTTGGCTCTGTAGACCCTGGACATGCCGCCTGCGCCCAGGAGTTCTTCGATTTCATACGATCCCACTCGGGTGCCGCGATCCAATCTCCCGCCCAAGGTCGGCGATTTGATCTGGCTACGATTTCGCTGAACGGCCAGCCTGATGTCATCGAGCAGAGAAATGTCCTCTTGAATCCCCAGTGTGCGATCACGACACTTTGCGCAGGAATCAAGGTGAGCGCGAACTTGATCCGCCTCAGAGGCTGGGGTTTCTCCACGGTGGAAACTTTCCAACGCTTCTAAACTTGGACAGTCCGCGATCAATGCTTGGGCATCTCCACTTCTGCCTCGAACTGGGCGACCCAATTCCGAATGGCCTCCAAGGCGCGCTGTTTGTACACATAGACGCTTGAGACGCTGATCCGTAATTCCTTGGCAACTTCATCGACCGGCATTCGTTGGACGGCGTAGAGCATGAAGGCTGGGTATACATTCTGACCCAGCGTATGCTCGACTTGTCGCATGGCTTCTGCCAACAGCGAACATCGCCACTCCTGCTCCCACATCTGTTGTTCAGCCTCGCCGGATTTATCTTCAAGGCCGCTCAAGAGGTCGATTTCGCCTTCAGCAGCCGCCCACCGTGCCCGGCTTGGGCGACGCCGGTGTCGGTGGGCTTCCTTGGCTTTGTTGCGGGCGACGCCGTACAGCCAACCTCGGAATTTTCCCTTTGATCGGTCGTAAGAACCATCTCGCAGGGCGGTATGGGCCACCATGAGGATCTCTTGGGTCGCATCATCCACATCGGCGTCGGATAGCCCCATCCGCTGCAAGAATCCGCCCACCATAGGGGCGTAGATGCGGTGGAAATCCGCCCATGCTCGGGCGTTGGCGCTGTCCCTCACCTCACTCAAGAGACGTGTTTGCGTCGGATTTGTAGGATCGGCTGAGGATTCCATCAGTCTGCTCTTCTCCAATCCCTAGCCAGAACAGCTCGAAGGGTAAGTACCACTGAGGATAGAGGTTATACCATAATTGTGACTCATTTTCGCCCGCCTGTCAGTTAGAGTTTCCTGGATTTTCTGTAAGACTCCCTCTCGCGGGGTCAAGGCGAGGTAGGCTGGCACCAATCTCGGTGCGCCTCGCTCAACGAAAGGTTCTGGATCATGATCGCCCCTCGGGACAGTTGGAATCTGCCCGTAAAGCCTGCGCCGCTGACCGAGCATGAACCTCAGCCGCCGGTATCCTCCTTGAAGTGGCTGGCCGACCTGGACAGCCAGTTTGGTTCCACATTGCGGGCCATGCTGCGCCAGAAGCTCGGCAATACCGATGACGCCGACGACGTCTATCAAGAATGTCTCTTTCGCCTAGCCAAGATCGGCGGCACGATCAACCTCCGTAGTGTTCGGGCATACGCCTACCGGGCTGCTACCAACTTAGCCATCGAGTTGATTCGCCGGCGAGAGTGCCGATCCGCTCACTGGGACGCGGTGGTCACCGATCAACGCGCTCGCCGTGATGACACTCGACAGATTGACCCTGCGCATAAATTCGAGAATGAACCCCAAAGTCCACAAGCTAAAGGCCGATTCTCGAGAGCAGTAGGGGGCTTGCCCCGGCACCTCAGAGAGGTGATTGTGCTGCGGGATCTTTCGCAGATGCCATACAGAAAAGTTGCAGCAATTCTAGGAATCCAACCCACCACCGCCCGCGTCTACCGCCGCCAAGCCGTAGTTCGCCTTGGGGCGGCCCTGGGAGAGCCCATATGACCGAATAATCCACCCCCTCCGCAAGTGAGGTCCGCTTCCCCCTCAAGCCGAGGCAACCATCGCAGTCTCGGCCAAGGGTTCCGCCGCGATGGGCACGTCGGGTCTCCTCCATGGTCCGATGATGTTTGTCGCGGCGGCATTCTGCGCTGTCTGCGCGGATTTTCCTGCTCGGTTGCTGGCTCTGTTCGTGAATGCCGCCAAACACTAGTAATTTCCCAATTCCGCTTGACAAGCTGTTGCTAATGTTGTATATACAACTTAGAGTTGGTCCGATGAAGAACGATACGCTAATGAAAACCGTCGACCTGATCGCAAGCGAATGCATAGCTGTGCGAATCCGCTTGTTGAACAGGACGGTGACCAACATCTTCGACAACGCCCTGAGGCCTCTTGGGATGAAGGTGAGCCAGCTCAATGTCTTGATCGTAGTGGCCAAGCGCGGGCCAATTTCACCGGGCGACGTCGCCCGCAGACTGAATATGGAAAAATCGACTCTAAGCCGCAATGTTGATCGCATGAAGATCCACGGTTGGATCAAGGTGTCAGGAGGTCAGTCAGGCCGAAAGCAGCTGTTGGAAATCGGCACTGCGGGCCGCAAATTGATTCGAAAATCACTACCGGCCTGGAAGAAGGCCCAGGCACGAACCGAGGCATTGCTCGGTCAGCGAGGGGCTGGAGCTATTCATCAAGCAGCCAACGCAGTCTGGACTCAGCTTTGACGGGGATGCCTTTTTCTTGAATGCAGAGTTGTATATACAACTTCAGCCACCGGAGATCCTACCATGGACATGCACGCAATTTTCGGCCTCCAGTTTTTCTTGAGCCTGGTCCTCGCAGGACTGCTCGCAAAGTGGTTTCTGTCGCCGTGGTTGAGGGACGCGACGGAATCTCAGGCGCTATTTTGGCTCACCCTGCCGCACGCGACGCGCCACGTCGGCATGGTGTTCTTGGTTCCGGGGATCGTCTCGCAATCGCTGCCCAGCTCCTTCGCATCCGCTGCCGCCTACGGCGACCTAGCTGCCGGCGTGCTCGCGTTGGCTGTGCTCGTCGCCCTGCGGAATCACTGGGGTGGAGCAAGGGTGCTGGTTTGGGTTTTCAACGTGGTTGGCACGGTGGATCTTCTCAATGCACTACGACAGTCGCACGCGGTCCCGCACCTCGGGGCTGCCTGGTTCATCCCGACGTTCTGGGTGCCGGTGCTCCTGATGACGCATTTCATGATATTTAGTCGATTGATCGCGCCTGCAGTCGAGGATAGTGCCAAGCAGTCATAGGTCGGACCAGCGCGGAGGAATCAGACAAAGGACGCCTCAAAACCGCGAGTCGCGTGCGGCAATCGCATGCCAGCTTGGCTTATGGGTGAGGCGTTGATCGGTCGATGGGGTCGACTGTTTGTCTGAATCCCCGGTTCTTCCGGCAAGCCCGGGGCTATTCGATCGGATTGTGCTGCCCGCTGATCACTCTCTGTGCCCCCCACGTTGACAACGCGGTCGGCTCCGAGTACATCTCTCGAAATCCCACACCTCAAACCCCTTCGAGGAACTGATGGCAGAAGATCTCTCGCAGTTATCGACCGCCCACCGGACTGCCCTTCTTTCACGCGATGATCGTTTGTTTCACGTCATCCTCGCCCAGCAATTTGACCGCGAATTGATTCAGGATCTGTGTCGCTTGGCAGAGATGATCCGGGCGGTGGCCGAAGTGCGCTCGGGGGCTCAATTTCTAAACACGTTGTTGGGCCACAAGCGGGCGATGCTCTACTTCATTCAGCCATCGACGCGGACCTTCCTCTCCTTCACAGCAGCCTGCCAGGTGTTGGGCATGCCCTACAACGAGGTGCGCAATGCTTCCACCTCGTCGGAGGTCAAGGGTGAAACCGAGGACGACACCGTCCGCGTGCTAAGCCAATATTTTGACCTGATCATCATGCGCCACCCCGAAGAGGGCTTTGCCGAGCGGATGGCCCACATGCAGAACGCGATGCGGCGGGCTATCCCCATCATCAACGGCGGTTCTGGAAAGGATCAACACCCCACGCAGGCTTTGCTGGACATATACACGCTTCACAGGTGCTTGACTCATCCGGGCGAGAGTCGGCCAAAACCCGACTACAGCCCAAACCCGTTCGACGGCAAGACCATCGCCTTCGTCGGCGATCTGAAACGGGGTCGAACGGTGCGGTCCCTAGCTTACCTTCTCTGCCACTATCCGGGGGTCAAGATGTTCTTTGTCTCTCATCCGGACCTCCAAATTGGCGACGACATCGTCGAATATATCCAACGAAACGATGTCAACTTTGAGCTGCACGACGATGTCCGCACGGTCATCGGAGATTGCGATGCGGTCTACATGACCCGCTTGCAAGACGAGTGGGATTCGCAGGGCGAGTCAAAGGCCATCGACTACGGCAAGTATTGCCTAACCTACGACATGCGCGAGAAGTTCAAGAAAGATCTGGTGATCATGCACCCGCTGCCCCGCCGCCAGGAAATCGATAAGCGGCTGGACAACGACTCCAGGGCGAAATACTGGGATCAAGTTCGCAACGGCATGTGGATGCGAGCCGCCCTGATTGCCACCACCTTCAACATCGACGCGAGAATCATCGACCACTACCACAGCTACTACGCGCACTGATCGCCGCGCCCTTGCGGCTGATCGTGCTGCGCAGGTGATCAGCCGCGTAGAACTACTGTCTGGCAGCATGCGACGTGAACCAACCGAGGCTGCCGACTGCGATGTCGCACTGTTGGTTGAGGGCAGTTTCGCCGGGCCAGAACGATGGCTCCACAGCTTCCCAGCCGACTAAGCTGGCCACCGTCGGAACCAAGCCGTCCTCGCCGAGGGCTCCACCGAGCAAGAGGCCGCTTCCAAAATGAAGCAGGCTCCAATGGTCCAGACAGCCAACGTCGGTTGGCCCCCACTGTGAGGCTGGAGGGATGACCGGGCAGCCAACGACTGATGGGATAGCCATCAAGACCGCCAGTTGCTTTCTTTTCCGCAGCTGCCGAATGAACATGCCGGAAGTGTACATGGGAGCTGCCCTCCAAGCCACGGTTTGCCGGGTGGATGAATCGTGGCCAATGGCATCACGGAGAATCACTTGCGGCGTGGAGAAAAGCCTCTTGGAGGCCTATGCACCATCTAGGGGCGTGGTTCTGTTCGGGCCCTCACCTTCGCGCCCGGGACAGGCCTGGGGTGTAGTGACGAGTCCTTAATCGAGGTGCTTTTCCACCCGTCTCCGACAAATACAAACAGTTTAGGTGGAATCTATTGAAGGCACGCACGGTTACCGGCTGTGTATGCGAGAGCAGTTGTGCGCTGGCTGCTATTCGGTCTTTGTTCACAAGCTCCTAAGGCTGCCGCAGCATTGTTGCGACGGCGCTGAAGTCCAGCCTGTTGCTGCTCGTTAAGGTTGATGCCGGCCAAGCATCCAACTAACCCTGGCCTTGTTCCAGCCTGCGGATGACTGTGGAGGGCGCGGTGCGCTCTGCCCTGCTCACGGTCACTGCTTGGCGCAGCCATCGAATTCTATCAGACTGCGGACAATCATTGACCCAATAAGTCTGAGGCCCAGGCAGCGCTCCAGGAGGAAATGAGATGATCCGCGGTGTCCACTCCATGTTCTACACATCCAAGCCCGAAGAGCTGCGGGCCTTCCTGCGGGATAAGCTGGGCTTCCGCGCGACCGACATCGGCCATGGCTGGCTCCTCTTCGACGTGCAAGAAGCAGACATGGGCTGTCACCCCGCCGAACCAGAAGATGGAAACCAGTCCGGCACGCATAGCATCTCGTTCTACTGCGACGACATCGAGAAAACGGTCGCCGAGCTGAAATTTAAGGGTGTCGAGTTCACGCAGGGCATTTCCGACGAGGGCTTTGGCCTAGTAACCCACTTCAAAGTGCCCGGCGACTTCACCGTCCAGCTCTATCAGCCCCAATACGAGAAGCGCTTCGGCTGAGGCTGCGGGCAAGATCGAAAGTGTCGCCCATAAGCTGCATTCAATACCGGGCGAATCTGCCTACCGACAACGATCCGCTAGGCTGGATTCTGGTTAGAATGGATGGTTTCGGGCATTCCCCGATTTGGTTGCGGCGTCGTGCTGACGAAGACATCAAGTGGCTACTTGCCGGGTTTGCAGGAGATAGATACCCTACCGGGTTTGACGGTAGAGTCGGCAGCCTAACTCCTGGAGGTCACCTGATGGCTGATGTTGGTCCCTTTGAAGCGATCCGCTACAATTTTGACCGTCTTGGCGGTGACGTTGCCGACGTGATCGCTCCTCCCTATGACGTGTTGAATCAGGCTGACAAAGATCGACTGCTAGCTCGATCCGACCACAACATCGTAGCCATCGATCTGCCACACATTCCGCCCAAATCTCTGGGGCCTGCCGAGGTTTATGAACAATCCGCCAAGATGTTGAGCACCTGGCTGGATGACCAGATCTTGGTTCGCGAGGAATCGCCGGCCTTTTACCTCTATCACCAGATATTCGAGCATGGAGGCCAGAAGTACACGCGGAGGAAGTTCATCTGCAAGGTTCGGCTGCAGGCATTCAGTGACGGTGTCATATTGCCGCACGAGGAGACCTTCGGCGGCCCCAAGGAGGATCGACTCGCCCTGACCAAGGCATGCAAAGCCAATTTGTCGCCGGTCTTTGGCATATATACCGATCCTGGAGATGCGATAGGCAAGGCATTCGCAGGCGCGGGCACAAGAGCGCCCGACGCCGCAGCCAACGTGGACGGAGTGGAGAATCGTCTCTGGATTGTGACCGACGCCGCAACCGTCGAGGATGTGGTCAAGATCATGTCCGACAAAAGGCTGTTCATCGCCGACGGACACCACCGCTACGGGACAGCCTTGAACTATCGTGACCAGATTGCCAAAGACAAGGGGAGACTCGAGGCCAATGATCCAGTCAATTTCGTGATGATGGTTCTTGGCAGTATGGACGATCCGGGCAGCTTGATTCTGCCGTACAACCGGGTGCTCGTCGGTGCCGGTGCAAGCACTGATCGCTTGGCCGAGGCTTGGTCAGCGGGTTGCGAGGTTTGTGATGCCGGGGCAGCTGACTTGGTGCTCCACGACGGAGCTCAAGGGTCAGAGAGACCCCTGAGGTTCATCAATCGAGAGCATTTGAAAACGCTAGAGCCAAGCAAGAGTTCGGCGTGGCATTCGCTCGACGCAGCCTACGTGCACCGCTATTTGCTCGATGAATTGTCCAAGGGTTTGGATGTGACGGTGCGCTACGTCAAGAGTGCCGATGCAGCGCGGTCAACGGCTAAGTCGGAGAATGGCGTCGCCTTGCTGGTCAACGCCACCCAGATGGCCCAGCTTCGAGACGTTAGTGAAGCCGGCGAATTGATGCCTCAAAAGAGCACCTACTTCTATCCGAAATTGGCAACGGGCTTTGCGATCAATCCTCTCTCATGAAGTGCAAGACGACTGTTAATAGGTTGACTGATATGTGGAATCGTAGCGGACCCCGACAGAAGGGCGTGACTTTACGCCAAGCAATTTTGGCAGTGTGGGTTCTTGTGGGGTTGGGTTGGGGGTGCGTGCCCAAGACCGATCTGTTCGACCGACAGTCGCCGCTGCCCCCCATTTCCGAAACCTTCGACTACCGAGATTGGACGACGGTGCTGCTGGAGAATGTCAAGGATGGGCTGATCGACTACGAACATCTTGCGGACCATGCTGCGCCGCTGGATCGATTCTTGGACTTAGTGGCTTCGGTTGGCCCGCAGTCGGCGCCGGCTCTCTTTGCGAATCACCTAGACCGCACCGCCTATTACGTCAATACCTACAACGCAGGCGTGCTCAAAGCCGTCTTGGTTGCCGGCGTGCCCGAGACCATGCATGACGTTGGCGGTCCGCAGCTAGATCACGATTACAGCATTCGGGTTGACCGGCAGATCCGCAAACTGGGCGACCTTCGCCAAGCTGCAAGGCTTGAGAGCGAAGATAATGCACGCATTGCATGCGACGCGCGCATCGAATTTTGCTTTTGCGATGCTGCGATGGGTTCTTCGCCGATATACCGCCAGGCATTTCAGGGGCAGTCGTTGGAGCACCAACTGGCCGATGTTGCAGAGGCAGCCATGAATGATCCGAAGATGGTGTGGATCGACCACGACAAGCAGACGCTTAACCTAGCCCTTGTTCTGCGCGACCATCAGGAGCAGTTCATCGCACACCGCGCCGGTCAAATCGGCACCGATGGGGCGACCATGCTAAGCGCCTTGCTTAACTTGGCTGATGGACCTAGACGTGCTTGGTTGAACCGGGCAGTGGGTTACGCCATTAGCGCCATTCCGTTCGATCGGCGGCTCAATGCGTGGACCCGGGGCGATTCCTAGAAGCCCTCTCAACCTCATGGAGGATCATCGGTGGTGCGCAAGTGGCTGATCATCGCCGCGGTGAACGGATTCGTCTCGGTCGCAGCCGGCGCGTTTGGGGCTCATGGACTGAAGGAAACTCTAAGCCCCCAGGACATGGCTATCTTTGAAACCGGTGCCCGTTATCAGATGTACCACGCGTTGGCACTACTAGCCGTGGCTTGTCTTGCAGCAAGATTCCCATCTCCCCAACTGCGGTGGGCGGGGATCTCGTTTCTTGTTGGCATCGTCGTGTTTTCCGGCAGCCTGTACATCTTGGTCTTGAGTGGAAACCGCTCGTGGGGGATGATCACTCCAATCGGCGGATTGGCTTTGTTGGCTGGCTGGGCTTGTTTGATCGCCGCAGCCATTCGGATGCCGGCTCAATCTAATAGTGGGCAGTAAATGGAAATTGAGGTCGGCCAACCGAAGATGTCCCCAACGGTATGGGCGGCAGGAGCGAAGCGCGTTTTTGATCTTTTCGCCTCCTTGCTGCTGATCGTCATCTGTTCTCCGATTCTTCTTGCGGCTGCCTTGGCCATCAAGATAACCAGCCCAGGGCCTCTCTTCTTCAAACACGCCCGCGTTGGGCGGGGCGGCGCAGAGTTTGGACCGTTCAAGTTTCGCACTATGCATCATGGCCGCAAGAGTGACGCGGTCGAGCTTGTGCCTCTCGATCATCCAGATATCACAGCTGTGGGCCAGTTCTTGCGAAGGGTGAAGATCGATGAACTTCCCCAGATTTTCAACGTGCTCAAGGGCGAGATGTCTCTGGTCGGTCCGAGGCCTGACCTTCCCGAGCACGTGGCCAAATACACGGCGTTCAAGCTGCAGCGGTTGGCCATTCGCCCCGGGCTGACTGGCCTAGCGCAGGTGAGTGGTTCGACCGCCATTAACTGGAACGAGCGAATTCGCTACGATGTTCACTACATCGCCTATTGCGGATTTTGGATGGACATCGGCATCTTGCTCCGGACCATCGGCGTCGTCTTGCTCGGCGATAGCAGATTCGTTCGCCGCTTCGAGGACAGTCCATACCACAATCCGCGAGAGTTGCTGGGTTGGGATGGGCATCTTCAAGCCGATCAGGATCAACGCAGGGCTGATCATTCCGCTGGAGGAGATTCACAATAGCCCGCTGGCTCGAAGTTGACGATGTTCCCAACGCTTCGGTTTCCTCACGCTCGACAGTATCTTACATCCGGGTCCTGAGGTGCCTCGCCCTGCAATTCAACCCGAACGGTCTAACCGATGTTCGTTCAGATTGTCCATCCGTGGTGAGGATGCTTCGTAGGCATTCGGCGAGTCGGACATGATTTCTCAACCCCCAATCCATTAGGAGAAACAATGATGAAGCGAGCGTTGTGGTTCGTCTTGACGTTGGTTGCCGTCGTGCCGTTTTCCGGCTGCATTGCCGCCTCGGTACACGACAATGAATTCACCCCCTCCAAACAAGCGGTTTCGCATGAGGGCACCGTCTATCTTGTTGACACCGTAACGGGCAAGGCGGAGATCGTGGATCTGAGTGACGCCGAGCCATTCAAGCCCGAACGAATCGACGACTAGCCAATCGCCGCCTGCTGATGAAACACGCATCGATCCGATGGTTTCCGCCTTGTTGCGGATCTAGCAAGAACAAGTAGAGTTACCCTCAAATAGCCCGGTCGGCCAGGGTGCCGCCGGGCAGTTCTTCTCCTCATGACCGGGAATGAGTGTTGCC
The DNA here is from genome assembly GCA_029260235.1 of Phycisphaerae bacterium. Classification (GTDB taxonomy): domain Bacteria; phylum Planctomycetota; class Phycisphaerae; order UBA1845; family UBA1845; genus OFTM209. Next base: position 42,908 of record JAJDDP010000102.1, on the reverse strand, counting down.
GTGCCTGCCAAAATGATTCCGTATCGCCCGACTTTGCCCGACCCGGAATGGATGCAGAAACGGGCGGACGATCTGTTGAGCGACATGTCCCAGCGGCGAAGTTGCCGCTATTTCTCGCCGAAGCCGGTTTCCAGGCAACTGATCGAGACGCTCTTGGCGGTGGCACACACAGCCCCCAGCGGGGCGAATCGGAAACCTTGGCGCTTCGTCGCTGTGGACGACGAGACGCTGAAGCGCGAAGTTAGGCTCGCGGCAGAGGAAGAGGAAAGATTGAGCTACGGTCACCGCATGCCCCAAGCGTGGCTGGACGCCTTGGAGCCGATCGGTACTGGCCCAGAGAAACCCTATCTGGAAATCGTGCCTTGGCTGGTGGTCATTTTTCGCATCGATTGGGAGACTCACGATGGGGCAAAGCAGGTCAATTACTACCCGTCCGAATCAACCGGCATTGCGGCTGGCATGTTTCTCAACGCCTGTCACCAGGTAGGCTTAGCCACGTTGACCCACACGCCAAGTCCGATGACGTTTCTTCAGACGATCCTGGGGCGCCCAGTCAACGAAAAACCCTACCTGCTAATTCCGGTGGGTTACCCAGCAGAAGATTGCACCGTGCCGGACCTGGTCAAGAAGCCCTTGAAGGACGCGCTGCAATGGAACAAGTCTTGATGCCGAGGGATTAAAACGCCGATGAACCGAGACGCCTGGATCGAGACTATCCCTGAGGATGAAGCTGAGGGCGCGCTGGCTGAGCTGTACGCAGCCAACACCGACCCGGCGGGGGGCGTGGTGGACAACATCCTCAAGATCCACAGCCTGCATCCTGAATCATTACGCGATCACGTTCAGATGTACCGGACAACCATGCTCGGCCGGAGCGGGCTGACTCGCCCTGAGCGAGAGATGATCGCAGTCGTAGTTTCAGCCATCAACGGCTGTCATTACTGACTGAAGCATCACTCGGCCGGTCTGGCCCGACTAACCAAACGCACTCGTCAGCCAGAGTTCGTGACCCAGCTCGCGAACGACTACGCGGCTGCTCCGCTTGAACCGCGCGAACGGGCATTGCTCGACTACGCAGCCAAGCTAACCCGCACGCCTGATCAAATGACCGAGGCTGATCTGAACCCGCTCCGTGAAGTCGGTCTCCTGGACCGGGCCATCCTCGACGCGGTGTTGGTGATTGCCTACTTCGCCTACGTCAATCGAATCGCAGACGCGCTAGGTGTCAGGCTTGACGCCTATGTCGAAGAGTAGGGGAGTTGCTACTTTCCGCCGAGGGCGCTGACAAGCAATTCCTGGGTTCGCTCGTGGAGGGGAACAAACGGGCAACTCCGAGTCCATCAACAAAATCTCCAAATCGCCACAACAGAGAACCGAACGATCTGGTTGCGCAGTCAGCGTTCGGCTGAGGATGACCGTCGATTGGACCTCTTCTTGGATGGTTTCTCCAGGATGCCGAAGGCCAGAGGCGGTTCAGTTCCCGTCTTCTTGTACTCAGCCAGCCAGTCGGCCACCTTGTCCAAAGCGGGTTTGAATCCGCGGGGGCCACGGTTCCCAGCCATGCCGAGCTTGCCGTCGGTGCGGATCAAGAAAACGCGATCGGGATGGGCGTGGTAAGCATCCGCCACGGCGTTATCCATCCCATCGATCAGGCAGGGAATGGTCAGCTTCTTTTCCTCGATCAGCCGGGTGGCGACCGTGCAGCGCTGATCGAAGGTGGCTGGTTCGGTGATCCCTTTTTCCTTGGCGAAGTCTGTGGGACGCTTGCCGTCGGCGGCGTGGGCTTCGTGGATGTAGACAATGTAGAAATCCGCGATGTCCTTGTAATTCTGATAGGTGCTCTCTAAGGCGCCAACCTGGCGCAAGAAGGGCGGTCATGTGTAGCTGCCGAAGAACAGGATGACTGGCTTCCTAGCCTCCGCCGCTAACACTGAAACCTTTTTCTGCCCGTCCAAGGTCTTGAGCCTGAGCGCCGGAGCCGCATCCCCAATCTTCAGGGCGTTGTCATCACGCTGACGCCTTTTCCCTTCTCTACTCCGGTCGCCGCTTCCGCCGCGTTGCCCAGGGCCTGCTTGGGCAAGCGTGCCGGTCACCAGCAAAACGATACAACTGAACTGTAGGATCCGGTAGATTGGCATGAGTTCTCCTTCTTGCAGATGCTGGTAATCCGGGAGAGTCGCACAGGCCTGGACCTGAAAACGCGAGGTCGTTTTACACGCAGCTCGCCTGCTTGCAAAACGATCAGGCCTAGGTCTTATTCTCCTGATTTTCATGATCGGCACAGGGTGGTGCGAAAAATCCTGCCTTGTACAATGCTCGGGGTGGCCAGGCGGCACTGGACGCCTGTGGACTGCCGTTGGGGAGGCCACCGGAATCGTGAGTTAAGGTCTGCTATTTCAGTAGGTTAGGTTTTTGGCCGGAGTAGGCATGAGTCAACCGAAGCGAGTGTCATTTGTTTCATTGGGATGCGCCAAAAATCTGGTGGATTCCGAAAAAATGCTGGGCCAACTGGTCGAGGCTGGCTACCACATCACCGCCGACGAAGCCGATGCCGAAGTGGTCGTGATCAATACCTGTGGTTTTCTGGCAGCTTCGCGCGACGAAGCCGTCGAGATCATCAATCAAGTAGCTGAGAGGAAGAAGGACGGGCGCCTCAAGCGCATCGTGGTGACTGGCTGTCTCGTCCAGCGGGATGGCGAATCGTTGTTGGGCATAGCCCCGGGTATCGACGCACTCGTTGGGGTCAATAATCGCGACGATGTAGTCAACGCGGTCCTGGCTGGAGCGAGCAAGGGCCGCAAGAAGCGGGCGGCAAAGGTTGATCAGTTCTTGGGCGAGTATTATCCGCGACAGGATGACGACACAGCCCGGTTGCGGATCACACCTCAGCACTACGCCTATCTACGAATCAGCGAGGGCTGTGACCAGAAATGCACTTTCTGCACCATCCCCTCGATTCGCGGTCCCATGCACAGCAAATCCGCCGACGGAATTGTGGCTGAGGCCCGCGAGTTGGTTGGCGACGGTGTGGTCGAGATAAGCCTCATCGGCCAAGACACAACCAGTTACGGACTGGACATCGACGGCGGGCAGAGATTGGCCCACATCTTGCGCCGCCTAAACTCCGAGGTGGACGGACTTGGCTGGTTGAGGCTGATGTACGTCTACCCATCGGTGATGACCGACGAAATCATCGATGCGGTGGCTGAGTGCGATCGCGTGGTCAAGTACATCGACATGCCGCTCCAGCACATCAGCGACGGTGTTCTCAAGCGAATGTATCGCAGGGTGAATCGCCAGGCCACAGAGGCGTTGCTCCAAAAAATTCGCCGGCGCATTCCTGGCGTAGCTCTGCGGACCACCATGATTGCGGGCTTCCCAGGTGAAACCGAGAAGGAATTCGAGGAGCTGCTTGCATTCGTCAAGACATTTGAGTTTGACGCGCTGGGCGTCTTCGCCTATTCCCAAGAGCCAGACACGCCCGCGGGGCGGATGAAGGATCAGCTCTCAGAAGAAGTCAAGGAAGAGCGGGTGAACGAACTGATGCTTGCCCAGCAAGAGGTCGCTTTCAAGTTGGCTGACCGGAGGATAGGCCAGGAGTTCTCAGTGCTCATCGAAGGCTCGGCTGAAGACGGTTTGATCCCTTCTCGACACGCCGGGCAGGCTCCACAAGTCGATAGCTTGACTTGGATTGACGCAGGATCCACTGATCGCATTCCAGCCGATGCAGACGTGGCCAACATTGGCCGATTCGTCAAAGTACGCTGTACTTCGCGCGAAGGTTACGATTTGGTGGCCAAGCCCGTGAGTATCAATCTCCCGGTGATTTCCTGACCATGCGGATCAATCTTCCGAACAAGATTACCATCGGGCGACTCTTCCTGGCCATCGTGTTCTTTGTGTTGCTCTCCCTGCACGACCAGAAATCTCCAAGCACGACGCTATTGGATGTGAGCCTGGCGCTCTTTATTGTAGCGGCCGCTTCTGATGCGCTCGATGGACACCTTGCCCGAAAGAACAACCAAGTGACTGCCTTTGGTCGGGTCCTCGATCCATTGGTTGATAAGATCTTGATCTGTGGCGTGTACACCTTTTTCTCTTCCTCGGTGTTCGTTGATGCCGAGGGCGTAAATGTGACGGGCGTGCAGGCTTGGATGGTGGTGCTCATTCTGGGGCGTGAGTTGTTGGTTACCGGCTTGCGCGGTTACTCAGAAGGGCGGGGTCGAGCCTATGCCGCTGTGTTCTCCGGCAAGATCAAGATGATCGTTCAGAGCGTGACCGCCGCCGTTGTCATCTGCGTCGTCGCCCACGCTGATCCGGGCAGTCCCGATTCTGCCGCTTGGGTTATCATGCACGCCATGGTCTGGCTGACCATCGGCGTTACCCTGCTCTCAGTCGTTCAGTATTTGATCCGCTCCAAAGACATCCTGGCTGAAGCCGGCTGACATGAATGAATTGACCTATCTTCAGGCGATCATTCTGGGCCTTGTTCAGGGGATCGCAGAGTTTCTCCCCATTTCGAGCAGCGGGCACTTAGCCGTCGTGCAACAATTCATGGATTTGGAATCAGATTCGCAGTCCATGCTGGTCTTCAACGTTTCCACCCACGTCGGCACCTTGGTCGCAGTAGCGCTGGTGTTCTTTGGTTCTTCCCGCTTGTTCCTCCGACGATTGTTCAAGGAAACCTCGTCGGATTATTCGGGGCGACGCCATGCCTGGTCATTGCTTGGCAAGGGTATCTTAGCCACCATCCCAGTCGGTGTTGTTGGCTTGGCCTTTCAAGATAAGGTTGAGGCTGCCTTTGGGAACCCTTTGGGCATCGGCATTGCCCTGATGACGACCGGGACGCTGCTGTTCATCAGCGGCAAGGTGCCCAAGCCCAATCGCGGGTGGAAGCAGTTCGGGGTGGGCAGGGCGGTTCTGGTGGGCCTAGCCCAGGCAGTGGCCATTCTGCCGGGCATCTCTCGTAGCGGTTCGACGATTTCTGTCGCCTTGATGCTAGGGCTGCGACGACGCTGGGCCGGGGAGTTTAGTTTTTTCATTTTTGCGCCGGCCATCTGCGGCGCATCGCTGATCAAAGCCAAGGATGTGCTGGACATGTCGCCCGAACAATTCAGCACTTTGCAGGTTGGACCGATCGTGGTTGGCACGATTGTTTCCCTTTGCAGTGGCTATGTTGCGCTGCGTGTGCTGGTGTCTGCGGTCAGGCGGGCGAAACTTCACCACTTCTGCTACTACTGTTGGTTGGCGGGCTTGGTGGTACTGGTCACGTTGCGTTCGTCCTGAACAACCGATGTGGTACTAGATCTCAGATGCCCAATTGGCTTCAAAACTGGTGTGAGCGACATCAGCATCCAGCCAGCCGCGTGTTGCACGCGGTGGGGATTCCGCTGCTGGCAGCAGGTCTGATTCTAGGTGGCCTGCAGTTGCTTCAAGGACAATGGGGATTGTGGTGGAGGCCGATTGGGCTGATCACCGCGTCATATCTGCTGCAATGGGTTGGCCATCTGATCGAGGGCAACGATATGGGTGAGTTGATCCTCATCAAGCGGAAGCTCGGCAAGCCCTACGTGGCCGTCGCCCCGCGATATCTGCGTCAAGACAAGTCCGCCGAATAACCTGCCGCTCATTCCCTTGCGGGACCAGCATTATTGGGTCCAATAAGTTTTTGGTCTTTTGCCCCAGCTTCCAGCACGGTCGTGCAATTCAATCGTATCGTTGGAACAGTCGATTCATGGTCCTGAGGGAGAGGTTGCGCGCCGGTACCGATGGCGCAAGCGGCTCTAGATGACAGAGTGCCCCAAACGATGACTAAGACGCTCAAGAGATTGCGAGAGAATGTAATCCAGGTTGGTTTGCGCCTACCTGGAGACTTGTGCGACTCGGCTGGTGGCGTGTTGTTTGGTTCGGGTGTGATGTTGTCTGAAGCCCACATGGCTTTGCTGGGACGATGGCTGGGGTCCGGTATCTATGGTGGACAAGAATGGCCCAAGGCGATGGTGGACCCAGTTGCAGAATCACAGCCGGCGGAGTCCAGGGCTCCACGTCGGGGCAGCAGACGCGAGCCAGCATCGATGCCATCCCGAGACAAGACCGTCGTGCAGGTTGCGTCACTAAAACCCGGCTCGCAATTGTTGGAGAATTTGTACGACTTAACCGGCGTATTGCTCTTATCCGCAGGGAGTGAGGTCACGCCTCGTTTCTTGGATTTGCTGTCGCGCCGAGATATTCAGACTGTCAAGTTGAGGCCTGCCCACCTGCCGCCGACCGAGGTTCGAGGCGGATCCAAAGCTGCATGGAACTTGGACAATCTCCTCACGGCTGAACTCAATCGGCTGGGTTCGGTCAAACCGACCGCCAACCCCAAACGCAAGACCATGCCGCTCAATGCAATGTGGAGGGAGGCTAAGCGAGGCCTCGAAGGCCACGCCGATGCCAGCAATCTGCTCGGCGAGCTTTGTGACGATCTATGTGGAGGGAAGAGGGTCTCAGGCGACGAAGTTCGGAGGCAGATCGCTCGATTCTCCGACATGATCGACAAAGACTGCGACTTGCTACTGACCATCGTAGCGATGCAGCAATCCAAGGATGACTATCTCTTCGACCATGGAGTCAACGTAGCCATGATCGCCATGACCATGGCTGCTCAATTGGGCTGCACGCCCGAAGAAGTGCTTCAGGTTGGCATTGGGGGCTTTCTGCACGACATCGGTATGCTGCGCGTGCCGCCGGAAATCCGTTCCGCCGAACGTCTCCTCACAGCAGAGGAATTCAAAGAAGTCAAGCGCCACCCCATCTATACGCTGGATCACTTGGAATGGATCAGGCGATTGCCAACATCGGCCAAGTTTATTGGTTACCAGGCCCACGAGCGCGAGGATGGAAGCGGTTATCCGCGGGGCAGGTCTGGCAAGGCCATTCATCCCTTCGCCAAGATTGTGGCTGTGGCTGACATCTATGCAGCCATGACCAGTGATCGCCCTCACCGACCCGCATTCGATTCGCACCATGCGATAGCCGCGATCATCAGCGCAACGCGGAAGAAGCGGCTCGATCCGGTGGCTGTGCGGGCATTTCTCGACACCATGTCAGCCTTTCCGATTGGCAGTTTGGTGGAACTCAACAATCAGCTAAAGGCCCGCGTGGTGCGCCCCAATCCCACTGAACACCTCAGGCCAATCGTCATGCCCGTAGATGACCAAGGACAGGCCATCGTCGGCGGAACCATCGACCTGATGCAGAATCCGGGGCTAAGTGTGGTTGGCACTTGGCGGACGAGTTAGCTTAGTCTCGCCCGACAAAAGTGACGCGCAGGATCTCCGTCAATCCTGAAGGTTGCATTCGATGCTCCACTAACCGACGCCGAAGTCCGTGTTGTTCCACAGGACTTCTATGTTCTCTAGATCCTCTAGAAACCCGTAGTGGTCGGTGAACCACTGTTTGATCTCCTCGTCCATCAGCCCGGCACTCTTGGAGTTCTCCGTGAATAGATTCACGCATCCGTACTTGAAGTGGTTGAGCAGGATGTCCATGTCTTGTTTGATTATTTCGCGCGTTTGGCCCTTCAGTCCCACCATGAGGCAGATGGTGTCAGTAAACCGGGCGACGTCTTCAGGGCCGTCGAAGGGCATCGCTTTGTTGAGCACATCATTTCGCAGGTGGTCGTCGAAGGTTTCTACGCCGAGTTTGATGCGCGTGGGAACGCCGAAGTAGCTGCGGGCTGCGTCGAACTCTTTGCGGTAGGCCCAGTATGATTCGCAGATGAACTCCTCGATGCTCTTGGCGGCCAACAGCTCTTTGATTTGGATGCGGACCTCTTCGGGTAGCTCTTGAATGCTGCCTGAGTTGATCACTTCGAGCCGGCCAAACTCGCCGGTCACCTTGGCCAATTCTTCGTCGGCGACGCGCTGGATCTCGCCGAGGTCGTCCGTGTTGTCATCGATGTAGTCGCAAAACGTACATTTGCTCCAGATGCAGGGTAGGCCTCGGAGTAGTACTATCTCCCGGGGAAGTTTTTGCGTGATTCGTGCGTAGCGTCGCATGTCCAGAATCCAAGACTCAGCCGCAGAACGGCCAACGGTTGTGGCTCGATGATTCTTCTGTGCTGAGCATAGTTCCCCGCCGACGATAATGCCACTGCCCCGAAACCCGCAGTCCGTGTATGCTCTCGACCTGCATTGGCAGCGGACCAGGTGTTGCAATGATCGACGAGGGGAGACGTCCATAACTCTGTCCGACTTAGACTCCAACTCAGCAGGCTCACTTCCGCCGATTGGAGAAGGGAAGCCCGTGCGCTTTGCCCTGATCTGCACGCTGCTGGGCGCATCGGTTTCGCTGGTATTAGCCCTGCTTTCTGAGGGCGGGTACCAAGACGATGCCCTGACGCATTATCTGTACGCGCTTTGGGCATGGAATGATCCGGTCTATCTGGTTGATGAATGGGGCAGGCCTGGGCTGACGATGTTGCTGTTTCCCTTCGCCCGCTTCGGTTGGATGGCCTGCCGTATCGAATTTGTTCTCATCTCAGCCTTGTCGGTGTGGCTGGCGTTTGCGGTCGCCCGTCGACTAGCCCTCAAGAGGGCAAGCTGGATTCCGCTGCTCTGCTTCACGCAGCCGGTCTTCTTGTTGGCTTCTTACACCACGCTGACCGAAACGGTGGTGGCCTTCTACCTGATACTAGCCATTTGGTTCATGGTGCGTGGGCAGTCGCTCTGGTCTGCGATCGTGGTGTCGCTCTGTTTTGTAACCCGCTACGAGACACTGGTGTTTGCCCCGATTTGGGCGGTAGCACTCTGGCCTGCCCGACGGGGCAAGTGGGCCATCGCATTGCTACTCTGGGCGCCATTGGCCCAGAACCTCATCGGCATGGGTTTGATGGGGCGTTGGACCGTTGGGTTCATTCTTTCGGGCAAGCATCCCGGGTTCTACGGAAGCGGTACGGCGCTCACCATGCTGGTCAAGTCTATGGCTACGTTCGGTCCGGCAGTCGCGGTCAGCGCCCTGGCTTCGCTCGTGGTATGGAGAGGGCGCGGCGGTTGGATTACACCGGTTACCTTCGCAACCTATCTGTTTACCCACAGCGCCATCTTTGCCGCGGGTGCTTACGCATCGGGTGGTTATCCGCGTTTCCTCGTGGCGGTTTCGCCCCTGGCTGCGATCTGCGCGGTCCAGTGGCTCCAATCCGTCAGCCCAGGTCATGAACATCGGCGTCGCGCCTTGCTGGGACTTGCGGCTGCGACCGCTTTGATGCTTGTCGGGTTGTTGATGGAAGACAATCTGAGCGATGAAGCCTGGGTTTTCCTCTTGCAGAAGGTCCGATTGATTGTGTGGATTGTCGCGTCGATGGTCATCGGCTGCGCTTTGGCCATGATCGGTGGGCGCAGGACGCGAATCGCATCGACGCTATTGGCCTTGACCGCAGCAGGCATCACCGTGCTCCCGTTGGCCTTCTTGATCAGGCCCCATGCGATTTCTGTCGATGGGCGGGCGATGGAGTCCGCTTCTCTGTGGTTGAAGAGTTCAGAATACAGCGAGGCTCCGACCATCACCACCAATATCTGGGGATGCTATTTTCTTGGCCGTTCGCACAACATCATTCCGCCAGAATCTCCAGACATCCTTGGGGGGCGGGAGAAGGGCACGGTGTTCATGTGGGATGCCAATCATAGCGCCCATCCACGCTTTGGGCTAACGCTTGAAGTGATGCAAGGGGGTCAGCAATGGCGCCAGGTTTGGCAGAGCGACGAACTCCTTGGAAAGCAACCGGCCGCCAGAATCTTCGTCCGGGGTTGACCCGCCTCAATGATCATCGCTGATGAGCGTAGAGATTTCCTGGGAGGCGCCGAACTACCCCTTTGAGTTGCAACCCGGTGAGGATAGCACTGACTTGGCCGACGTTCAGGCCGCTCTGGGTGCTCATGCTATCGATGTCGGCGTGTTGCTCGCCGATGGCTTCGTAGATCGAGCGCTCTTCGCGGGTCATGCTGGGGACTGGGCTGGTTCCCTCCGGGGCATAGTCAATTGATGACTTTGGATCAGGTTGCATCAGTTGCCCGACTTCGCCCAGCTCATCGAGGATGTCTTCCAGCCGTGTGACCAGTTTGGCTTGGCCCGCCTGGATCAGACTGTTGCTGCCCACGGCAGTGTCCACATCGAGGCGACCGGGGACAGCGAATACTTCGCGGTTGTACTCCGATGCCATCCGCGCCGAAATGAGCGCTCCGCTTCGCCGGCTAGCTTCGACTACCAGCACGCCCAGGCTTAATCCCGCGATGATGCGGTTGCGTTTTGGAAAATTTATTGCGTTGGATGAAGTCTCCATGGGCAATTCACTGACGACTGCCCCTGATGCAGCCACTCGGTCAGCCAAGCCGGCATGCTCAGGCGGATAAATGCTACCAAGCCCGTTGCCCAGGACGGCGATGGTGCGTCCCCCGACTTCTAGTGCTGCCTCGTGGGCGTGACCATCGATACCGCGGGCCAAGCCTGACATGACGGTGAAGCCTGCGGCTGCTAAGGAAGTTGAGAACCGCCGGGCCTGTTCGCTACCATAGAGTGTGCAGCGCCGCGACCCAACCACAGCTACGCCGAGGGCATCCGCTCGCTCAAGCGTTCCGCGGACGTAGAGACAGCTGGGAGGGTCATTGATATGTCTCAGCTGTGGAGGGTACTCAGCGTCTTCGAGGCAGATGATGCGAACGCCGTGGTCTTGTGCTCGCTGAATTTCGAGATCGGCTTGGCCGTTCTCGCCGGCGCGGAGAATAGCGTCGAGACGGGCTCGCCCAATGCCCTCGATACCCGAGATTTCACTGGGCGAAGCCGAGAGCAGGGCGTCGATACCACCGAACCGCTCCAACAGCTTGCCAAGAGTGATCGGCCCGACATGGTCAGCCAGGTGAAATCGCAAGTACTTGGCCGCTGTCTCAGAAATAACCTGCACGATCAAGATCCTCTCGGTGGACGCACTGCCGATAACGATGCGGACGACAGTGGAGTCTACTCGGACCAACCCTGGCAAGCCACATTGGTGTAGGTGATTCTCAGGGCAGTAGGCTGTGACGCGGAAAACAGAACCCATGAAAAGGAAAGGGCCGCTGCCTGCGTCGATCGCTGGCGGCGGCCATTCCCAAGAGAGGTAGAGGAGGAGGTCTTGCACCCCAACTGTCCAATTCAAACACGGTGGACGCAACCCATTTTCAAGTTTGTTCGCCCCGAGCCAATCTAGTCCCAAAAATCAGGTACTGATTGCTCCCCAGCATCCCGTGCCCGCTTGCTGCGGTTCGAAGATGTTGGTCAGCTGTGTTACTGCGCCGTGCGAGGCTAGCCAGCGGCTCGTATGATGCTAAGAACGCGGGGCTGCGGGGAACCAAGTCCGGATTCACCTTACGCGGCCATCGCCTTGGTATGGAGAACTCGATGAGCAAGAATCAGAAAGCCGACAGTACCCGGGCGTTGCTGTTGCGGATGATCGACGACGCTTATGACGGCAAGGCTTGGCATGGGCCTAACTTGCGTGGTCCGCTTCGGCGTGTATCTGCAAAGCAAGCGGTATGGCGGCCTCGGTGTGGGCGGCGGAACATGGGTGAGCTTGTTCTGCACTGTGCCTACTGGAAGTACGCCGTCAACCGCAGGATCACCGGCGCGAAGCGCGGTTCGTTTCCGCAGAAGGGCAGCAACTGGTTTGACGTGCCGAGCAAGCTGACCGACAAAGAGTGGCGCGGGTATCTGGCTGTCCTCGATGAGCAACACCGAGCGCTTCGAGAGACACTGGTTGCGGCTGACATGTCGCAGCTTCAAGAAGCCAAGTCGAGCAACGGAGAGATAGCCCCCCACGTCTACGGGGTAGCCATGCACGACATCTACCACGCCGGCCAGATACGAAGTCTCAAGGCCCTCTGCGAACGGGTAACGCGGGCCAAGTAGGGCGCTTGGATCTTGATCCTTCAAGCCGTCACGCGATCATTGGTCTTGCCGACTCGCGATGCCGCAGGGGGGCGATGATTACTTCTTCTGAGGCTGCAAGCCTTTTTCGAGCACGGCGCGCTGCTCGGCGGTCAACTTCGGTGCAGTTTGTTCGACGACCTTCATGAAGTGGGCGATTTCGTAGGGCTCTACCGGGAAACCGACGTTGCCCTTGGTGCCCTTAGAATCAGCTACCTTGGTTCCGTCCGGCTTTAGGATAACGAAGAAGGGAATGCCGCCCGATTGGCTGCCTCTGATCTTCGCCTCGAGAGCTTTGCCGCCTTTCATCCTGTCTACGTCAATCTTGACTGGAACAAAGGCCTGGTTGAGTACCTCGGCGATCTCGCTACAGTTAAGGTATTCATCCAATCGACGACACCAGCTACACCACGGGGCGCTAAAATGCACAAACGCGTTCTTGGATTCTTTCTTCGCCTGTTCGAGTGCCGAGGCCAGCACATCGTCGGCTGAGCGTGGCTTGGGCTTCCATTTTTGAAGGAAGGCCAAGACCTTGGCGGGATCGTGGTGGTCGCCCTCCTCAAGGGCGCCGGTCTCCTGGGTGACCAGCTGCTTTCCGTCCGCATCGAGCACGACTAGCACGGGCAGGCCGAGCTGTGTTGGGTTGCCGAACCGCTTGTTCACCCCGGCATTGTGTTCTTTGCCGTCGACCGTATCAACGTCCATCAGAACGAGCTCGTAATGGTACAAGAGCGCCTTGGCGACCTCACTATCGTTCTCGAACAAATCGTGCAACCGATGGCACCAGACGCACCAGTTGGCTCCGAATTGCAGCAGTACGCGTTTGTTGCCCCGCTTGGCTTTGATCAGGGCATCGGCGATCTGCTTCTCGCCATCGGCGGTGGTGTCGTAGATGTCGGCTTGGCCTTTCTTGGGAGGGCCTCCCTGAGCAGGTCGCATCGCCACCAGCACGCAGCCAACCATCACGAGACACATCATTCTCTTCATCGAATCGCCCTGCATTCAGGAGCTCCTATCAAGAATCTTGGCCAGCCGTCGCCCGTGCCGCGCCGTGACTTGAATGTACCGTCAGATGCCTAGCCGGTCGAGGATGCTCGCTGCGCTGACCGGTTGACAGGTGTATGACCACCCCTTGAGTGACAGTACGCAAAGAGTCGATACAGAGGCCCGTTTCATCCGCCAATGCACGCGAATGAGCGCCAATGCCCTTGCCCAATTCGCGTTCATTGGCGTCCATTAGCGGTTCAGTTTGGCCGGCGGTCGAAAGAACTCTCAGGAGGTGAGAGCTGGGCGACGAAGATGTAGTTTATATCCTCCTCGTTCAGGAGCGGGTTGTGGAATGTCGACTCGTGAATATCCACGATTGGGAAGACGGCTCTAAGGTTCTCGACAAAAGCGTCTTGGGGCGGGTCAGCCGACCACACGGCGAAAACGCCGCCAGGATGTAGGCGGTCTGTCAACGGTCGCAGTCCGTCGGTTGTATAGAATTGGGAATGGCTCGGTTGGAGCAGGCATTCGGGCGAATGATCGATGTCCAGCAAGATGGCATGGAACCGGCCCGAGCCGAGCGGGTTTGCCCCAAGATCATGCCCGGACCTCTCCCTGGACAGCACTCGTCTTGGTTCAGCGATAGTGGCGAAGAAGTCGCCCTGGATGAGGCTACATCTGGGATCGCCGGTAAGCTGCTCTGCTAACGGAACCAATCCGCGTCGATGCCAATCGATGACACTGGGTAGATATTCCAGCACCGTTACCGAGCAAACGCTGGGAGAATCAAGCGCCGCCGCAGCGGTATAGCCCAACCCCAGCCCGCCAACCAGTACATCGCAATCGGCCACTGCCACTAGAGGTAACGCAAGCTTAGCAAGAGCGATCTCCGCATCGTTGACCAGGCTGGACATGAGGAACTGCCCATCAAGTTTGACCTCAAATATCTCAAGCCCACCAAGCGACAACACCTCACGCCGCCGAAGGATCAACTCCCCAAGCGGCGTCATGCTGTAATCCAGTTCTTCAAAAGCGGATTTGGCCACGGGCACTCCTCAGGATGACGCCTTGTGCGCCGCCAGGAAACTATTGATGGCTATATCTCGAAAGGCGGCAAGAATTTCCCCGAATCCAATTAAGAGAACTCCCGAGATCGCCGTGATTAGGCCGGGAAAGAAGCGGATTACGGCCCTAGCGGCAGAGCCGTTATCCAATGACATCAACATCATCAAAAGGCCGGATCCAATCGTGAGGATTCCCAAGACTCGGTAGACTGTGGCGATTGTGCGAATTGCTGAATATTGTGGGGCTATCCGGTTGGGAGGCACTTGCGTGCGCCCGTGCGGATCAAGGCACTGGTTCTGCTCTTCTCGTAGCCGTTCCATGCTTGATTGCATCTGCTCGTGATCGTGCGCTCGCTGCCGCTCTCTTTGCGACTCACTCTGACGCTTGGCCCTTTCGACCGCTGCTCTTCCTTCTCTGTCCTCAGCAAGCCTCAGTTGCCGTGCCATCTCATTCTGGAACGATCCAAGTTTTTTTTGAGCACCGCAATGATCGCATGCGACGAGCAGGTTCTTGTCCATGGCCAACTCTCCCAGCTCAACACCAAAAAGCTTCTTGCAGCTAGGACACGCTACTTCGATGGTGTGGTCTTCTGCCGATTCCTTGGGCTGCGTTTCCGTAGTGCCCGGATCGGGGACGCGCACTTGTGCGCTGCAATGTTCGCACCTAGCTGACCCACCTGCATACTCGCCGGGGGCATGGAGTGTACTCTGGCAGGTCGAGCATCGAAATTCGATTACCATTGGTGCGTCTCCATCTTGCGGTACTAGCGAGGCATGCCTCAATCACAGATTGCGCCAGTCAGGCTCCGGACTGGGCTTATTCTCCAGCACAGCCTCAATCTGCTCCATGATCTCGGGCACCAATTTGCTCACCACACCCAGCGCCTTCATGTTTTCGCCTACCTGTTCAGGCTTGGATGCACCGGTGATTACCGTGCTTACGTTTGGGTTCTTCAAGCACCATGCCAGGGCGAGTTGGGCTAGCGTGCAATCGAGTTCCTTGGCGATGGGAGCTAGTCGCCTGACCTTATCGATCTTGCGCTGACCCTCCTCGCCCAAGACTCGTTCCCTCAGCCATTCATAATCCTGTAGCGCTAGGCGGCTGCCTTTGGGCACGCCGTCATTGTACTTGCCGGTCAGCATTCCGCTGGCTAGGGGGCTCCAGATCGTGGTGCCCATTCCGATTTCTTCGTAGAGTCGGGTGTACTCCTTCTCCACTCGCTCTCGATGAAACATGTTGTACTCGGGTTGCTCCATGGTCGGCGGAACCAGGTGTTCTTGGCGGGCAATCTCGTAGGCTTGGCGAATCTGCTCGGCGCTCCATTCGCTGGTGCCCCAATAGAGTGCTTTGCCTTGGTTGACGACGCGGCTCATCGCCCGCACTGTTTCTTCGATGGGCACATGGAGGTCTGGACGATGGCAGAAGAGTAGATCTACATAGCCCATCTGCAATCGGAGCAGCGACGCATCCGTGCCCTCGATAATGTGCTTTCGCGATAGGCCTACATCGTTTGGTCCCGGGCCTCCCCAGAAGATTTTTGTCGAAATCACCAGGTCCGAGCGTTTCCAACCGGCCTTGTGGACGACGTTACCCAGCATCGTCTCTGCTTTGCCTTGGGCGTATGCCTCGGCACAGTCAAAGAAATTAACACCGGCTTCAAACGCCGTTGTCATGGATGCATGGGCGACATCTTCTCCGGCTTGATCGCCGAACGTGACCCAAGAGCCGAGAGAGAGGGCTGACAGGCTCAAACCCGATTTTCCGAGGCGTCTATATTCCATAAGGATGATGTCCTTTCCTTGAAGCCAAACCGCTGCGTACACTGTCCATCAGAATAGTGTTGTTGACTTGAATCTGCCAGGTTTTCTTTGATGCCATTGACCACTGATTCCATGTCGGCAGTCATGGTTCTGGTAGCACTGCCCTCCGCATCAGTTGAAGAGGATGTAGTAGGTGTCCGAAGCTCCGGTGCGGCTAGGTTCACCTGCGAGGAACAACGCCACTGCTCCCCAAAAGCCGCGCATCTTCGAGGTGTTTAGCAGCCCGTTGAAGAATCCGTTTTTTGCCTTGTGGCGAGATCATGATGCAGAATGATGCAGCCATGGCACTCGCCGATTTTCTAAGCCGCAAATCTGACCAAACGAGTTCGATGCGCCAGTTGGTCGACAAACGGGCGCAATAAGCCAAGTACGGTCGCGATTCCAGTCCAAATCTGCGCAAAAGCACCCCCGCCCCCCGTCTGTAGCGTTCTCGGTTTGCCCATGCCGAACAGGGCGCGCATGATCACCCCGAGCTTTTTCCCAGCTACGCGCCACGTATTCACTGCGTATGGCTGGCGGCCTGAGTTTGTTCTCACGGGGCAGTTCACTATTCATGGCGTCTTCGTGCCTTCCTGGCCTCAGCTGTTTCTCGTCACCGGTTGGCTCCGCCTGCCCGCAGGAAATCTGATTTCCGCCCGCGGGCCCTTGAATTTTGCACTGGTTGGGGTGAAGGTGCTTTTGCTCGCCGGGCACTGAGTGGGAAATCCTCATGATTGGACGGGCAGGGATTGATTCGACGACATGAGCCAGGAAGCATCAGCCAGTCTTCGCCTCGCCAACTCGGTGGATTTAGCCATCCTCCAACGATTGCAGGATGGCTTCGCAGCTATGGGGCAGGTTTCGATGAGCATCTGCGATGCGGATGGCGTCTTGATCACCCAGCCCAGCTGCACCAGTCCATTGTGCCGCCTCTTGAGCCAAACTACGACCGGCAGTCGCGATTGCATCCACAGCATTGAGTTGCAGGCGGCCGCAGCGACTAAGCAGCCAAAGGGAGTTGCCGCGACTTCAGCAACCTGCCATGCCGGCGTCGATCTGATAACCGTCCCGATTGAAATTGATGATCGGCAGATCGGCTCCATCGTTGTTGGCGACCGGCCTACTCGAACGCTTACCAACAAACAAGCGAGGGGATTGGTCGATCAGCATGGTTTGGATGAAAAGGAACTCAAGAGCCTGATCGATGATCTCCCTCCTTGGACGGTCGAGCAGCGTGAAACGACCATTCGTTGTGCGGCAATGCTGGCTGAGACGATCGCGCTCTTGTGCCGCCAGGACCTCGCCCAGCGGGAGCGCATCGGGGAATTGACGGCAGTGTATGACATCGCCGGCATTCTGGCAGGTAGCGACGACCTCACCGAAATTCTGGAGACCACTGCCCGGATCGTGGCAGAAGTCATGCGGGTCAAAGCCTGTGCCATTCGCCTGCTCAACAACGAGACCGGCGAACTGATCATGCTGGCTGGGCACAATCTGTCCAAGGCGTACATAAACAAGGGGATCGTACTTCGAGGGCAGAACCCGATTGACGATGCGGCATTGGATGGCCAAATCGTCTACATCGCCGATGCCCGCACGGACCCGAGGATTCGGTATCCAGAAGAATCCAAGTGCGAGGGGATTGTCAGCGGTCTTTGCGTGGCCATGACCTTCCGAGGCGAACGGGTCGGTGTCATTCGGGTCTATACGGGCGAGCCTCATCGCTTTAGTTTGTTTGAAGAGTCGCTGCTCCAAGCCATTGGTTCTCAGGCGGGAGCAGCCGTGGTCACTGCGCGGCTAAATTCGCAGCGTTCTGAATCGCGGAAACACCGTCGGCAATTGCAATATGCCGGTGAGATTCAACGCCGCATGATTCCCGAGAAAGCCCCGGTTCACAAGAATATCGAGCTGGCGGGTGTATATGCACCCATGCTGGAAGTAGGCGGCGATTTCTATGACTACCTGCCCTTGCCTTGGGGCAATCTGGGGCTTTGCGTTGCGGATGTTGTTGGCAAAGGCGTGCCCGCCGCATTGATGATGGCCTCGGTGCGATCTGCCTTGCGGGGACATGCCCGCAGCATTTTGGAGATCAACGAGGTAATGGCTCACGTCAACCATCATCTCTGCCGCGACACGCTGATCCACGAATTCGCCACGTTGTTCTACGGAATCTTCAGCCCCGACGGCGGCCAATTCACCTACTGCAATGCGGGCCACGAACCGCCACTGCTGCTTCGCAGAGATGAATTCACCAGGCTCGAGACTGGTGGGTTGATCATCGGCGTTTCTCCCAACGAGACCTATGAGCGGGAAGTCATCGACCTTGAGCCAGGCGACGTCCTCGTGTTTGTGACAGATGGTGTCACCGAAGCGACAAATTTTCAGGGCGAGCAGTTTGGCCGCAAGCGGTTGCGCCAAGCCCTCGCCAAGTACAAGGGCGAAAAGGTGGATACGTTGGCCAACCAGATTCTCTGGGACGTACGCCGATTTGCAGGTTTGTCCCCTCAGGCCGATGACTTGACCATCGTGGCTGCCAGGGTTGGCGGATGAGTCGGTTGTCGTTCGTCGATTGGGCTATCTCTGGACTGACAATGCCACCGCTGCTAGCACTTCTTTGGCTGTGCGCGATAGGAAACGCTTACTGACGGGCAAGGCAAGTCGCTCGTGGATGTCGGGGCTAGCCTCGAAGAAATCCGAAATTGCGTTTGAGCCGCCCGCCGTCGATTCATTGCCAGCGTAGAATTTGACCTGCAAGAGCCAACTTGATGCAGCTTGGGTGGCATGATGCGGATAGGCCAGCACCAAGGCCTCGGCAAGCTCAGAGTGTGCAATCCTGGCTAGGCTTAGCTCAACTGGAATTGTCAGCGGCTTCCCTTGGGCGCTTTTTGTCAGATACGAGAAATCAGATCGAGCTGGTCCAGCTTCTAGGTAGTAGAAGATTAAGCCATCGGGAGTGAATAAGGTGTCCGGCGCGACCCCCCGAATTTCCATGCGGCCCGATTCATCCACCCGATAGATCTGGTAAGGCGTCCCAGTCTTGAAGCTTTCGCTTTCTTGGAGAAAACGGATTTCTTCAGCGGTATAGCCAGCCGAGACGCGGTCGCCAAAATCATAAAGAAACGAACCGACATAGTCAGCCGGGTTTTCCAACGCCGGTATCCGCACGGGCAGCCTCCTTTGGGTATGGCCGGATGGTAGATTGTCCGCGCCGTAGGATCAATACAACTGATGGACCCCTGGGCGCAGCGAAGAGCTCTGAGGTAGACTTGGCTGCGTGATCAAGTAGGGAGACATTCCATCGAGTGAGGCCCGTTCCGGTGAAGAAACTCTGTCCCAAAATAATTCTCGAGGGTACGCGGCTGACCTTCAAGACCGACTTGGCCTTTGCTCTCAACGAGCATCCTAAGATCGTAGGGCCGCGAAAATATCGCTATCACTCGCCCATCATTTCAGCTGAATGGTGTGGGTTCACCAATTTCCCCTGGGGACGAGGGTTGATCAACTTTGATCCCTATTCCGAAGAAGATCTCGCCTTTGAGACTTACGAAACCTGGGTGCGCATGTTCGAGCTGCAACGGTACTACTCATGGATTGTGGATCGTTTCCATATCTCGACGCGGCTGCACCAAATTCGGGCCAACGGGTGGGATTATGATTTTCGCTGGCTGGAGAAGCGGTTGCTCAAGCTCGGTTTTCACGTCGTACTCTGCACGCGGACACCCCAATCGTTCGCTGCCGCCCGCAAGCGGCGTCTGAAAATATCCGGGAATCCGGCTCAGTATCGTGACCTCGATGAATTCATCGAAGAGCAAGAAGCCTTCCGTGCGATCATCAAGGAATCGAAGCTGCCGGTGCGCGAAGTGGATGTCTCGGATAACAACATCGCCCGGGTAGCGGACGAGGTTGCCGATTGGCTGGAGCGAACCGGTGGTCTTTGGGCGAAATAATCAGTGCGGCCAACGCAGTGCGAACATCAGTGATTCCGAATTAGGCCTGCCTTCAATGATGAGCACACCGGGGGCAATTGCCGAAGGTGAAGCTTGCCCGGGCAGGGGGGCTGGTTTCCTCATCGTACCAGCTTGAGCGCTGCAGTTGGCGTTCGGCAGCCACGGCCTTGGCAATGATCACATCGCCGCCGACATTATTGACCAAGGTCATGAGGCCATTCTGGTAGCCGACTGGGAACACCTCTTCATGGAGGAATGATCGATTGAACGTCTGGTCAGCCAACATCTGCCGCAGGCTGGCGGTGATGTCCATGACGCCGCGTGCATCCCGCGTATGGTAAAGCCCGAGCAAGTGCCCAGCCTCATGGCTGGTCACGTTTGCCAGGGCCTGGGCAATTTCTACCATAGAAGGATTCAGCACGTTGAAGGCTGCAAAGGTGTCCACGAAAATAATGGCGGGCTGCTCGGCGCGGTCGTTGTATTCATCCACGTTCTCTGCCACGCCCAACAGGCCCGGGTCATAGGAGCCAAAGTGGATGGTCGAGTAAGGTCCATCCGGAGGCGGGCCGTCCCTCGAAGAATGGAAGATCACGTTCAGGCCAGCATAATCTTCCCGAACCATCTCGACCGTTAAGTCGATGATCTCCTCACTGCTGCCGGCGAATCTCGAACTGATATCTGCCGCATCGAATACGGGGATGTCAACGGGGGCTCTTGACCCGATTTGGACATCTTGCGCTCCGTCGAAATTGAGGTAGTAGTGTTGTTCCTCGGATGGGTCGATCAGTTCATTCTCGTTGAGCAGCACCCGCAACGTGTATGAGCCGCCAGCTGATTTGCTGGGGCTGACCGAGACTGCTATGTAGCAATGATCGGTTGGATTGCTGATGATGGCCTCAGCCAACGGGTCGACCAACCCGCTATAGTAGCTGCGGTCGTCGTTGGTAATGATGGCATTCTGGTCGGCATCGAGCACCGCCACGGCCGCATCGAGGGCGCCACCACCAATCACTTCGACTTCAAGCCGATCACCGGCGTAGACAGACCCTAAGTCATAGATGTCCACCTCGCCAGAGCTGACCAGTTGCCCGCTCACTGAGGTTGACGTTCCAGGAACGATCGGCCAAGCAAGTGCCTTGGCGAACGAGCCGTTCGCACCGGCAGGTGCGGTTGCTACCAGGCTATCTGACGTGGTCGATGAGGTCAGCGTGGCTGTCCCGCCCCCGTCAGGAGCACTCCCGCAACCACCCATCGAGACTAGTCCGACGAGCGCGCACACCGTCCCCGTCCAAGCACGCACAATCCTTGCGCTAGCCATGAACTGCTCCTTTGATTATCACATCTGGGATGAGTGCGACGTGCTCTCGACCGAAGCTGTCAGCGCGAAGGACGACCATACATGAGTCGGGGCGCAGATTCAGCCCATGCGATCAATGACGAATCGTTGATCACGGTTGACTCTTGATGGACGCTCGATGCACAGAGTGGACTTGCGCTGAGCTGGCTTTCCCAATGGCCCTGATGTGGTCAGGCCAATTCAATCAGGTTGCCGGCAAATGGTTTGGACGCTTGCAAATCCCCAACGGTCGAGACGTCGCTTCTCATCGCCCCCCAAGGCCGCGACACCCCACGGGTCGCGTGTTCACGGCAAACATCCAATACGTTTGGCCTCTTTCGCAAGGCAAAGATGACCGAAGTTTCGGCGTCGTTTGCACCAACTGGCCACGGAGCCGCAGAGGGTTGCTCTTATCGGTGGACATGTGATGGGATGTATTTTTTATTCTAAAGTTTGCCGATAGTCTGCGCCGCATGCAGCGTCGGTTGATAGCCGATAACTGAGTATCTAGAATCCCAGGGTGCGGGATGGCTGCATCGCTGGCTCGCTGGCGATTGGATAAACCAGGGTAGTTGAGTCTTCAATGCTGGGCGGAATCATGCTTCGATGGTCATTCCAACAGAGGTTGCATTTGGCTTCAGCCATGCTCGTGACCCTCTTGTTCGGCGCGTCAAGCCTCAGTGCAGCATTCCCTGATGAAGAAGCCAAAGGTGTAGGTCCGACTTCGTACCAGCCGGCTGCGACCCAAGCGGCAACAACTCAACCGGCGGCAAGTCAGCCAGTGCCCACCCTAACCTCAGCCCACGAACTTTGGGTGGTGGGGGAGTACGAGCAGTCCGCGGCACAATTTCGGGCGTTGGCGGCTGAGGAGCAAAACACGTTTGAGGCAGTCATGGGTTTGGTCCGTTGTGATCTGTCCGTGGGCCGATATGAGGATGCCCTTGACCGCTTGTCCAAAATCAAATCGACCGGCCTGGAATCTTCGCGGTGGCAGCTCATGCGGGCTGAATGTTTGACCAGGGTTGGCCAACACGGGCAGGCGCTCGAGAGCTTGGCTAAAGCCGTGGAGTTGGATCTCAACAACTTTCAAGCCCGAACAAAATTGGGCCAGCTTCTTGAAGTGGTGGGGCGCCGCGATGAGGCCATCGCCGCCTACGCCTTCTTCGACAGGTTGCTGGCTCGCCGCATGCCCACTGATGCTGAGGACATCACCGCGGCAGCTGTCGGATTCTATCGCTACTCGGTGCTGACTGAGCACGGCAGTTTGAAGGGCAGAACAGCCCATGTGCTCAACGAAATGCTCCAAGTTGCCTACGAACGTGTGGATCGCAATTGCTCGCCTGCACGAATCGCAGCGGCTGACTTGCTCCGCCAGAAGTTCAATGTGGAGGAGGCGACTCAAGACTACCGTGGCGCATTGCGCATCAACCGGAATCTAGCTGAGGCGCACGTCGGCTTGGGTCTGTTAGCTATACAGGGCTGGCAATTTGAACAGGTCGAGAAACAGGTTGACCTAGCCCTGGCTATCAATCCTCGGCTGACTGCTGCCCATACATTGCTCGCGCGCTCAAAAATCCTGGAACGCAAGTACGATCGAGCCATAGAAGCATGCCAGGACGCATTGGACATCAACCCCAATGACATTGATGCGCTGGCTGTGATGGCTGCGGCGCACCGTTGCAACTACGACATGGCCCAGGTGACCAAGTATGAACAGCGAGCATTGACCATCAACCCGCGATGTGCAGTGATCTATGCGGTGATGGGCAATGCATTGGCTACGCTGCGACAATATGCCGAATCAGCGCAGGCCTTTCAGCAGGCGATTGAAAACGAACCAACCGATGCCAACGCCCGGGCTGAGTTGGGCCTCATGTATATGCAGTGGGGGGATGAACAGAAAGCGCGCCAAGCCCTGGAAGCAGCTTGGAATCTCGACGAGTACAATGAACGTACCTTCAACTCGCTCGACCTGCTTGAGAAAATGAGCGAGTTTGCTCAGATTGAGACGGAACACTTCATCATCCGCTTCAACCCCGAGGTGGACTGGGCAGCCGCCAAGCAGGTAGCCTCCTTCGCGGACGAATTGTACGAGGATGTGTGCATCGACTACGACACCGAGCTGTCTCAGAAAACCACGTTGGAGATTTTTGCGACGCACCGCGATTTTGGCGTGCGGATCACTGGCAAGCCGTGGCTGGATACGGTAGGCGTTTGCACAGGCTGGGTTATCGCCCTGGATTCTCCGCGCAGCAGTCCGCAAACTCGAGGTCCGTTCAACATTGCAGGAGTGCTTCGGCACGAATTCATCCACACTGTCACCTTGGCATTGACCGAGAACCGCATCGCCCACTGGTTTACCGAAGGGTTGGCTACCTACGGCGAGGACTCGCCGCGGAGTTTCTCATGGTGCGAATTGCTGGCAGGTGCGATCCGCCGAGACAGGCTATTTACTTTGGACACAGTCGACTGGGGATTTTCTCGCCCCAAACTGCCCACGGATCGAGCTTTGGCTTACGCCCAGAGCGAGTGGATGATCGAGTACATCGTTCAGAAGTATGGCTTCGATGTGCTGCCAGAAATGCTGGAAGCTTTTCGCGTGAAGAAAACTCAGCCCGAGGTCTTTTTGGAAGTGCTCAAAATCGAGACGTCCGATTTCGATCGTGATTTTGGCGCCTGGGCAAGATCCGAGGCCCGGCGTTGGCCTATCGACCTGACGCCGGTGGAAGAACCGAAGAAACTCGCCCATGCCCTAGCAGCAGACCCCACCAGCGCGAGCCTCATGGGACGGTTCGCCCGGGCGCACTTCGACCATGGTGACATCGAGAGGGCAGTCGCCGCCGCCCGCACGGCTTTGACCACCGACGATGGTCAAGTCGATGCCCTACGCGTACTGGTCAAAGGACTCGGGGCAATCCTGGCGGACACGCACGCCAAGCCGGAGCGGCAAACCATCCTGGATGAGTTGATCCCCGCCTGTAGGAAACTGGCAGATGTTGATCGGGATAGCTGGATCGTGCCGCAACTGCTGGGCGAAATCGCCCTGCGCCAAAATAGGTTTGAGGATGCCCTGGTCTGGCTGGAGCGATTCCGGCGAGCCAATCCGATGCACCCGGACAGCTACCGGGGCCTTAGCGGAGTCTACCTGCAGCGCGGGGAGCGAGAGAAGGCACTTCCGCTTCTTGCAGAGTTGGTCAGGTTGGACGACCGGGCGGCTGAGGTTCCCGCCAGCTTGGCTGATATTCACGCAGCCAGCGGTCGACTCGGCGAAGCCCGCTTCTGGTACACCGAGTCGCTAAATATTGATCCCTACAGAATCAGCACCTACGAAAAACGGGCCGGAATTCTGATGCGTATGGATGAAACAGCCGCAGCGGCTGAACAGTATGAAATCCTCTGCCGTCTGGAACCGACCGAGGCAGCCCATTTTGCCAGGGCAGCTTTTGCTTACAAGAAGCTCGGCGACATTGAGAATACGCAGCGGTGTGCGGCTGAGGCGGTCAAGCTCGACCCCGCTTCCGGTGCCCGTTCATTGTTGCAGCCCAATGGTGGTTGATGAGTCGGGACCCTCGGATTCCATTGCGGCGGCGATGATTGAAATTAGTTCGCTGATGGAATCTCGCAGCCGCTTGGGCATGCGGCGGAGCTTTTCCCATTCGGGTCGGGCACTATCCAAGTCTAACGATTGCTGGAGGTGGTCAGCGGCATCAGCCATTGAGGTTGGGTCATTGAGTTGGCTGGCGCGTGACCAAAGCACCCGGCCCAAATCAGCCTGGCCTGCGGGGCTTTGCGGGTAGCGTTCGACCACGCGACGGGCGGCGGCAACTGCTGCATCGAGGTGCCCAAGCTCCTTGGTGACCTCGAACGCGCGTCGATGGATGCTCATCTTGCGGCGATACAGCGAAGTATTGAACGGATCCCGATTGAGGGCTCGGTCGATCATTTCGACGGCACGGTCCAGGGATGCCTTGGGTAGGGGGGATATCGCGGCGAAGGCAGCCAGGAAGGCTGCGCATTCTGACGGTGCGGATGAATTGAGCGGATCTGCATCGCTAGCTGCTAGAAATGATCGGTAGGCCGGTTGATTCTGGAAGCTTCCCGGCACAGCCCGGGTCGATTCCGCACGGGCGATGGCCAAGCTCTGGTTGGCATGCATGACCGGCGACACCAATCCGGCAACGTGCAGAACAAAGAGAGCCGCAACAACCACCGGGCCGCTCCAACGCCGGAAGGGCGAGGCGATGTTCGGCCTCTCTCGCGCCGAGGCTTCGTTGGTCCTAATGGCAACGGGAATGGCCAGCAGGGCGAAGAAAGTCATTCCGGCCCCTGGAACAAACGTAGCGAAGTTGATGGTTTCTTGGATCAACCAGGCGAACAGGGCACAATTCACGCCGACGGCCAAGCGAGGCAAGCCGTTGGGCAGCTTTGCCAACCTGCTCGTCTGCCAATTCAAGAACGTGTATGCGACGGCCCAAACGATTAAGCTCAGCGTGGTCACATAGAACAGGTAGGCTGCTTGCTCTGAGCCGAGGAGGAACACGCGCACAAGAAATGCGCTACCCCCAATGCCCAAACCCCAGCCGAGCAGGCTGCAATCATCATCGGCATTGAGGTCGTCCCTGCGGTGTGGTCGCGTAGCCGCTATCGAGCCGCCCACTAGCATGACCACGATGCCCAGTCCACCCAAGAATCCCCATTGGGTCATGGCCTGAACGAAGAGATTATGGGGGTTGCTGACTTCTTCTGGACTCTCGATGGACTTGTAACGCAGATACCGTGATCCGAAGTTTTCAGCTCCGACGCCCGTCAGCGGATGATCTTGAAATATCCGGGCGGAGGCAGTCCAGTATTGCCAGCGAAATTGCAGTGACGCCCCGGGAAGCCCCTTGTGATAGAGGCCGTGGCCGACTGCGGCTACCGTAGCCAACAAGATCGCCCCCCAGCCTAAGATCAACGCCCGCCGGCCTTGCCGAACAAACCAACCCTCGAAACGATTGCGGGCTAACCAAAGCGCCAGACCCAACGCCCCAGCCAACATCGCTCCGCGGCTCTTGGTGAGTACCGCAGCAGCTAGCATGACCGCAACCAATCCGAACATCGCCACTGCTCGACCTCGCTGGCCTCTCGTCACCCACTGCTGCCATCCCGCCGCGAGCACAATCAAGGCAGCTACGACGAGGTAGATGCCAGTGACGTTGCTGTGGACCAGAAAGCCCGTGGCCTCGTTTCCCATGAGGCGCCGCTCAAATAGTTCTACCTGGGGCGCATCGAATTCTACCCCAGCCGTCGACCACATCTCCTTTTTGGTCCGTTCATAGAGTCGCCGGGTTTCGGGAAACGTGTCCACCACCTGGTTGAAGCACTCAAAGGCCTGCACCGATGCCGAAGCCAAGATGACGCAGAGCGTAAGCATAATCCGGCGTTTGGTTTGCAATAGTTGCACCAAAACGATGGTCGCAAGCGGCATGCACAGCCAATCGACCGTGGCATTGATGGCTACCCGCTTGTTGCCAGCGTAGAAGCATGAAATAGCCCCACCGATTGAGACCAGCAGCAATCCCCATTCCAGCCCTGTCCTCCGGTAGATCGCCGGTGATCCCAAGGCCCGGGCAGCCAACCAGCTTAGGGCGGCTAGAAGGATCACTGCGTTGAATATCAGGGTCGTAGCTGGATCGGGGTCGGCGATCTGAGAGAGGGCTGCTGAGATTTTGGTGAGTTGGGTTTGGTGAGTCTCTAGAATCAAGGGGCGTAGGGCGACGATCACCAACAACAGGTAAAGCGAGTACAATTCAATTCGTCGTGCCAAAACGCGTCACCATTGGCCAAGGTTGCAACGATTGCCGGAGCGATCGAACTAAGCTGCGGCTTGTCTCATCAATATGTACGGGGATTATAGCGGCCGGTTCAACCCCTGGAACTGCCATTGTTCGGCTGGTGCATCTTTTGTTCGGACCAATGCATAATTTCCGTGCAAGATGCTACCATCTAGCTGAAACAGGATCATGCTAGGCGTGGCATTGATTGGGGCATAGGTGCCCGCGTCATACTGGCTGACGCAGCCCCGATTGCCGCTGATCGGTCCTTCGTAATCTAGGTATGCCAAGCGGTGATTGTCGATGCGGATGGCCGGGATCGAGATCCGCTGACCGCTCTTGGGAGCGGTCAGCAATTGCCAGGTGGCCAGGAGGCCGTCCTGCTCAAGCATCAAATCCCAATGCTCGCCGTCGCTCAACTTGTGGTGTAGGATGACGTAGCGGAGCCTGTTCATTCGTGGATTCGGGCATGCCCAGCTGGGGATGCCCGCCTGGTATTCACCCTTTTGCGATGGGGCATGGTCATGGATGACAATCGATCGTATCAGCGTCTCACAATTCGACAGCTTGTTCTCGTATGTGCGGGGATCGCCCTCTTGGGTGGTTGCTCCGCGCAAGAGGATTTTCATCGGATTAGACTTGAGGGTCAACGGTCGATGGTGGCTGGCAACTACCGGGAAGCCCGAGGCATGTTTCGCAAGGCCCATGGGCTAGTCCCAGAAGACTGGGTGACCCTCCACGATCTCGGCGACTGCTGTGTCTACTTCGCCAAGATGCAGTTTGAGAAACGAAATAGGCCCGCCGCCGACCGCGAGCTTGATCAGGCCGTCGAATACTACCAACGGGCTATCAATGCCCACCCTGGTTTCCAAGCTGCCTTGATTGGAAAGAACGTCGCCCTGGAACTTCGGGGGCAGTTCGAAGAGGCGGTGTTGGTGGCGGAGTGGGCATCGACCTTTGTAGGCCCATCGGCCGAGCAGCAGCTCTTCCTGGCGCGTGAAATGGAAGAACGAGGCGACATCGACGCAGCCCACCTGCGCTATCGCCAAGCCCTGGCTATGGAGCCGCGCAACGCTGACGCCCATGAGGCCATCGGTCGATTCTACTACCGTCAGGACAAGAACGAGCAGGCCATCCGCCATCTAATCCGAACCCAAGAACTCGATCCGGCCCGAAGTAGCGTAGCCGCACTCTTGGCTGAGCTAGAGGCCCGGTAGCTTCCCGGCTCGTGACACGGGGCCTGCACTCGCGTCGGTCCGCGCTCTCTCGTGTAGATCCAGCAGCACTCAGGCTGCGTTGAGACCCTGTGAACGACCAAAAGCCCCAGGATCGGAATCCCGGGGCTCTTGGCAATTTGCAGCCGAACTGGTTCAAATTGGTCTTAGTGCTGGTGGCCCGCTTCCCACTGGACCTTTTGCAGGGAGCCGTGGCTCAGTTTCTTGCGGTTGCCTCGAGTCGGTTGGTAGACATCCATCTTGGCCCGCCCGGTTGCGCCGTCTTGTGACTTGGCCCGGACCTTGAAGCCATTTGTCCCCAATCCGTCAGTGTCGACGCCATTCGAGTCAACGCCATTCGAGTCGATCCCGTTGGAGTCAATGCCATTGGAGTCGAATCCATCGGTGTTGAAGCCGTTCGAGTCAATCCCGTTGGTGTTCACGCCACCGTCTCCACCTTGGCAGTTTGCTGCCCCAGCTTGCCACTGCCCGACAAATCCGCCTGCCGTTTCCACGCCGCCAGAGCCTGCTCCGTTGCTGATAGAGCCCGAGAAGCTGAAGAAGTAGTCGTAAGAGAGTAAGAGGATGTTACCCGCTGCATCTGCACCGCCGAATAGGCCAATCTGCGTGGGGAAGCCAAACTGCAACACTGACAGCGTGCCAGATACCGATCCGTCTTCGAAGACCTGGAATTCCAGAGCTGACCCCTCACTATCAGATCCACTGTAACAACCGACCAATTCGCCCGCTCCGCCGCCGCCGAAATCTGGAGTCAGCGGATCGGTACCGTTGGCCAATTCGTCTCCATCGGATACCCCATCGCCGTCGGTGTCCGGGTTGAGCGGGTTGAGGCCAAAGATGACCTCCAAATCGATCAGCCCGTCGCCATCGGTGTCAGGATTGTTCGGGTCGGTGCCGACGATGAACAGCTCCACTTCGTCTGCCAGTTCATCGCCGTCAGCATCTCCTGGTGTCCCTCCGCCGCCGTCGTTCGGTACGTCGTTCGGATCGACCGGCTCGGGTATTGGCGCCTGATCGGGTTCGGTAGATCCGTCTCGTGCGCCATAGAGACTTTGGACGCCGGCGATGTCGTCTGGGCTAAGAGTGACTTTTACAATGCTCGGGTCGTAACTGGGAAACATGATCGCATTGGGATCATCGCTGTGTTCAAGACCTAGGCCATGCCCGAGTTCGTGAATGGTGGTTTCGAGAAAACGGACGCTGTTTGGGTCGGTGGAGAGGTCTGACGCCCAGGTTTCGTCATCATCGTAATGACAGTCGCCAGCCGAACTACCGCCAGCCCCCGGGGGGAAGTAGCAATGGGCTAGGATATTGCCTGCCCCGTCGAAACCGGCCCCTTGTCCATCTTGTGACGGGCACTGCACTCCAGCAGCCTGATACAATTCGCAGTGAGCAGCGCTCCCAAAACCGATGACGAAGTCTGCATCATCGGCACTATTTACCTCCGAGAAATTCAGGGGCACGACCGCAGCCCAGGCGGCGAATGCGTCGCTGATTATTTGGGCAGCTTCGCTATCGCTGATTGAGAGACTGGAATTGGCGATGAAGTAGGTCAAATCCTGTTTTTGCCAGCGGGTGTTGACCGCAAAGGCGCCAAGGGCGGGGTTGTCTGCCTTGTCGGGTAGGCCATCATAGCGGCTGGTTGATTCTGCTGCTTGACCACCGCCGCCGCCTCGGCTTCCCCCGCCGCCGCCGCTGTTGCACCCGATCAAAGCGGGCATACATGCCAGTGCCGAGGTCATTGCCACGGCGGCTGCCCGGGCGCTAATTCGTTGCGTGATACGGTTCATTCCAAACATGATCATCTCGCTTCCAGTCCTTGTGGCCAATCGATCAGGCTGGGCTGCTCCTTGTGGAGCACTTCGCCATCCCACCCAGGCTGACCTTCTATGCTCAATTGCCCTGGGCTTGGGTGATCTGAAAAGAAAATCGCAAGTAATTGGCCAATTTCAGAATCTGCAATTCACAGGTTTCTAGGGGAGGAGGGTCAGATCGAACCAAAAGCCAACAGAGTGGATCTGCGGCGAGAAACGGCGTTAGGAAGGACGAGAGCCGCTATCGATGGGGATCAGGCACCCGTGCCGAATTCCCTTTGCGCCGATGGCGTGGTTGGCCAGTTGTTCGAGCTGCCGCGGTGGGCCTCGAAGGACGCGGATTTCTATATCATCCTGCTGGCTCAGATTTAGCTGAAGGGTCGCCTCTGCCCGGGATTTCGTATCAGCCTTGGATGCAGCAATACTCCCGGGCGATTTGCCGGGGCGTCCCGAGCGGACCGTGCATAGCACCGCCAGAGATTCCGGGGAGTTCTTGTCCCAGTTCCTGCGGACGATAGCCTGTCGAACAAAATCCCGGACAGCCTCGGAACGGTTGGCGTAACCGCTCTCGGCTAGGATAGAATCGAAAGCTGCCAAAAGCTCTGCGTCCATGGAAACGCCGAAGCGCACTGTCTGACCCATCTGTTTCGCCCCAGGGTAGCCTTGTCCGATCCTCAAAATCGACGTGACGCAAACGTTATCCCGGGATGACGGACACCGTCAAGGCTGGAATTGCGGCACCATGAAACGGCGCTCCTGCGCGAGGTCGGTGCCAAGCCAGCCGACCAGGCCAGTGCGGGTCAGGCGGAGGCGGGCGTTTTTGGGTCTTGACCGGTCACCCTGTAGGCGGGATATTCTTACTGTGTGTAGGTTTGTGCTCCATCCCCGTCCAATCAGGTGCGACGGAACGAGGTGGGAGCACCCAAGACCTTGGATGAAAGGAAATCACGCCCCATGCTAGCAATGCAGAACTCGCTCGCCGCCTCCCTCAAGAGCTGGCAATCGCTGATGCTCGGCGGGCTTGCGGCAGCCTGCTCCGTGGCGGCCCTTGGCTGTTCTACCTCGGTCTTCAATTCTGAATTCGTGGAGATTTTTGACTCCAGCGGGACCGGTGCACTGGCGACGGTTGAAAACGCTACCGGGCATGTGCCGGTGATTTTTGTCAATCGCTTAAGGTACTCACCGCAGCTGGTGAACTACATGGCCCGGCTGAACCAGGAGCGTCGGCTTAGTGGGGTTGGCGATTCGCTGGTCGAATTGTCAGACCTCTCACCGCGCTGCCGATTGCGGGTCCAAGTCACTTTTGAAAACGGGAATGTTGTCGAATACGAGTTCGTTTCGGGCGATGGCGTTTTTGAGTTCGAGCCAAGGGACGAAGATGAAATCGACTTGGGAATCGCCCCGGATCCGGTTGATCCGAATCTCACTGAAAACACGCTGACCAGGACCGTCTCTTCCTGCAACGTGGCCCGCGTGGACATCGTGGGCAATGCGCAGGTGTTCATGCCCGTGTTTATCCGCACCATAAACGTTGAGGTTGGCGATCTGGCCCAGCAGACCCGGACGTTGGTCACCACAGACGCGCCACAGTTTCGCGCCGTCCTGGCAGATGAGGTGGATGGTGACTTGAACGTCACCTTGCTGCGGAATTTTGGCGTGCGTGAGGCTCCTGCTCCTGCTCAAAATCTGACATGTGGGTCTATGGTGGGCATAGTCCTCAGCGGCAGCGTCTCGGTCCCGTTCACTCCACCGGAGGATGATCCGCAGGACACCTTCATTTCCGAGCAAGATCTGGTTCCAGGTTTTGTTGACACGGACACGAGGTCGGCGGCGACCATCCCGGGACGATACGAGTTTTTGGTTACAGTGCGATAGGGCAACTATCAAGTTTCCGCTATTGGCGGCTGCCCACATCTGGAGAGCAACTTCATGCGTTCTTACGCTCGGCTTACCACAGTGCTCCTGTTCGCTTTGATCTTGAGCACGGCGTGCAATCCCAACGCTAGACTCTTCAACGATGAGTTTCGCAACTTTACGCAGGGAGATGTCGTCCCCCTGACGCCCGGCGTGGATAGTGGATTGGTTTTTGTGAGGCTGATCAACGAAACGCCAAGCGCAGTCGAATTCGTAGTAACTGCTGAGAAGCAGGTGTTGATCACCGACGAAGAGGGTGACGCCTTTGTTGCTACGTCGGTGGAAACGGTCCGCCTTCTCACCATTCCTGTAGAGACCGCCAACGAGACCGGTGCGCTCTTTGATTGCCCCGTGACCAGAATCGGGCTTGGCGAAGATATTGATCGCCCAACCACCGACGCAGGCATTTTTGTCTTGGATCCTGCGGCCACTCAGACCGATCAAGGATTCGGGGTGCCGAGCAACTTGGCGCCTCTAGATTCCCGAGCAGGGAATTTCGGTTGCGGAGACACCATCGTTATCCGGGCGATTACGGACCAAAGCGCGGTTGGTAACGTCAAGATTCAATCATTCCTCCTGCCCTGGGCAACGCAGCCAATGGAGTTCCTAGGGCCTCACACGTTCAACAACGTCCGGATTTTCCTTTCAGAACAGACTCCCGAGGGTTAGTATCGCGCCCTGGTGGATCTTGGCTAACGCAAGAATGGAAGAGGGTCAGATTATGGAACGCAACGCTCGATCACTCAAACGCAAATGGCTGGCACTCGCGGTTGTTTGTGCCGGTGGGTTGTTGCCAGCCACCTGCATGCTCCGTGCTCGATCGGCGATCATAGACGGTAGCAAGGCCTTCTTGGCTAACACGTTGGGAAATCCCAGCAACTTCACCTTCTTGGCCCCCGGTGAAAACCAGGGATGATCTCCCACTGAGGGTAGATCGATCATAGCCCTCCGTCACTGGACGCGGGCATTGCTTGGCGGCTCGTTGCTGCTCAGCGCTGCGTCCGAAAATCGTACTCTCCTCTGGCTGGGTTCTGGACGCTGGTCTTGCCCCGCTGATGGAGTATCAGCGCCATTCCCACGCACAGCCCACCAATTGCTTAAGCCTCCCCACTCTCGATCCGATGAAAACCTTGGTTGCGGGCTGGCTCGTAGCCGAGCGCCTAATTGATAAGAGAACGCCTATTCCCGGGGAGGATCCTATGGATGTTCGCTACATCAACCCTTTCATCGCTTCTATCAAGAATGTGTTCTCCACGATGGTGCAAACAGAGGTGACCGTCGGCAAGCCCGTGCTAAAGCCAACCAATGATCGCGCTGTCGATGTGTCCAGCGTGATTGGACTATCAGGTGACATAGTTGGTGCGGTTGTTCTGGGTTTCTCTTGTGACGTCGCTTGCAAACTAGCCTCGACTTTTGCCGGCATCGAAATGACGCTGGATCACGCCGATTTCTCGGACGCGATCGGCGAATTGGCAAACATGGTGGCGGGCAACGCTAAGAAAGATTTCACCGGCCACGATGTGAGCATTTCTTTGCCTAGCGTGATTGTTGGAAAAGGGCACCATGTCAGCCAGTTGAAGACCTCGCCAAGGCTAGTTATTCCGTGCTCTTCGGCAGCTGGCTCATTTGATGTTGAAATCGCAATGGTGGTCAAGAAGGCGCCAGTCACCGAAACCGAGGTTGCAGTTGCAGGAGTTTGACGATGAAAATACTTTTGGTTGATGATTCGCGGACGATCCGCAACATCCAAAAGAGCACTTTGGCAACGATGGGTCACACCGACATTCTTGAGGCAGCTGACGGCGTGGAAGCCCTAGCAGTCTTGGCGGACGTTCGTCCCGACTTGGTCCTAGTGGATTGGAACATGCCCAACATGGACGGCATCACCTTGATCCGCAAAGTACGAGAAACGGACCAGAAGTTGCCCATGATCATGGTTACCACTGAAGCCGAGAAGACTAGGGTCATGGAAGCATTGCGGGCTGGCGTCAACAATTATGTGGTTAAACCGTTCACAGCCGAAACTCTTGCAGAGAAAATCAACGCCACCATGTCCAAACTTGGCGTGCCGGCCTAGCTGTTGAACGTGGCTTTCCAATAAGCCCTCAAGCCGTATCTAGAGTGCTACCGATGGTTTCATCGATCCAGGCAAGTGTTTCCCTTCTCATTGCCGAGGATAACCTCAAGGCTTGGCTTCAGACTTCCGAGGGCGTCCCCCTTGAATCCATCACCCGTCAGACGATCCTCGATCTACTCGACGGCCAAAAAATCCAGATTGATGATTTAGTCAATCTGCGCATCGACAAGTTCCTCGAAATGGTAGCCAAGCCTGACGATTGGGAAGAAGAGTTTCCAGTCGCGGAGGGGACACCTCCCATCGCCAGCGAGCCTGGCAAATTCGACTGGGATGAATCCCTCCAGGGCATCGAGGAGGAAGGGGACGAATTGGCCGCGGTCGACTATCGAGAGGCCAAAGCTGTCCGCACGGTGGAGCAAGGAGCGATTCTGGGAAAAATTGTTGCCCCAGTTCCAGGCACGCCGGGTACGGACATCCATGGAAATGTGATCAAGGTGAGCGCCTCGAGGAGCGAGGTCAAGATTAGCAACGGAGCGCGGATTGAAGAGGACGGCCAAACGGTCGTAGCGGAAGTCACGGGCCGCGCCCTGTTCTCCCG
The DNA here is from genome assembly GCA_029260235.1 of Phycisphaerae bacterium. Classification (GTDB taxonomy): domain Bacteria; phylum Planctomycetota; class Phycisphaerae; order UBA1845; family UBA1845; genus OFTM209. Next base: position 8,383 of record JAJDDP010000102.1, on the reverse strand, counting down.
CGGGAAGATAAGTGTTGCCGAAATCTTCGATGTCAAAGGCGACGTTGACTTCGAATCGGGAAACATCAATTCGACAATCGACGTAGTCATCCGAGGATCGATCCAGGACTTGTTCAAAGTCAATACCAACGGATCGGTGACCGTCGGGCAAGCCGTGCAAGCTGCTAAAATTGAGGCGGGGGGCGACGTCACGGTGTCGGGGGGCATTCTGTGCCGCAACAAGGGCTCAGTTCGCGCAGGTGGGAGCGTGATGGCCAAGTTTTGTGATGAGGCTGACATCGTCGCCGGCCAAGACATCCTAATCGCCAAAGAAGCGATCAACAGCAGGATGTTTGCGTCCAAAAGCGTGGTCTCAGAAAGAGCGGCCATCATCGGAGGCGAAGTCTACGCGCGAAATAGTGTGGAAATCGCTTCGATTGGTAGCGATGCCTGCGTGCCGACCATCGTCGGAGTCGGGACCCACCCAGCCGCTGCTAGGAAGGCGGCACAGCATGCGGGTGAATTGGCTGCACATGCAGAGCAGATCCAGTCGCTACGAGCAGTCGTCAAGAAAATCTCTCCTGGAAGCAAACTTCAGGACTCCCAGAAAGAGCAACTCAAAGCCCTGACGGATCGACTGAAGGAGCTTGAGCAGATCGTCAAAGCGAAGAAGAAAGAGCAACAGCGCGATGCCTCTGAAGAGTCTCCCGAGCGGCAGCCGTATATCCGAGTGCTGGGCCGCATTTGTCAAAAATGCGTGCTTTCCATCGACGACAAAGAGGTTCGTTTCTTTGATGAAATGAAAGGGCCTCTGAGGTTCGAGAAGAGGCAAATCAAGCACGTCACAGAATTTGTAGCCGTCAATGAGCTTACCGGCTCGATCACTACGCTAAACAGCCACTTGATTGAGCCAGATTGAAGGCTCGTGTGCATCGAGTTCCCCAGCCTCCAACAAATTGATCTTGCAGCCATGACGCTTTGCCTGCCAAGTGCTAGACTTGTTATCCATGAGCTATGTAAGCCACTTGGAAGGTGCAATCGATAGCACGAGACTCCCAGCAGGCGCAATTCAGACAATGCACGCGGATCGCCCGATCTGGGTGCGCTACGATCTAGCCGCGATTGGCAAGTCTGTTTCGCCTCGGGATTTTTCTGCCAGACCGCCCACGCTATGGCGCTACAGTGAGTTACTTCCCCTCTCTGACCCAGCCCATCAGATCAGCTTGGGTGAAGGCATGACTCCGCTCTTGCCGGCGCGACGATTGGGCGCATACTGCGGACTCAGCGACCTATGGATCAAGGATGAATCTCAACTGCCGACTGGCTCGTTCAAGAGCCGGGGGATGGCACTGGCAGTAAGCATGGCCCATCGATTTGGACTGCATCGTCTGGCTGCCCCTACTGCGGGGAATGCCGGCGGCGCGCTGTCTGCCTATGGCGCTCGCGCGGGTATGGAAGTCTTCGTATTTATGCCCGAAGACACGCCCACGTCGATTCAGGCAGAGTGTCAGTCGTATGGAGCGAAGGTGTACCTTGTCCAAGGCCTCATCACCGATTGCGGACGCATTGTACGCCAAGGATGCGATGCGATGGATTGGTTCGATGTAGCTACCCTCAAGGAACCCTATCGAATCGAAGGCAAGAAGACTATGGGCCTTGAGTTGGCCGAGCAATTCGATTGGCGACTGCCGGATGTGATCCTCTATCCGACCGGGGGTGGAACCGGACTGATCGGCATGTGGAAGGCGTTTAACGAACTGCGTGAACTTGGCTGGCTCAGGTCGGACAAGATGCCACGCATGATTTCGGTGCAGAGCGATGGCTGCGCTCCCATTGTTCGGGCGTTCAAGAACAGGGAACGCTTCTGCGAGCCTTGGCAGAATCCTGATTCGACCGCATGGGGTATTCGGGTGCCGGCTGCCGTGGGTGATTTCATGATCCTAGATGCCATTCGGGACTCGAACGGCTGCGCCGTGGCCGTCAGCGAATCAGCGATTGCCGCCGCTGCCCAGTTAGCAGGGCGGCTCGTAGGCGTCTCGTTTTGTCCGGAATCGGCCGCCTGTGTCCTGGCTGCCCAGAAGTTGCTGGCAGACGGATTGATCAAACCTGACGAGCGAATCGTCATCTTCAATACGGGGTCGGCCTTGAAGTACCTGAGCGGCCCGCAAGTCGATCTGCCGTGCCTGCCTGCAGATAAGCCGATTGACTACGCAGCACTTTGATTGGCGCCCGCTGGCACCGCGGACTCCCAGATGAGACCTGGATACATTGATCGAGTCACTCGTCTGCCGGATCAAGTAGATGAGCGATGTGGCCCAGTTCGGGCAGGATCAGTCTCTTCATGGCCAATTCAACTGCCTTGGGTGAACCCGGCATGGAGAAGACCGCCGTCTTGTTGATCGCTCCAGCCAGGGCGCGCGAGAGCATGGCCGCTGCCCCTATTTGTTCGTAGCTGAGCATTCGGAACAACTCTCCAAACCCATCGAGCCGCTTATCCAGCAGCTCCGCTACGACGTCATAAGTGTTGTCGCGCGGCGACAGCCCAGTCCCACCCGTCAGCAGCACCGCTTGGGCTACATGCGTCGTGATTGCTTCACCAAGCTGGCAGCGGATCTGCAACACCTCGTCGGGAAGGATGGCCTGCCAGACTACCACGTGTCCTGCCTCAGCGAGGAGCGCAGAGATGAGTTGGCCTCCCGCGTCAGTTTCGGGCGTGCGTGTGTCGCTGATGGTCAAGACAGCACAGCGGACATGACTGTGTATGTGATCCTTGTGGTGCTTGGGGGGCATGGTAATCGTGATAGTCGGCTTTGCGGATCACTGCAAGAGATGAATCAGCCCGGAAATCGTCGCACCTGCTCGTGGGTAACTGCCATGTTGACCGGCTTGTCCAGTGGACCGATCGGCAATTGATCGACGAACTGTTCTTCAAATGCCAACGCACAGGCGCAGCCAGAAAAATCAGGCGTGGCCAAGAAGCGGTCATAGAAGCCTCTGCCCCGTCCCAAACGGTTCCCAAAGGCATCAAAGCCCAAGCCCGGAACGATAACCAGGTCGATCAAGGATGGTGGAATCGGTACCCCAGCCGTTGGCTCTCGGAACCCCAAGTCCGTCATGGTCAGGTCATGCGTGAGCGAACGAATTTCAATCGGAATCATCCGCCGCTGCTCCCAGCTGACCCGAGGGGCTAGGACTCGCTTGTGATCCTGCCAAGCCTTGAGGCAGAGCGGTGTTGTGTCGATATCACCGGGCATAGGCAAGAAGACCATCAAGATCTCAGCTTCTTGGTATTCGGGTTGCTGAACCAAGAGATGACACGCCTCGACACTGTGGTCGTGCACTTGCTCGGGAGGGATCTCACTGAGAACCTTGCGCAAGTTTTGTCGGAGATGTTTCTTCACTACCGGTCCGTTGGAGTTTCCTCAGCCGCTTCGCCCGCTTGACTGCGCAGCAGGCGAAACTTCTGTAAATAGTCACTCATCCTTGCTTCTGCCCCTCGCTGGGTCGGTTCGTAGTATACCTTATCGACCCCGAGGTAGTCGTGCGCCAATTCTCCTTCGGCATAATCGTGAGGATAGCGATAGCCTTTACCGCGTTCAAGGCGATTGGCACCCTCATAGTGGGCGTCGCGAAGGAATTGAGGCACTGGCACGGTTCGGCCTTCCCGCACGTCTTTAGCGGCCGCCCAGATGGCGCCGGCAGAGGCATTGGATTTGGGGGCACAGCTCAAATAAATCACCGCCTGGGCCAATGGAAGCTGGCATTCGGGCATTCCAATGAACGCCGTCGCATCTGCCGCCGCCTGAGCAACGACCAGGGCTTGCGGATCGGCGTTTCCGACATCCTCAGCCGCAGCGATCACCACCCGCCGGGCTACGAACCGCGGATCCTCGCCGGCTTCAAGCATGCGGGCCAGCCAATAGATCGCTGCGTCAGGATCGCTACCCCGCATACTCTTGATCAGAGCGCTGGCGGCGTCGTAGTGCTCATCGCCGACCCCGTTGTATTGAATGGCCTTTCGCTGAATTGAATCTACAGCCACCGATAGGTCCACAATCAAGGGGTTACCTGGATCGCCTCTGGCCTGGGACGATACGGCCACCTCTAGGGCGGTCAAAGCCCGCCGGCAATCGCCATCACTGGTCACGGCTAAATGGTGTAGGGCGTGGTCTGTGATACGCACATGCTGAGAACCCAGGCCGCGTTCAGAATTGCTGATAGCGCTCTGGATCAGCGACTCAATTTGCTCCGTCGCCAACGGCCTAAATTCGAACAACTGGCTGCGCGAGAGGAGGGGACCGTTGATGGTGAAGAATGGATTCTCTGTGGTCGCCCCGAGAAGAATGATCAGGCCGTTCTCCACATCATCAAGTAAGATGTCCTGCTGAGCTCTGTTGAAGCGATGCAATTCGTCAATGAACAGGACCGTGCGGTCGCCGGATAATTCGAGACGCTCTTTGGCATCGGAAAGGATGCGGCGAACCTCAGCCACGCCGATCCCGGCTGCATTGACTTGAATGAAGTGGGCTTTGGTCATTCCGGCGATAATGTGGGCAAGCGTAGTCTTCCCGGATCCGGGCGGACCATAGAATACCGCGCTGCTCAATCGATCCGACTGCAACATCCGGCGCAGTAGTTTTCCAGGCCCGACAAAATGATCCTGCCCGATGAACTCATCCAGAGTTCGAGGCCTCATTTGAACCGCAAGCGGCATGACGCTCTCGCGGTGACTGCGGCGTTGTCCTTCAAATAAATCCACAACAACTCTCTGAGTGATCAGGGCTAGTACTCCGGCGACATTGCGCCCAGCGGGCCTACTCTGGACCGAGAGGATACCACAATCGTCAGCGGGGTATATCGGAGAGCTTCTGGTAGGGGAAGAACTGCGTGCGCAGAGGGCGAAGTTGGACGATTCGCCACCCCTGTGATTCTCTTTCGAAGGTCAGCTCCCAGCGACTGGGAATGCGGGCAATCATCGAGTCTCGCGTGACTACCCGACAGGTTGAAGAGTAGCGAACCGTCGCCCGGTCACCGGCGATCTCCACTTCAAACCCTGTCAGGCGAACCTCTTCAATCTGGTAAGTGTCCAGGAGGGCGTCCACCATGTCGAGGAAGTCGCCCCGATCAATCGAATCGCTTGAAGATGACGAACCGCTCTGGAAATCAGCAGAGACGATTTTCGCCAAGTCCGGCAGATCATGCGATTGGACCGCGCGAGCTACTTGGCGGCAGGCGAGGATCAACTGCTCTCGCTGCGTGACGACGAATATCTGCAGGATACACAAGAGAGGAAAGATGACAAATCCGCCGAGCACCATCCGCCGCGCGACATCGGTTCGATACTTCGACCACCGGTGGATGAGTACCAACTGCAGTAGCACCAACACCGGTATCAGATAGAGAGGTTGCTCGAAAAAGAATGCCTGAATAACAGGTCTCCCTATGAACTGGCCGGCGTTTCTTGACGGCCCTGCAAGACGGAAGTACTACAGCCTTATGACTGTCAGTGCAATCATCTTCGATATGGACGGCGTACTCATCGATTCGGGCGGGGCTCATCACGAGAGTTGGCGTCGGCTTGCGGCGGATTTGGGCTGCGACGTTACAGAAGAGCAGTTCGCTGCCACCTTCGGACGACAGAATAGCGACATCATCCCGCTGCTGTTTGGTCAGCACTTGTCCAGCTCGCAAGTCGACCAACTGAGTGACCGAAAGGAATCTATCTACCGCGATTCAGTTCGTGGACATATTCAAGAGATCGACGGCGCCACAGCCTTGGTGCATGAGTGCCATCGCGCGGGTATCCCTCTGGCGATTGGCTCGTCAGCTCCGCAAGAGAACATAGACTTAGCCCTCTTGGAATTGGGATTGGGCGAGTGCTTTAGCGCCATCGTGCATGCAGGGCATGTCAGCCGAGGCAAGCCCGATCCGCAAGTCTTTCTGCTCGCCGCCGATAGACTGGGTATCGCGCCAGTGCAATGCGCCGTCATAGAGGACGCTCCCAGCGGTGTTCAGGCTGCGCTAGCCGCAGGCATGTATGCGATAGGCCTTACCACATCTCACCCAGCGAAACGCCTAGCCTATGCTAACCTAGTGATAGATCACCTCACGGAACTGGGTGCCGATTACATCCGTACCTTGAAGGCCGGGTAATGAGATCCGCTGGTCACGCCCAGCGGTTGCCCCAGCCATTCTTCAACGAATTGTTGGTCCCAGAATAGTGGTCGTAGAGGGCTTGTTTGAAGGGGTCCGGCTCCAACAGGCAAGAAAAACAGCAAATGGCGGCTTGCTTCATGCGGACAGGGCGCACTACTATGACTGTACGGGTTGTCAACAAGACTGGAGGGGCGACGGCAAGATTCCTCCGGTTGAACCGGGCAGTGCTAATCTCAAGTCAGCACTCCAGGCGAAGTTGATCGAATAAAGCATTGCCGATACTTATCGACGTTCTGGGGCACTGTGGTTTTTGTTGCGTTCATTGGCACCATGAGGAATGCGGTCTCGACCCTCGTAGCACGTCTTTCTGCGGGGATAGACTTTCGGATGGGGGACTTATCGATGACAGAGATGATCCGACGATACTCGGCCTGCATGGCCGTGGGCGCAGTTGCTTTTCTAGGCAACTTCTCCGCACTGGGACAAGCTCAGTTCCTGGACGCGACCGCTGGCGCCGGCATCACCGGAAACTTCGTTGCGCCGAGCGGGCATGGCAGCGGCGTGGCTGCGGCTGACTTTGATAACGACGGTGACATAGATTTCTTCCAGCCCTGTGGCGAAGGTGAACCTGATCGTTTGTACAAGAATCTCGGCGGCGGCGTTTTCATCGACGTAGCCCCAAGTCTTGGCTTGGATTCGGGGATCTCCCATCGCGCAGCTCTCTGGCTTGATTATGACGGCGATCATGACCTGGACCTAGCCGTCTGTGGCGACAGCTTCGATTGGCCCGCACCGCCGCCACCGGATGCAGATTACAACACGCTCAAACTCTATCGCCAGATCGGTGTTGGCAGCGGCACCTTTGAGGATGTCACCGCCGCAGCCGGGCTAGATGTTCCGATGGTGAATTCGCCATCTGAACATTTGGGCAGCATGGTGGCCGGCGACATCAACAACGACGGCTTTCTGGATTTATACGTCGTCTCCTGGAAGGGTCCTAATACCCACATGTTCCTCAACGACGGCGTCGGGGCCTTCACCGACATCACCTCTTCCAGCGGCTTGTACGAGGCTCAACACAAGCAGTGGCAACCGATATTCCACGACTTTGACGGCGACGGATGGATGGACATATACGCTGCGGTCGATTTTGGCCCGAACCTGCTTTGGATCAACCAAGGTGACAACACGTTCGTGGATAACGCAGTTGCCGCCGGTGCTGATAACAACATGAACGACATGGGTATGACCTTGGGCGACTTCGATGGCGACGGTGATTTCGATGTCTATGTTACCAACATCTATATCGCTGCCGAGAGCAAACATGGCATCCTCTATCGCAACGACACAGCCGCGGGTGTTCCGGCATTTGCAGAGGTCTCAGAAGCAGCCGGTGTCGATGATTGCTCCTGGGGCTGGGGCACCACCTTCCTGGACGCAGATAACAACGGGGGCCTCGACCTGGCTGTGACTAATGGTTTCCACGTCAATCCTTATAACCTTGATTTGTCCCTCCTGTTCTACAACAACGCCGACAGCCCAGTGACGTTCACAGACATCGCCTCCTCGGCCGGATTTGACGATTCATTTTGGGGGTTCTCCCTGATCTCCTTCGACTACGACCGCGATGGCGATCTGGATACGCTCCAAATAACCCAGAGCACGCTTGGCTTTGGCCCCCAGATTCGACTTTTGGCCAACCAAGCGGACTTGGATGTTTCGCCTGGGAACTTCTTGGTGATCAAGCCAAGAATGGCGGGCACTAACCACTTTGCGATCGGCACGGTCATCCGCATCAGCGCCGGTGGGGAAAATCAGATGCGTCTGATTACCGCAGGCACAAGCATGATAGGGCAGGAACCTGCCGAAGCTCATTTTGGCCTGGGCACGGCCACGCTCGTAGACTCCGTCACTGTTGAATGGCCAAATGGCACTGAAACGCTCTTGCAGGACGTAGCGGTTAATCAGGTGATCACCGTAGCTGACGTCGCCGTCTGTTCTGCGACGGCTGCTCGCAGCTGCAACCTGCATGGGGCGACAACTCTCTGTTTAGACATCCTAGCCAACAGCATCGAGCCGCGCAGCAGCGGCGTGACTAGCGTCGAATTTGATCTTGACACCGGGACGGCTGCTAGCGCTTCTGTTACCTGCGTCAACAGTGGGGCCTACGGCGGAGTTGCAACTGTTGCTCAGGTTGGCAGCACTGTCACTGTCGACCTTTCTCCTGCATTGCCGGACGGTGATGCCT
>JAJDDP010000101.1 GCA_029260235.1 Phycisphaerae bacterium | reverse complement strand
TGCTCTTTGCCGCGCACCACCACCCGCCTCTAGGCAGTGAGCCTTTTGAAACGGGTCGATTCGTCTTTAGAACAGCAGCTGGGCTTTTCTTGGGAGCGCTGTTCGTCTATCGAGGTTACGGTGTCGCAGCCGGAACCCACGTCGTCTACAACCTACTCGTGGTTCTCTGGGTCCCGGGATAACTACGGCCTCAGTCGCCCGCTTCCCAAACAACTTTGCCACCCACGATGGTGGTCTTGGGCCTGATGTCTTCTAGTTTTTGAGGCTCGACCGTCAGCAGATCGGCGTCCAAAATCACCAGGTCAGCCAGCTTGCCCACTTCCAAGGTGCCCATCTCTGTTTCGGCGTATCCGGCATAGGCAGCCCGGCTGGTGTAGCTACGCAGTGCATCTTCAACGCTGATCGATTGATGGGGCATCCAAACATCGCCATCCATCGTCAGGGCGGTCACCGCAGCGGCAAGTCCCCTCATGGGATTGAGCGAGACTACCGGCCAATCGCTACCGAAGCAGACCACGGCGCCGGCATCTAGCAATTCTCGATACGCATAAGAAGTTCGGCAGCGACTGAAGCCGATGGCTTTCTCGGCATAGCGGGCATCGTCGGCTTTGTGGAGCGGCTGCATGGAGGCGATGATTCCCTGGGAGGCAAATCGGTTGATGTCGCCCGCCCGCAGATGCTGGGCATGCTCCACGCGATGTCGCCTATCTCGTTTCGGATTCGCATCGACTGCCATGGCATAGCCGTCGAGCAAAAGGCTATTGGCCCGGTCACCGATGGCGTGGACGACGATCTGGTATCCCTGCATATCGGCCTGGACAATGTCATCCTGGATTCTCGAAGGGGGCGTCGCCTGTGCGGACAGCAGGCCTGTCGGGTTGGTTTCGTCAGCGGCAACATCATCGTACGGATCGAACATGCACGCGGTGCGGCTGCCAAGTGAACCGTCCATGTATCCCTTGAAGCCAGCCACCGTGACCCACTCATCGTTCTTGAATCGCTCGGCTGTTTCAAACTGCGGCTGCCAATCTGAAACCATGATGAACGATCGGATCCGCAAAGAGGCTTTGCCCGTTGCGCAAACTCGTTCAAAGCACGCCAAATCCTCCAGCCCGGACATGTCATGGACACCCGTTAGCCCTCGACTGTTGGCATGGCGCATGGCTTTGAGGAGGGCGGCGTCACGTCGGTCGTCGCTGACAGGAGGAATGTGGCGATCGACCAACGCCATGGCATCGTCCTTCAGTATGCCGGTTGGCTCATGGGTGATTAGATCGCGTTCGATCTCGCCACCGGGCGGATCAGCAGGCCCATTGGCGTCGATCCCGGCTAATTTCAGGGCGGCGGAATTGGCCAACGCTTGGTGGCCATCCATACGCTGCAGGAACACAGGGACATCGCCCGTGCCCGGATCGATCCACTCCTTCTGCGGCTGTTCAACCGAGGTCCAGCTTTCGGCGCTCCAGCGTCCGCCCAAGACCCATTCGCCGAGGCTATGCTCGCCCGCAGCTTTGGTAATGCGGGCGATGAAGTCTTCCTTGCTGGCGGTATCACGGAGGTTCAGCCGATCCAAGGTCAGCCCACCTCCAACGATGTGGATATGGCAGTCGATCAAACCGGGGATGACCCGGCGTCCTTGGGCATCGATGAGCCGCGTTTGAGGCCCAACTCGCTGCGCAGCATCCTTGTTCGATCCGACCACAATAAGGCGATCACGGACCACAGCGATGGCTTCAGCTTCAGGTGCCCGCGGATTGCCGGTCCAGATTCTGGCGTTGATTACTACCAAGTCAGCCGATTGGGTCGAACATCCAGTAATCGAAACCATGACCAAGAATCCCAGGAACAGACTGTCGATGATTCGTTTGAACATAAATCCCCCTACTCAATCACACAGGAATGTCGCATAGTGTACTCATGATCGAGTCGCTGGCCAGTCGGCGAGGCTGGTCTTGAGTTGAATGAGCATGCAGGTGAAGGGTTGGTAATGGATAACAACAAACGGCCAATGCTTGACTTATTGGTTTTCTCGGCTCTCCTGGCCTGCTGGGGGTGCAGTGGCCCAGGCCTGGGCAGCAGCGACCAAGGCACGATCCAGAACCCCAATGACAACGACGGCGATGGGGTTTGGGATGTGGAAGAGATCGGTATGTTCGGCACCAACCCCAAAAACGCGGACAGCGATGGAGACGGAATGTCGGATCGGGCAGACCCCCAACCCCTGATCGCCAATGTAGACATCCCAGCCCGGATGTACGGTGTGTTTGCCGACAACGCCTCTGGAACAGCCCACAGGCAGATCGTAACAACGCGCTATGAGCAGAATCACGTGGTGTACGCCCCAGCTTCGGCGTCCGGTGCCCCGTTCTTGATTTACCAGACGTACTTGGCCGATGGGGCGCTGGATGGCAGCACAGATGGATTCTTTGACGAGAACGACTTGCCTCATAGCGCCATCGCGACCATGAATATCGACGGAAGCAGGCCTCGATTCTTGACCGACCTCGACAGCCAAGGGCGCGTAAGCGACAACGCGGCCATCGACGCAACGCCAGAACCTTCGCCGGATGGGAAGTACATCATTTTCGTTTCCAGTCGAGCCGAAACAGATCCTATCCAATTGCGCCTCTACGTCATGGAGATGGATGGGAGTAATCCCCAACAGATTGAATATGCCGAAGATCCGCCGGACGAGGGCGAGCTCGACGCCGACCCAAGCTGGGGACCGGACAACACCATCGCCTTCAAGCGCCAGTCCATCGGAAATTCGGATGCGTTCAGCCGGGCATACACGGCCATCATCGACACGACCACGATGGCCCTGTCCAACTTGGCTGTGCGCACCAGCGGAGACAACCAGCCGCTAAACCTTCTAGGTCCGGGCGACTATGATCCCAAGGTTTCCCCGGATGGGACAATGATGGCTAGCTACCGCCATCTAAGCAACGAGCCTGCCCCATTCGGGGACTGGGACGTCTGGGTTGGTCCGTTCTTTGACACGAACCAACCGGCCGCGAACTCGATTACGATTTTGAATCCGGATTCCCTCGTGGTTGACCTATTCCCTCGCTGGAATCAAGCCAGCAACAAACTGGCATTGTGGAGCATCGACTCACAAGCGCCGGACGATCTGATCGACATCATCGTGCTCGACTTGGATATCCAAACTGCGCCGGCGTTCACCGCCCGCGTAACCAACCGGATTAATCTGACCAAGGGCAAGCGAGCGCCCAACGGTGCCGCTTGGCTAGAAACCATGCCTTCCTGGAACACGGACCCCAATGAGCCCGACGGTGTGGTCTACTCGGCATCGGCAGAAGCGCCGTGAGCGGGGCAGTTTGCGACGGCGAGCAAGGGTGATCTGCATCAAGGGGTTTGAATCCCGGGGTAGCGCTCTACAATGAACCGAAGTAATGAACAGTGACCGGATTGAAAATCTTCGAACGCACATCTCGCGTTTCCCCAAGTCCCCGGGGGTCTACCTGATGAAGGACGACCAAGGGCGGGTGCTCTACGTTGGCAAAGCCAAGGATCTGCGCAGCCGGGTTAGCAGCTACTTTCAGGCATCGGCGGACCTGCTCACCACGCGCGGGCCTGAGATTGCTCGAATGGTGGACATGGTGACCGGGATCGACGTGTTGGAATGCGAGACCGAAGTCGATGCATTACTGAGCGAAAGCAGGTTGATCAAAGACATCCAGCCGCCGTTCAACGTAATGCAGAAGGATGACAAGACTTTTCCATATATCGAGATCACTACCGGCGATGATTTTCCAGGTGTGTTTGTCACCCGCACCCCGCGGCTAAAAGGCAGCAAGCTATACGGCCCGTTTACGAGTGCCCATGCAGTGCGCGATGCGGTCAATATCCTTCAAAAGGTGTTCAAGTACCGGACCTGCGAACTGGACATCCGCGAGGATGACGAATCGCGACGATTCTTTAGGCCCTGCCTGCTGCACGCCATCAACCAATGTACCGCACCTTGTGCCGCCTTGATTTCGCGCGAAGACTATCGCAAGGACATTGATCGGCTCAAGAAGTTGCTGGCCTCCAAACGGTCGGCGCTGTTGCGCCAGCTGACCAAGGAAATGCAAAGCGCTTCTACCGCACAGGCTTTTGAAGAAGCAGCCATTCTGCGCGACCGCATCAAGTCTATCGAATCTTTGGCGCTCTCAGGATCACCCGATGAGCACATTCAACCCGAGGTGTTCTTCATCGATCCTGCCAACGGGCTGGACAAACTGCAGGATCTTCTCGGTTTGGATGAACGCCCTCGAACGCTGGAGGGCATCGACATCGCCACCCTTCAGGGCGAGGAATCGGTGGGAGCGCTAGTCTGCTTTATTGACGGCAAGCCTTTCAAAGCGGGCTACAAGCGATTTCGCATCAAGAACGTCGACGGCGTTGATGATTACGCCATGATCCGCGAAGTGGTGACCCGCCGCTATCGGTACGCAGCAGAGGGCGAAGAGCTGTTTCCCGACATCATCCTCATCGACGGTGGCTTGGGCCAATTGCACGCGGCCTTGGAGGCGTTCTCCGAAATGGAAATGCGTCCACCGATGGTCATCTCCTTGGCCAAGCGAGAAGAGGAAATCTACGTCCAGGCCCGCAGCAAACCGATTCGCCTGCCTCGAAACAACGAGGCCCTGCGGCTAGTGCAACATGTGCGCGATGAGTCCCATCGCTTTGGCCAGCACTACCACCATATTCTGCGACGTCAGAAAGTATTTGAAGAGGATGTGGCTGCAGGTCGCCGACCGCCGACGCGGAAGAAACGCTCCAAGCGACGGGATCAGGGCTGATCAATCAACTCGGAGGAAGAAGAAGCCTTGCGGAGATTCGCAAGCGTGCCCGGTGTAGGCATCGAATCTTCAGGCCCGTTGTCATTCAAGGCGTTAAGCGAGACGGGTAGCCAAATGTGACAATTCTTGTCACTATAGACGCTCTCCCAGACCGGATTCGCGCGGAGTCGCTCAATCAACGCACGATCATAGCCAGGCCTTAAGAAGAGAGCTTCAGGATGATGTTCAGCCAGAATGTCTTCTGAATGCTCCATCCCTTGGGCTACCTCGGCATAGGCCTGCCATTCTGCCCGGTCATAGCGGTAAATACGCCCATCGATGGCCAACCGCCACCGTGATGCGCCTGCCAGGGATAATAGCCCCGCCCATTCCCGATAGTTATAGACTCGCCCTGCGTCCAACACGCGGTCAAGATGGGCTACACCTTCGATTGGGAAATGGGCATCAAACAACCGCCTCTGAGATTCCGGCAGCCACTTCATATGTGGCCTTACCCAAGGGCTAGACGCAACGAGACCGATGGCGAGCACGATCCCTAGGGGACGGTACAGGTGCCTGACCTTGCCATTGATCGATGGGAGGAAGTGGACTCCAAAGACATCTCGTCCCGCTCTTTCCAGCAGATGGGCTAGCGTCGGTCCCACGATAATAGCCCAGAAGACGATCATCCTCGTCCAGTAAACAGCGGCCAAGGTAAGCAACGCCAGTGGCAAGAGATCAGCCCACGGCAAGCGAGCCCGCGTTCTGCCCCATAGGATCAAGAGCAGCCCAAGGACGAACCAAAAACTTGCTGTGGCTGGCAGCATCGCGTAGGCAGGTAGCCATTCGCCAATACCCAACCATCGTGACATCTCGGCATTGCGGGCTGACACGCGGAGAATGCCGAGTCCGGTCGGCGTGCAAAAGACTGCCACGCCGGCCAGGCATGCCGTCCATAGTGGACGCCGCCACGCAAGTCGAGTGGTAGCGCTCCCCCACCGTTCGTCGGCCCAGCACCCCGCAGATTTCAGAAAAAGCACCGCCGCAGCCAAAGCCACCGATGGATGCACATTCTGCCAGATCAAGAGCAGCGGAATCACTGCGGCTGCATATTTTGCAAGAGTGATTTTCGAGTCGATCAAAAAGAGCAGGAGTGCAAATGCAAAGAATGAGAATGTTTGAGGCCGTTCGCTGCAGTTGCTCATGCAGGGCATGAACACCAAGAGAATGGTCAGCGCCCCGGTCAGCGGACCAACCAGGCAGCGACTAATTCTGAACCAGACCATGGCCAGGGCGGAAGTGTAGAAAAGGACATGGACGGCTTGCACGCCCTCCCAGCCTGCTAGCCCGTGAACCTGGGCTAACGACCACTGTCCCAACCAACCAAGCCAAGCCATCGGAGCATCGACGTTCGTGTACGAGATTGACTCAGCCAGGTCGAAGCCATGTTCTGTAATCAATTGCCCAATGCGGACTTGCCAGAAAATGTCTGCATCGTCGATGGGGCGAAGGGCCAGAAGAACGGCGCACAGCAGTAGCGCCACCAAGGCAGCCTGATTTCTTCCGGCTTGGAGCTTACTCGACTTGCCAGTCACGCGGGCACCTGAGGCATCAGCTGAGGGTCGAGCTGCTGTCCATCTTCGTCGTGGTGACTTTGTGGAGCCGATAAACCAGCCCATTTTTGAACCACTAGTCGACGAATGCACCAGCCCCATAGCAGCAAATTGATCAACGTCGGGACGGGCAGGATGCGATTCAGGGACCAGGAAAGATCCCAAGGCAAAGCCAAGTAGGCGATGAGCGCCAGCAACAGAGCACACCATCGACCGCGATGATCCAAACGGCCTCGATCCACCAGAATGGCGATGATGCAAGGCACGGTCAGCATCAGATCGTAGTAGTTCAAATGTGGATTGACCCACATGGCCGCTGCCAAGCTACAAGCGATCGCCAACCTGCGAGAAACTGCATCACCTCGGCTGCACTCGCGAACTACCATGGCTGTTACCGCGATCATGGCGGCTGAGCTGACCCAGGCAAGCTGAGAGGCAAGCGTGCTCATGCCTATCCATTTATGGAACAAACCGCTGGCACTGTACTTGACTTCCAAGTAGTAACCAGGCATTTGCTGCAATTCAGCTACCCGAGAGAAAACCTGCACATAGTCGAAGAAGGGTTGAACACCGAGCACCAACAAGGTAAAGCCAACCGTCCCTAGCGAACCGCCCGCCATGCCCAACAGCACGCGCCAGCGCAAGCCAACCAAGGGAATCCAACCCACGGCCAACAACCAGTTCGGTTTGCAAATCAACAGGCCGAGCAGCATCCCCGCGGCCCATTCGCGTCTGTGTTCGACAAGTGCCCAGGCGCCCAAGACCACGGCCAAGGTGATCATTGCGTTCTGACCGACCGAGAGGTTCACGAAGAAGGCGGGGTATAGGAGCAGGGCCAGTGCAAAGAGCGGCCATCGGTGGCGCATTTCCAATGCCAGGGCAAGCAGGTAGCCGCACAAGAGCCCTAGGCTAATGTTCAAGAATGCGTTGACGATGGCAGCGGTCGATACCGGCATCCAGGCCAGGGCTGCGTAGCCCAGCGCAGCTGGGGGTGGATAGTTGAAGCAACCAAGGACATCATTCCGCTCCGCCCAAACGGGAGGTGGCAGATTGTTTGGATCGGCCCTGCGGTAGGCTTCGATCTGTGCACTAGGATCATAGAGTGATTCCAAGGCCTGACCATCGACGACCATCCGACCGCCCAGCCAAAGGTGCGTCCAATCTTTGTCCAGGTGGTCAGCAGTTTGAAATGACAAGACCGCATAGGGGGTCACTATGAGCAGAAGCACCAAACACGCGGGCGCGGAAGGGCGCTGCTGTTGCAAGCCGATTGGCCGATTGAGTTGGTTGTCTAGTTCTGGCATAGCTACCCGATGCTGCGACTTGGGCCACGTCGCTGGTACCCCATTAGATGATCGGATTATTTAGGTGTTGACGGCAGCCTGGAACCATGGGTTTGAGCAGTTGACCCGATAAGCATTCTCGATATTTGGAGCTTTGTCGTGCAGTCTGGACGCAGGTGGACCGATGCGACATTGATCCGATGTCCACACTCTCAACAAAGGCATCTCAGATGCCGTACCAAGGTACGCTCTCACCCGCCAAGCCGCGGTCGAGGTTGGTGCGATTCTGTACACCCTCCTTGGCTGATGCGCTGTTTGTATTGTTGCTCTTGCGGGTGCTTCAGCTGGGCGCGACCGGATTGTTCAACGATCCGGGCACCGGGTGGCACCTGCGCACCGGGTTGGAACTGCTCGTCAGCGGGTCGGTACCGATAACCGATTCATTCAGTACGACATGCGGGGGGCAGCCTTGGGTGGCTACGCAATGGCTGGCTGACATGGTGATGTCCATGCTGTTTGCTGCCGGAGGGTACGCCCTTCTTGCTGTGGTAACCGCGACATTGATTGCCGGGCTGTTCCGCTGGATCTATCGCACCCAGATTAACTCGGGTGGTTGGCCAGCTATCGCGGCGATGACTACCATCTTGGCTGCCTGCGCGGCTGCGGGGCACTTCTTGGCCCGCCCACTCGTAGTGACCTCCATCGGCGTTCCAGTTTGTTTTTGGTGGGCGACACAATACGCCCGTGGACGTTGCTCAGGAAAGACGATCTGGCTTCTAGTACCGTGTGCCATGCTGTGGACCAACCTGCATCCTGGGGTCTTGGGCGGTATAGCCACGGTCGGCTTGTGCGGCACCGGCGCGCTGTTGCATGCGTTATGGACCTTTCGGCAGGATCAGGGGCGAGCTACTTCACTCCTGCGGCGTGGCGCCAACTTGGTCGGCTTGGCCTTGGGCATGGGGTTGGCCACCCTGGTGAATCCCTATGGCTTCGCATGGCACGAGTGGATTGCCCGGCTGATGGGCATGCAGGCCCTCTCTGCCTGGGTGATTGAATGGAAAGCACCGGTTTGGCACGAGCCAGCCACACTAGCAACTGTCGGCCTAGCGCTGCTGTTAGGAACTTCCATACTGGCGCGTAAACGCTCTGTTGGCGGTGCCGAGCTACTAGTGCTCGGATTCTGGACCTATAACGGATTCTCGAGTGGTCGACACCTTCCCCTTTTGGCGATGATTTTGGCGCTGCAGTTAGGGCGCGCCTTGGCAGGCGTCCGCATCCGCTCGCCGAGGATGGGCCGCATCGGGGCGAAGATTCCCCTATTTTCAGATGACATGCGCCAAATGGAACTGCAAACCACCGGTGGATTGGCCAGCATTCTAGTCGTAGTGGCCATCCTGATCTTGCCCAGCTTTGGCATGGTATCGCTCTCTTGGGGTATCGGACGTTCGGGACCATCTGCGACGCGGTATTCAAAAGGCGCGGTGGCTTACCTTTCTGACAACCCTCCGTCTGGAACCTTCTTCAACGATCTAAACTACGGCGGCACACTGATTCGAGATGTGCCGGGTCTGCCTGTTTTCTCCGATGATCGATTCGGCTTGTACGGGGAAGGGCATGTTGCTCAATATCGGAACATCGTGCTACTGCCAGCCGAGCACGCCGCGTCCTTCTTCACGCTCCATGGTATTCGGACTGTCCTCATCGCATCGCACCTTCCGTTGAAAGAATGGTTGGAACGGCAACCTGATTGGTCCGAAGAGTACAATGACGATATAGCTGCAGTTTTCATCCGGCTTGAACTGCCAAAGGACGACCCCAAGTGACCAAAAACTCACCAACTCTCTCATGCGATAGGCCAGCCTCGTCCGTAGATGCGTTAAGTTCCGCCTGCACGTTCGAGCTATCCATTGTCGTTCCAACATTTAACGAAGCCGGCAACATCCCGGAGCTTCTTCGGCGTATTTCAAGAGTCGTCACCGAACGTTCGATCCGTTGTGAAGTGCTGGTGATGGACGACAGTTCACCCGATGGGACTGCCCAGACTGCCCGAGAAGTTGACGTCGCCGTCCCGGTACGCGTCATTGAACGAACCGCCGACCGAGGATTAAGCCCTGCTGTGATTGATGGAATCAGTGCCGCCCGAGGCGACTTCGTCCTGGTCATGGACGCTGACTTACAGCACCCACCCGAGTCGCTCGTTGATTTGCTTGAAGCGGTTCGAGGTGGTGCGGATTTCGTCATCGGCTCGCGTTATGTACCCGGCGGCACTTCCAATGAGTTCACCATTTACCGCCGCCTCAATAGTCGCTTAGCCACCCTATTGGCTACCCCACTTGCCGGGAGATCCGTGCGAGATCCGATGGCAGGATTCTTCTGCTTCCGGCGTGACTTGATCGGACAAACTGAGCTGAACCCGGTCGGGTACAAAATTGGGCTGGAAGTGCTCGTCAAGTGTCGCCCCGAGAATGTGCAAGAAGTGCCCATTCGTTTCGGAACGCGAAACGCCGGCGACAGTAAGATGGACTTCGCCCAACAGGTCGACTACTTGAAGCACTTGCATCGGCTGTATCAATGGCGCTGGCCCACAGGCACTCAGTGCCTCACCTTCTTCGCTGTTGGTGCTGTCGGCATGGTCGTTGACCTTACCGTGATGGCCTTGCTGATGTATTCGCATTGGTCATTCGGGGCCGCTCGGGTGCTAAGCATCGTCAGCGCCATCTTCTGCAATTTTCTGTTGAACCGAAGGGTAACATTCCCGGATGCAGTTCAAGGACGCTCCGACAAGCAACTCGCCATCTTCTTGGCGGTGTGCGTCCTTGGCCTGGGCATCAACTGGTCCATTTCCAATGCGCTTTACAACCTCTTCCCAGCCTGGCAATCCTACTATCAGCTCTCTTGTATTGCTGGAATTGTGGTAGCCAGCCTGTCGAACTTCATTCTTAGTCGCAACTTCGCGTTTGCGCTACAGCCCTCGAAGCAGCCCGAGGTCTCTTGAATCTGGCTCAACTATCAACGGCACTCAGGCCAAATTCAAAGTCCCTTTAGGTGTGGCAAACCGCGACCAGTCTCTCTTGCGAAGAGCACGGGAGATTACCAGCACGTCCGCTTTAACTTTAGCTTATCTTGAGAAATATTGGCTCTTGTTTGCCTGGCGCCCATCTGTTTCGTAGGTTGACGGTGTCGCTTGTGGCGGTCGAGCGGATCGCTTCAAGCCTCATCGGGGAGCCGATCATGATGGAATGATCGGCGACGGCTTCCAAGGCCAGTGATGGCCAACAAGTCGAAATTCGTCGGTGGGAAAGTGCCATGGCTGGCACTGGGTTGCTCACCGCCGCTCCGGCTAACGGATTGAGCCGGTTTGCTCGTGACCCTCGGAGGTTCGGGCCGTTATGTGAAAATGCGTCGCACGAACGGACGATGCGAACGCGGTTCGGAACTTCGTGGGCCTATCCAAACCGGATGCCGGTCCGCGACAATCGAAGGAGCTTTCCATGCAAAATTTCATGAATCGGGCCAAGCAGTTTATCAAGTCTGAAGATGGTCCTACGGCTACCGAGTATGCCGTGATGCTTGCTCTGATTATCGTTGTTGCCATTGCCGCAGTGTCCAGTTTGGGCACCAAGGTATCGCAGATGTTCTCGGCGGTTGACGGTACTCTGACTGTACCGGGCGGCGGTTCTTAATGCGAAGCCTGACCGCGAGTGCAGGGGAGCGCCTTTGTGGGCGCCGGGTGAAGCACTCGGGTTGATCTCTTGGGGGGGATGTGGGGCCTGCACTTGCGGGCACCCGCTCCCCTCTTCTTGCGGTTTTGGCGCTGACATGGTGTTTGGACACGGCACCGGCCACTACTGCGTGTGACGCATTGTTTCGTTGGGGCAACAGCTTTCAACCTAAGATGGGGTAGAGATTCGTCATGGATCCATTCTGGGCAACAACCTGCGCAATTCTCGTACCTGGCGTTCTCTTGGCTTCCTGGATTGACTACGCTCAGCGTCGCGTTCCGAACTGGCTGAACGCCTCGCTGATCGTTATTGGGTTTATTGTTCAGGGCTATTTTTTCGGCACTGCCGGAGTCTGGGCCGGCAGTATGGGGCTGCTTGTCGGCTTTGGCGTCTTGATCATTCCGTGGATGATGCACGGGATGGGGGCGGGCGATGTGAAGCTAATGGCGGCCATCGGTGTTTGGTTTGGCCCGTGGATGACCCTGGTATCATTTGCGGCCGGCGCAATCATCGGCGGCATCATTGCGACGATCATGATCGTCACCGGCGGAAAAACGTACCACGCCATGGCCAACATGGGCGTGATCGTTTCGAAGTGCTCGAGTCGCGAGAACTGGTTCACCGAATACGGTTCAGCCAAGAGTTTTGGGAAGACGTCTTCCCTGCTTCCGTATGGCGTGCCCTTGACGATCGGCTCCCTGATCGTCTTGAGCGGCCAAATCCTGGGATGGTGGGCGCTGTAAGACGAGGATATATTCATGTTTCTATCTGCAAATGATGGCAGGAAACGACGACGAGGAGCGGCTGTTGTTGAGTTTGCCGTGATTTCGCCATTGCTTCTCACGATGTTGTTCGGAATCATCGAATATGGCTACATATTCATGGTACGACAGTCGCTCACCAATGCAGCCCGTGAAGGTTGCAGGATTGCAGTGCTGCAAACTAGTGAAATCCCCTATTCAGAGGTTACTGAAAGGGTGGACGGCATGATGGCTCCAACCGGGCTCAGCGGCTATACCACGACCATGACTCATGCCACTCCTGCCGACACGACCGAGTCTGTCACCATCAGCATCCCAATTGCAGACGTTTCACTGCTGGGGAATTTCTTCGGAGCCAGGACAGGAAACCTGGAAGGCACTTGCTCGATGCGCAAGGAAGGTACCTAGATACTCTCTGCCGAAAAAGGAAGCTCCGCGCCCAGCAGCGTATCGAAGGTATAGCGCCAGGAATCAGCGTGCCCAACGGCACCTTGACCCCTGTGCGACCCCCTCACGCGCACTCTACCTCCGTCTCGAACTGCGGGCCAAAATCCTCGGATTTTTTTTGCTGATTGGTCCGATACGGGCGGAAACCTTCCGATATATCAAACGGTTCGGATGAATAGTCCGATTTTGTGCCGCCTTAGAAACGATGGTCTCGGCTCATGGATTGGCCCTGCGGGTTGAGTCCATGGGATCTTGGGCCACACCAGAGAGGGTTGTTATGAAAAGCAAAGCGGTTATCCCCCTCGTACTGGGCTTGGGTATCGGGTTGATGGCCATCAAGTTGACGGTCGATGCAGTGCAGAATGCACAGGGTACGCCAACTGAGTTGATCACCACGGTGATCGCCCGCACCGACATACCAGCCAGTTTCGCCATCACACCCGAGATGCTGAACACCGTTCAGACGCCAGCTACGCCGCTCTTGCCCGAGGGTGCCTTCATAGACGCCGAGGCGCTAGTCGGCCGCGTTACGTCCAAGAATATCACGCAAGGCACGGCCATCTCGCCTGGCAACTTAGCGCCACCGGGTACCTCACCGGGCCTGACCGAACGGATCCCTGAAGGGCACCGTGCGGTTTCTGTCAGAATTGACGAGGTTAGCGGCATCGCTGGGCAGATTACTCCCGGCGATTACGTGGACGTCATCGTGGTAATGAAGGTTCGTCGAAATCGACAAGATGAGACCATTAGCCGCATCATCTTGCAACGCATCAAGGTGTTGGCCATTGGTCAGAATATGGGGTCGGCGCACGAAGCGGGTGCGCAAAAAATGGCCCGGTCGATCACTCTATTGATCACCAACAATGACGTGCCAAAGCTGCACTTGGCCCAAACCCAGGGCAAGATTACCTTGGCCATGCGCGGTGCGGACGACCGCTTGATAGGCGATGAGGGCTATGCAACCACCGCCCAGTGGAATCCCAACGCAGCTCCCGTTGAATCAGACGCCGATCAGCCCAGCACCCTCAACGGACTGGGAGACGATCAGCAGACGCAATTGGCAAATGGCAAGTCGTCAGCGAAGGCCGAGGGGCCCCGTTTCGCCGTGACCGTGGTAAACGGCCCTATCAGTTCAGATGGGGTTGCTAGCTTGCAGCGGATAACTTACGAGAGCCGCACCTCAACCAAAGTTCTAGACGTCAGCAGGGGTCGCAGTTCGAGCGGTAACGCTTCCGGCTCGGACAGTGCTGAATCGATCATGCGCAGGCCACACCTGGGAAATGCACTCGGCTACCCGAGTCGAAGCACTCCCTGGCCTGAAGACATCGATCAGGTTCAAGACCGGGAAATCAGCGCAGAATAAGCTTTCGGGCGATCGATCCAAGGAGGTCAGTCGCAACTATGACGACCAAAACGAAGAAACAAAACCGGGTTTGGGTTCTGGCAGCGTGTTCACTCACCGTCGTGCTCTGTTCTCAGCGCGACGCAAGTGCCCAAACGGAAAAGGACTCAGGCGAAGGTGACTCCAAGTTTGTGGCTAGTGTGGTCAAGCTGGAGAGCCGCGCCCAAGCCCTGAGCATCTCGTTGAACCACAGTGTTCTGATCGAGACATCCCAAGCCTCGGAGCGAATCCAGGCCATCGATCCGAGCATCGTGTTCGTTCAATCGATCTCACCAACTCAGATGCTGGTGACTGGGGTGGGCACCGGCACTTCTCAAGTCATATGTTGGGCCGACGACGGCCAGCAGCAGATCTTCAACGTCACTGTGGAGATTGATCTGGCTGAGTTGAACCAAGCCCTCGATGCTGTGGATTCTTTGTCAGATGTCGAAGCCGTGGCATTGATGGGCAACGTGGTGCTGACTGGGACGGTTAGCGGCACCGACATCGCTGAGCGGATGGAGCAAATTGCCAATCTGTTCATACCCACATCCGGCGTGGGCGGCATTATCAGCGTACAGAACCATCTAGCAGTCGCTGGCGAGCAGCAGGTACTTCTGCGGGTCACCATTGCCGAAATCTCTCGCTCCGCAGCCCGCCAGTTGGGCATCAACGGCTTCCTCAGCGGGGAGAACTTCCGTGATGCCTTCGTGGTCAACCAAGTTGGGGGCGTCAATCCTGCAAACATTGGGGCGTTGCCGTTCGGCGACAATAGAATGAACGCCCTGTTTGGAGCGGTCGATGGCATCCCTCTGGCCTCGAGCGTGCCTCTGGCCTTGGGCTTCCCGCGCGTCCAAATGCAGCTCTTCATCCAGGCGCTGGCAGATAATTCGCTTCTGCGAATCCTGGCTGAGCCAAACCTGATGGCCATAAGTGGCGAGACCGCTTCATTCCTTGTCGGCGGAGAGTTTCCGATTCCGGTTCCTCAAGGTCTGGACCAGATCACCATCGAATTCCGCGAGTTTGGGGCCAAATTGTTCTTCACCCCAGTGGTTCGCGACCATCAACGAATCAGAATGCACATCGCCCCGGAGTTGAGCGAATTGGACTTCTCGTCAGCGATCACCATCCAGGGACTCTCGATACCAGGCCTAACCCAACGACGCGTTGAGAGCACGGTCGAAGTCGGTAACGGCCAAACCATCGCCATCGCGGGTTTGTTGAATGACGAGGTCCGCGGTTTAGCTTCCCGCATTCCCGGCATCGGCGATGTGCCAATTCTCGGAGCACTCTTCCGTTCCGTTGAATACCGCAGAGAGATCACCGAGTTGGTGGTCTTGGTTACGCCTGAAATTGTTGCACCCCTGAACCCCAACCAAGTTCCAGACTTGCCTGGGGGTGATTTCGCCGACCCGAATGACTTCGAGCTGTACGCCTTAGGGCAGCTGGAACCACTCCAAGGCACGCCCAGCTATCCAGAAGAGGACATCGATCCGGATGCAGCCATGATTCCCTCGGCACCCGACCAGACGAGCCTTCACGGCCCATGGGGTTACGCGGCGACGGCGGACTAGTGCTTGGGGGGAGGAAGCCAGTTCGACGCGGGGAATGCTGCGCGGCTGGGCGTTCGGTTCTTCACCGCAGAATTCTTGCGGTCAAGTGGCCCGAGTATCAGAACGCTCAGGAAGTTGAGAGCGACGGCAGACACACCCTGTCCTGGAAATCGGGCGGGTGCGGCCACCGCCCCGATAACTGCAAACTAATTCCTTCCCCAAATACCACGCTTTATTACGTCGATAAGACGTGCAGTGCGCCTCGGTTTCGTTCGATGAAAATGTGGCGAACTGGGCTAGAAGGATCAGACATGGCGCATGAGCCTGTCGGTACCCATCAGTGCTGGTAACGCACCTGCTTGGCAAGCTGGTGTAGTTTCCACTGGTCTAAGCGCCGAATCAGCGCTTCAATGCGTGGAGCGCGATCGGTGCTGAGGTCCGACCGGAAAACCTGGTCGCTAGCCATCAGGGTCCGCAGTCAAGGGTGAGAAATGGGCTCCAGCGTCCGCATGATAGTCTACAACGAAGACGAAGCGTACGCTCCTGAATTGCGCGCGGGCTTGCTGAGCATCGATGGCGTCAAAATCATCGCCGAAGTGGATGATCCAATCCTCCTACCGCAAGCGGCCAAGCAATTCCCCGCTGATGTCGCTGTCATCAATCTTGATCCAAATCCTGAACTGATCCTGAGCATGGCCGCCCAGGCCATCGCCGATTGCCCCGATATGCCCATCTTTGCAATCTCCGAATCGAATGATGGGCAGCTGATTCTGTCTGCGATGCGTTCGGGGGTCCGAGAATTCCTCACCAGACCTGTTGATCGAGAGATTCTCGCTGAGGCGTTGAGCAAGATTTCGCTCCACCGCGTATCTTCAACTCGCCAGGGCAAACTGGTGAGTATTCTTGGATGCTCCGGCGGTGTAGGCGCTACATCCATAGCTACAAACTTGGCTGTTGAGTTGAGCCGAATGAGTTCCGGCGGTGTCGCACTTGTTGATCTCGATTTTCGATTTGGCCAAGTAGCAACCATGCTCGATCTTGAATCCACCTACACAATTTCGGACCTTTGCGATAGCCATGAGCAGCTCGAAGCGCAGGTGATTGAACGGGCCTTGGTCAAACACTCTAGCGGCGTACAGGTTCTACCCCGCCCAAATACTTTCGCCGAGGCAGAAACGATCTCTGCTGCCCATTGCGTCGGTGTTTTATCAGGCCTACTCGGACTGAGTGACTATGTCGTCGTCGACGGTCCGACGCGATTTGATATGGGGGCAAAATCCGTATTGGACATAGCCGACGAGATCCTCTTGGTAATGCGGATGATGGTACCTAGTGTTCGCAATGCTTCTCGAATGCTCGACGGGATGCGCCAGGTAGGATTCAACATGGAACG
>JAJDDP010000011.1 GCA_029260235.1 Phycisphaerae bacterium | reverse complement strand
GATGTGGGCAATGATGCCGAAATTTCGGATGAGATGCTGTTCGATCATGGGGCGTCCTGATTCCGTCGCAAGTAACAAGCCCCGCAGTATAGTCGGAATCTCGTTTCAGGACAGAGGCAGGACAAGATCGACCCGATCGGGGCGATCCGCTGGGATCGGTAGGCTGGAGCCAGACGGGCTAACTACGCGGCAGGAGGCAGGTTTTGCTGCCGTGCGAGTGCATGGATCATGGCCAGACGGGTCCTGTCATCACGTCAAGAAACGACGCGTTATCGACAAAGGTGATGTTCCCATCGTAGTCAAAATCAAGAACCCGGCAGGAGTCGTCGGTGACTTCGTCGAACCACCCGGAATGGCACCACTGAAGCTTCGCCCAATCAGCCAAGTCGATTCGATCATCACCGTTGATGTCACCGAAACCATCGGTCGGGATGAAGCGAACCGAGCCAGCGTAGTGCAAAGGGCCAAGCACGATGTTGATCCCAAGGCCGTCGTTGTTCGCCGGGGAGTTGTCCCGCAGCATAATGGTCTCCGACGTTACGTCATCATAGGTCATGCCCGCAACCAGGTAGTCAAAGCTGATACTGGCGCTGTTCAATGCGTCCGGCAGGTCATTGGTGATTGCGGTGGGCATCGGGTCGGCGTCACCTGGATTCCAGAATGAACGCGGTGATTTTACTTGGGAGCTAGGCATGAGATCACCGAGACTATCGGGGTAGATCTCAAAATAGTCACTCTGATAAGAATTCAGAGCCCGGCTGATCCGCTTGAGATGAGCTTGGGCGATGCTCACGTTCGTTGGGACTGGAAGGTCTACATGAGGAATCGTTTCGATGCTGCCATCAGCGGTTATGAAGCTAGAAAAACGACCCGCGTTGTTCCATGGGCTCGCGTCCCAGATGAGGAAATCATCGCCGCTAAACTCTTCTGTCCCCGTTTGAAACAAGAAGCTGATTTGAGCACTGTTGGGTGCATTGGCGATGGAATTATCAATCACAGTCGGCGCGGGATCGCTGTCGCCCGGATGCCAGAACACCTCTGGGCTCAGATTAGAATCATCGACCAGGCGCAAGGGGTCGTCGAGTTGCAGTTCGTTATCATTCCAGTAGATTTGAACGGCCACGTACAATTCCTTCAGCCGCTTGTGAGCGATCACGGCATTGTCAACGACTTCATCGCCGATGGCCAATCGCAGTGCAACCGTTGACCCGAAGAGCACGAGACCGACGCAGGAGACAATCGCAAGTCGCCGCATACCAATCCCTCCAAGATCTGGGTACTTCTTCCGACCGCCCGAAATCGGGCAGTCGAGTTATTGGAAGATCAGGGTAGGAGTGCGCTTTGCGGGTGTCAATCAAATGACAGGCTACATGCAGCCCGAGGCCAAGACAGGGCCTCAAAGGGGTGATTGCCTAAACGCGTCGTCTACGCCGCAGGGGCCTGAACTTGCTGCCTAGTGTTCTCTTCGGGGCGGAATCGGCGTCGGTAGATCCGAAGACCGATTCTTTGAGCCGGCCGTGTGAGGGGGTTGGATCGTGCTTCACCTCTTCGGGTCGGGCGGTCTCGACGAAGCCCTCGACGATGAGTTCGGGGATCTGGCGGTTGATCAGCTTTTCGACCTCGGTCAGCTGGTCGCCTTCCTCGCGGGTGACGAAGGTAATGGCCTTGCCAATGGCGCCCATGCGGCCTGTACGACCGATACGATGCACATAGACTTGGATGTCTTGCGGAATGTCGTAGTTGATGATGTGGGTGATGGCTGAGACATCAATGCCGCGGGCAGCCAAGTCGGTGGCAATGAGCACCTGAATATGGTGCTTGCGGAAGCGGTCCATCACCTTTTCGCGCTTCTGCTGCACGAGGTCGCCGTGAATCTCCTTGGCTTCGATGCCGTCGCGGTGGAGCTTCTTAGCCAATTTGCGGACGGCATGCTTGGTATTGCAGAACACGATGGCTAGCTTCGGCTTTTCAGCCTTGAGTAGCATACTCAGAAGACGGTACTTATCGACGCGCTCGACCGTGCAATAGTTCTGGTCGATCTTATCCACGGAAATCTCGTCCTTAGATACGTTCACGTCGAGCGGATCAGTCATGTAGTTCTTAGCCAACCGCTTGATCTCGTCGTCGATGGTGGCTGAGACGAAGATGGTCTGATGCTTGCCCTTGATATGGGAGAGGATCGCCTTGATGTCATCGCGGAATCCGATGTCCAGCATGCGATCCACTTCATCGAGGATAGCTACCTTAATGTGCTCGAAGCTGATAGCTCTGCGGCGGAGTAAATCGAGAACCCGGCCAGGCGTTCCCACCAGAAACTGATGCCGCTTGCCCATCAAATGTAGTTGGGTGGTAATACGCTGTCCCCCGTAGACCGGGAAGCAACGGACCTCGGTGAACTCAGCTAGCCTTCGTACCTCAGCGGCTACCTGTACCGCCAACTCGCGGGTGGGGCAGAGGCAGATCGCCTGAAACTCGGTCGTATCGCCTATCTGTTGCAGTGCCGGCAGAGCAAAGGCAGCCGTCTTGCCGGTGCCGGTGCGGGCTTGCCCCATGATGTCCTTGCCGGTTAGGGCAGCGGGGATCATGGCAGCCTGAATATCGCTCGGTTCGGTGAACTTGACCTTTCTCAATGCCCGCAGGAGCGGGAGGCCAATACCTAATTCGGCAAACGCTTGAGGGGACTCGTCGTGGGACTTCATAGGGCTCCTATGCATAAACTTACTGCTCAGCGATGCTTACGATAGCAAGCCTCCGCCAAATTGCAAACACCGCATGCCAACTGGGTGGTCGGTGCCCAAGTCGCCACGCCCGGCTCACTGCCATTCTGGAAACTTCATGAAGATCAAAATCACATTGCCGGCGTTGAATATGGCATGCCCGATAATGGCAGGAATGAGCGATTTTCGCCAAATAGTGAACAGCGACAGCGCACATCCGATGAAGAACAACGGAATCACCGCGACTGCCTGCTGGTCCATCGCATGGGGCGCTGCAAACAAAGCCGAGCAAACAATCACCGCCAACCACCAGGATCCCAGGCCGCGCCGCAGTCGCATCAAGAGGAAACCGCGAAAGACCAGCTCCTCATAGACAGCGACAATCACCATTAATCCGACCAGCAAAGCAGGATGGATGGGCGGGAACATGTCCATCACCGATTCGGCATTCTTCGCAAGCTGGTCAGCCCCCTCTTGCCACAGTGCGAAAATCAGCACGGCCGAAACAAACCAAGCAACGAAACAGGACGCGCCCGCGGCCAAACCAAGAAAGTAATCCGGCGACCAGCCACGCAGGGTCAGCCCCAGCGATCGCCAGCTCAATCGGCGGGACTTGGTCACTGATAGGACCACCGCCGAGAAGAGCAATGCCTGGAAAGGCAGCAGGGAAATGTTCAGCATGCGTTCCTCGATCTCGACGCCGATAGCCGAGATCGAGCCGACCACTACGCCCATCATGAACGTCGCCGCTGCTACTCCCAAGATGACCAGACCGATGTCCAGCCAGGCAGTGCGGGCGGATATTCGGTCCAGATAGATCGCGTGTCGCTGGGGTTGAAAGAACGAGAGCGGCCTGGCAACCGGGATGGCCGAGGGCACCGGCGGCTCGGTCGGTGGAGTCAGGGGGTCAGGGTCAGGCTGGCCTTCGATCATCGTGTCGGATTCATTTGATGCTTCTTACTTCAGCAACTTGGCGATGGTGTCGCCAATCGTGGCTGGCGATTCAGCCACGGCAACTCCAGCCTCTTTGAGCGCTGCGATCTTCGAATCGGCCGTGCCCTCGCCGCCGCTGATGATCGCCCCAGCATGCCCCATCCGCTTTCCAGCAGGGGCGGTCTTGCCGGCAATGAAGGCTACCACAGGCTTGCTGATGTACCGCTCGATGTGGCGAGCAGCTGCCTCTTCATCAGTGCCGCCGATCTCACCGATCATGATCATCGCGTCTGTCTCAGCATCGGCCTCGAACAAATCCAACAGCTCGATGAAATTTAGGCCTTTCACCGGGTCACCGCCGATCCCCACGCAGGTCGATTGCGACAGGTTGTGGCTAGTGCATTGCCAGACGGCTTCGTAGGTCAAAGTGCCGCTTCGCGAGATGATTCCGATGCTCTTGCTGCCCTCCTGAGGAGGGCGATGAATGTAACCGGGCATGATTCCGATCTTGCACTGTCCAGGCGTGATGATGCCCGGACAGTTAGGCCCGATGAGCAGGGTGCCGCGGTCATCCAGGTACTTGCGGACGAGGATCATGTCATTGGCGGGCACTCCCTCGGTGATCGCCACCACCAACGAAGCCCCCGCTTCGGCTGCTTCCATGATGGCGTCAGCCGCAAACGGTGCGGGAACGAACAGCATGCTCACCTCAGCTTCGGTGGCTGAGAAAGCATCGCGGCAGTTGTTGAAGACGGGCAAACCATGCTCAGATTTTGTGCCACCCTTGCCCGGCGATACACCGCCGACGATCGAAGCGCCGTACTCGATGCACTGAGCCGAGTGGAACGCGCCGGCTTTGCCCGTAATTCCTTGGCAAATGATTTTGGTTTCGCTATTAACAAGAATGCTCATCGGCTCTTTACCTCAAGATGTTGTGTTGCCGTAACCTTATTGTTCTTGGACCCTGGTGGCTTCAGCTGGCACATCTAGCACCTCGGCCAACTCAGCCATCCGCTCCAGGACCTTGGCCATCCCGCCCCGCTTCAACGTGACATTGACCAGCATTGCGTCAAGATCCGCAAGCGTAGCGGTATAGGCCAAATAGTCCACCCCTAAGAGGTCATCAGTTAGGATGCCCGCCTCCGACCTAGCCTCAATGTCAGCAGAAGTACTCAATGCCCCGATCAGGCGATCTGCATGCACTTTCATGGTTAGGCTGTGTTGGGGATAATTCTGAGCGATCATTTGGCGAATCGCTTCGATGCGGACAGCCAACTGGTTGGCACATCGCTCTTGGCCGGTGGTCCTGGGTTCTTGCGATTGGGGCAGGCCGACCGTTTTGAGCATCCGTATCTTGCCCGCTTCAGCCCTCGATGATTTCTCAACCTCAGGCTCGGGGGACCGACTGCTCGAGGCTGGTCGGTCGGGCGTACCAAAACCCTTGCTACCCATCAACACAGCCTGGATGTCTGTCGCATGTCCGTTGGCCTCTGCTTCGCGATAAACCTCGACCACGTCCCCCCGGGCGGAATAGCCGTTACGTTTGACCCAGGAAAACACGCGGGCATGCATCGCCGCAAATCGACCGAAATGATCCGGCACACGCAGCACAGCCGCTCGACGTTTGGGCCAACTCGCTCGCGAAAAACCGGCTGGTACACTCACTTCGCCCGCTACAAAAAAGCCCACCTGAGCTCGGAGCAGGTTCAATTCAGCGGAACCGGGATCATCAAGATAGCGGGCAAACAGCGGCCCTGCCTGGTCCAACTCGATCATGGCGTCCGCTGCTTGGCGAAACAGCTTGCCCATCCCCCAATAGGGACCACTGTGTTCGAGATAGAGAACCTGGACCGGCGGAAGTTCTTGAATGGCAACATCAGCATCGACCGGCGAATTCGGGTTGGCGGGGACAGGATCCTCGGATAACGGCTCTGAAGCAGCTCCGACCATACCCGCTGATGGCCCGACAAGCAGCGACGCCAAAATCAAGAACCGCTCCAATCGCACGATCAGCCCCATCGGAAGTAGGTTTGCAGCTAGCCCGTTTGTCCCGGCGCCAAGCGTACCCAAATGCACCGGCCCTGTCCAAATCGGACGGACCTACCGACACAAAGCCATCAACTGGCCTCCATGGTGAATTCCTTCGCCCCGAACTCCCCCCGGCGCCGCAAGCAGCCCACCGATCCTCCCCCACAGTATGAGCCATGCAAGGTGGGTTTGCGTGCCTCTTCCGCTTGTCAGGAGGGGCCCCGTTCGTTCGGCGCGACCTTAGCTATCCCCACCAACAGGCCGATAACCGGTGGGGTCAACCGTGTCTGATCGAACATGACTCGTCCAAGCCGGTCGATCAGGCCGCAATTCGATATGAGCGGGTTATCCTGTACCAGCCTCGTTGACGGGTTTGGCCCCTTATTCTATGCTGCCCCGTCTGGTTTTGACTGCGAATAAGGCACGGCGGTTTGTCCGCCTGTGACCGCGCTGGCAAGGGAGTGCAAGATCATGGCAGGCTCAACCGTGTACCACAGGCTCTGGATGTATGCTGCCATGGCGGCGCCGATCTGGGTGCTGTGCGGCTGTCAGCCGGGAGCGGGTAGCCAGGAAATCCGTTTGATTGCCTCGGCCCGTCCGTACGAAGCTGACATACCGGTCCCTTCGGGCTTTGTGCTGGTCGATAAAGCATCGGAGGATCAATCAACCGGGGTATCGCGGCTTTACCTTCGCCACATCTATCGAGGCGGAGCGAATAAGCACGCGGTGCGCACTTTTTACCGGGATCAGATGCCCTTGGCACGCTGGCACCGGGTAAGCGATGGGAACGTTCGTGGCTCAATTACGATGGTGTTCGAAAAAGGCGTCGAATCCTGCACGATTGATATTGGTGATGCAGAGGATGGCCTGAGGACAAGCACACAAGTACAGATATTGGTGCATCAAGTGGAGCGAGAGCCCGCTTCAAACCAAACTCAAAGGCAACGGAACGGAACATGAAGACAGCGCGACGGCAGGAACTAAAGCACAACGAATTGGCTGAAGGTCTCGAGCAGCTCCGGCATTCTTTCTCAGCCTATGGCAACTATATTGTCGGTGGGTTGGTTCTGATCGCGGTGATCGTGCTCGGCGTGGTCTACGTTTCCCGCTCTGCCGAGCAGGCGCGTGCCACCGCAGCCAAGAAAGTCCGCGAACTGCCGGCAGCCACTGACGAGGATGTCCGCAAGGCTGATGTCGAACTTAGAAAGATCGCCGCAGATGCCAGCGGTAGCAGCCTTGCCATGATTGCCATTCGTCGCCGGGCATACACGGCGATGAGCCGGGCACACGCTGCCGCCGACGGTACGCCTTCAGCCGAGTTTCTGGATCTAGCCCAAGATGCCTATCAAGAGATCATCGACCAACATCCGGACAAGGTGCTGGACGTTGCATCTGCCCTATTGGGGTTGGCCACGATTGAACAGGATCGTTTCGTGCTAGACCAGGATTCGTCCCACAAGGGTGCTGTCCTAAAATACCTTGAGCGGATTCTGGATGACAAGGCTCTGATAGGCACGCCCTTCCAGACGGCTGCCTCGGATCGCAAGAACACCCTGGATTCGGTTTTTGTGACGGTCGCTATGGTTGATGCGCCGGTTCAGCCCTTGGCGCCTCCCCCGGGTTTGAATATCCCCGCGCCGCAGACCGGCCTACCCAGCGCTGATACAACGCCTGTTCAGCCGCCGACGGGCCTCGTTCCGCCGGCACCTGGTTCTTCGACGCAAATCGGAGGCGAGGATGCCGACAGCGCAGCCCCTGCCGATGATCCAGCAGATCAAAGTGCTGCCGGAGACGAAGCTGGCGATTCCGAAACTCCCTAAGTGGCCACACCTCGCAGTCTGGAGCTCGCTTGTCGCTGGTTTATTGCCCAGGACGAGCGCCCCATACTTATCGACTTGGCGTCCCACGATCATTTGAGCCTTCAGGATTGGCCTCTGGCCAGCAGTGCCGGTACAGTTACACGGGGACCGAGGTACGAGGCACGAGCTGGCAGCCCCCGCGTTGAGGGACGCTTGGGAAACCCACGCCGTCTTCGTGGTGCCGGGAAACGAGTGTAGCAAAACGGGTTTTCATGACCGATCAAGCGCATGGCAAACAACTGAGGCCGGTTCTCATTGTAGCGGCTGTTATCGTCGCCATCCTGGCCGGCGCCTTCTACACGAAGATGATCGCCGACGCCCGGATGGCCCTGGCATCGACTGATTCGCAACAACCACCCATCAAAGTCCTCGCGTACACAGTCAAGAGGCTAGCCATGCCTATCCGAATCCATGTGCGCGGGTTCCTTGAAGGCTTCGCAGAGGTCCGTGTCCATGCCGAGGTGGCCGGTCGGGTCGCCAAGAGAAGCGTCGATGACGGCGCTTCGGTGGAGGCAGGCACTGAACTCTGCCGCATTGATGAAACATTCCACCAGATCGCCGTCGCGCAGGCCGAGGCTCAACGCGCCAACGCCCGGGCGCTAAGCGATCAGTCCGCAGAAGCGATTAACGTCGCCACCGCCCAAATCGACGAAGCCGAGGCAATCTTTGAAAATGCCAAGGTCGAATTCGAGCGGATTGCAGAGCTCCGCGAACAGCAGAATGCGCCCATGATCGAGTACTCACGTACCGAGGCCGCTTATCAAAAGGCGGAGGCCGCGGTGCGCCAATCTCGGGCTGCGCTCCAGGGCGCCGTTCAAAAAAAGGTATCCGCAGCAGCCTCGGTGGCTCTGGCGGACGCCAATTTGGAACAGGCTCGGCAAGTCCACGAGCGATGCTCCATTCGATCACCATTGACAGGCAGGGTGGACCGGATGCTGGTCGAACAAGGCGAATACGTCATGCCAGCCCAGCCCATCGCTGACGTGATCCGCCTTGACCGCCTAAAATTCTTTATCGAGCTGAGCGCCAGGCAATTGGCTGCTTTGGGCGACGAAGTGGTGGCTGAGATAGTACCCGACGGCCAACCAGGCCGGACCTATGATGCCATAGTCGATCACCTCGCCCCGCGGGCCGATCCGATCAGCCGTAAATTCCGCCTGCAGTTACACGTCGATAATGCAGATGGCGCTCTGCTGGCTGGCATGTTCGCCGAATGCCGCCTGACCACCTCCTCCAAGAAACAGACGATCATTCTTCCGGTCAAAGCCGTCACCAAGCGCTTCAGTCAAAATTTTTGCAGGGTCATCCTGCTGGACCAAGAACCCCACCGCGTTGAGTTCCGCCGAATCGAAACCAAACCCATGCCCGACCGCCTGGAGTTGGTCGAGGTGCTCAGCGGGCTTGAACCTGGGGATTTGATTGTCGTCGAAGCCCAGAGCGTGATTCGCGACGGAGATGCGGTGACGGTCAACGAGATGCATACGCTCATCCTCGATCTGCCCCAGGACATGCCTGAGGACGGCATCACCGCTGACGCAACAGATCATCTGGCCAACCCCTGACCGAAAGAACAGCAGATCATGTCTATCGCGCGTTTTTCGGTCAAACAAGTCGTACTCGTCAATCTTCTGTTCGTCGTATTCATCGCGACTGGAGTCGCCGTTTACACGCAGCTTCCGGTAGATGTCTACCCCGATACTTCGCTAGACCTAGCCATTGTCGAAACAACTTGGCCCGGCGCCTCAGCTGGCGATATCGAACGCCTCATCTCAGGGCCGATCGAAGAAAAGGTCGAGGAGATCCGCGGTTTGGAACGGCTATACAGCTACTCGCTGCCCGATCTCTCCGTTGTCGGGGTCAAGTTCAAAGAAGACATCAGCTCGGTCGAGATGGAAAAGGCCTTCGACGAACTACGGTTAGCCCTGGACCAAGTCACCGATCTGCCGGAGGGCGCGGAAGAGCCGCTGTTGCAGCGACTAACCGTCGACGAAATATGGCCGCTGGTCCGCGTAGCGATTGTTGATGATGGCGCAGGCGAGCACACAGCCCTGCGCATCGCCGAAGAACTCAAGCAGGAACTACGGGCAATCTCGGGTGTTTCACGCGTTCGTCAAATCGCCGCCCGGGATAGAGAAATCCATATCCTTGTAGACGCTGCGGCGATGGAAAAATATGGATTGTCCTCCAATGACGTGGCGGCTGTACTTCAATCTAGAAACCTGAATGTGCCTGCCGGAATCGTGAAGTCTTCCGGCGACGACATCGCCTTGCGAAGTATTGGTGAGGTTAGCGAGCCAAGTCAGCTGGGCGAAATCGTCGTGGTTCGTAACCCCAATGGAAGCCACGTCCGACTCAGGGACATCGCCCGGATCGAAGACGGCTTTGAACGGGCGGTTTGGTCAGCCCGCTACAACGGAAAATCCTGCAACCTGCTCTACATCAGCAAAGAGAAGCTCTCCAACGGAATCTCCGTCAAGGACTCGATTCAGGCCTGTGTTGATCGATACATCGATCAATACGATCCACCGGGAATCCTGATCGAATTGACCGGCGACACGACCACCATGATCTCCAGCCGTCTGGATGTCCTTAAAAAGAACTTGGCGGTCGGCTTGGTGCTGGTGTTCTGCGTGCTGTGGATGGTGCTGGGCTTTCGCAATTCGATGCTGGCCATCGTCGGCGTGCCCTTCTCGTTTCTTTGTGCATTCATCTTCATGTACGCGATCGGCGTATCCATCAACGTGGTCAGTGTTTTTGCGTTGGTGCTGGTCAGCGGGATCGTAGTGGACGACGCCATCGTCATCCTGGAAAACATCTATCGGCACATCGAGTCTGGCAAACCTCTGCAGCAAGCGGTCATCGACGGAACCGATGAAGTGATGTGGCCGGTGATCAGCTCGACGCTAACGACCATCGCGGCGTTCATGCCGCTGCTGCTCATGACCGGCGTGGTTGGCAAGTTCTTTAGCATTGTCCCAAAAACCGTGACGGTCACCCTACTGGCCTCACTCTTTGAATGCCTGATTATCTTGCCAGCTCACTACCTGGACTGGGGTCGGAGAAAAAAATCGGCCCCTCCAGCGGCAAGACCGAAGGGAACCAGACCCAAGTTTTGGACCGTTTGGCGCGATCGTGCGATGGGCATTTACGGTGCGGTCTTGGCGCACGTTCTCCATCACCGTTACCTAGCCATCGCCATCATGGGGGCCACCGGCGTTCTGACTTGGCAGGCCCAACGCACCTTGGTTCAGGATCTTTTCCCCTCAGATTTCCCCAGCTTCATCGTGGATTTCAATGCCAAGCCCGGAGCAAGCCTTGAGGAAACGGATCGCGTAGCCTCCCAACTTTGGCCAGTCCTTGATTCGTTTGTGCCAACGAAAGTCGAACGCTACGCAGCGGCGCTGGGCGTGCAGTGGAACGAAGATAACCAGCGCGTGCTCCGTTCGAATCTGGTCCAGATGTGGCTGGACATCCCCCAGAATCAGGGAAGCTACAAAGATCCGACCGAACTGATCAACGAAGTGCGGGCGGTGCTCAACAAGTATATCGATGACCACCCCGATTGCGGGATCGAGAATCTGCGGGTTTGGCCTATTCGCGACGGGCCGCCGGTGGGCAAGCCGGTGGCGATTCGAGTTGAACATCCCGATTACGCCATCGCCCAGAACATCGCCGAGAGAATCAAGGAACGTCTAAACTCCTTCGACGGCGTTTTCGATGTAACGGATAACTTGCAGGCTGGCTATCGCGAATTGCAACTCCACCTCAAGGAACAGAGGGCGGCTGAACTGGGCGTGACTTATGCCCAGGTGGCCTCGGCTTTGCGGGGTGCCGGGGACGGACTGAAAGTCGGCATCTTCAAAGATATCGAAAACGGCGAAGACCTCGACATCAAAGTTCGCCTATCTCCCGAGAGCACTCCGCGTCTTGAAGATCTACAGAACGTAACTGTCAGCAGTGCCGGCGGTCGCCGCGTCAAGCTCCACCAAGTGGCTGAACTGAACTTCGAGCAGGGCTACGCATCCCTCTATCATCACAACGGACGACGGGCGATTCAAATCACTGCGGATGTAGATACTTACAAAGGAGTGGATGCCGGGGCTATCACCGAGACGGTGCTGGCTGAGTTCGCCGCTCTGGCTGACCAAGACACCCGCTTGCACATTCAGGCCGACGGGCAATACGCTGAAACCAACCAGAGTTTTGAAGGACTGTGGCGTTCGGGCTTGGTCGCTCTCGGCTTAATCTACCTGATCCTAGCCGCCCAATTCCGCAGCTACCTTCAGCCGGCGGTCATTGTGATGGCTATCCTATTCGGGATCGTCGGCATGGTGATGGGATTGGTGGTCAACGGTTACCCGTTCACCGTAGTCACCGCAGTGGCCATGGTCGGTCTGTGTGGCGTGGTGGTCAATGACGCCCTAGTGCTGCTAGACTTCATCAACAAGGAACGCGACCGGGGAACGCCGCTGCTTCAGGCGCTGCAGACTTCCTGCAAGCGACGTGTTCGCCCCATCATGTTGACCACGGTTACCACGCTTGTAGGACTGGGGCCGATGGCATTTGGCCTGGGAGGCTACAGCAAGATTTGGTCGCCCTTCGCCATGAGCATGTGCTGGGGCCTAGCCCTGGCCACCGGGTTGACTCTCATCCTGGTGCCAGCCTTCTATTACATCACCGACGACATCGCCAACCTATTCAAGCGGGCCGGAATCTCCCACACAGCCCACGAAGAACTGGCAGGGTAGGCCATCAACGCCTACCGAAACTCAGGAATTCGAGGACGCCGGTACATCCATCATCTGGAAATGTGGGCTGAGCCTCAGCGACTTCGGCGCCGCAAGCCGGCCCCGCCGAGCAACAGGAGCAACAGGGATGAGGGTTCTGGGGTAAGCATGAAGGAGAAAGAACCCGTAACATCCTCGATGATAGGCTCCTCGCCGCCGAAAAAGCCGAGGAAGCTCTCGTTTTGATCGATAACAACCGTATGAGGTCCGCCAGCGACCATACCGGTGGTATCGATTGTGAGCGTCCCGAGGACGATTCCATCGGTGGCCAGTGGAAAGGCGTTGTCCGATTGGATCAGTACGTCGTCCTCGTAGAGGCCCGGCTGCGTGTCGAAGAGCGGCCCAGTCACATTGAAAGTGGATGACCAGCCTGGCGAGACCGCAAAGAGAAGATCGGTGACGCCATCGGCACCGATGAAAATCGCAGCTCCTTCAAAGCTCGTCAGGCCCCCCAAAGAGACAGACAAGACAACATTGATCGGCGTCCCAACCTCAACGGTCGCAGCAGACGGCGCGAAGTTGATCACACCCGCCTCGACAGCTTCTGCTTGGACGACGCACGCGATCCCGACTAGTACGGTGCTGAGTTTCCGCTTCATCCCTTCCACCTCCTCGATTGTCCCAGAGTCCGTCACCGCGGCTCGCGGCGGATCG
This sequence comes from Phycisphaerae bacterium, assembly GCA_029260235.1. GTDB lineage: Bacteria > Planctomycetota > Phycisphaerae > UBA1845 > UBA1845 > OFTM209. Next base: position 51,018 of record JAJDDP010000011.1, on the reverse strand, counting down.
ACCACTCCTTGGGCGATCTGAACCCATAAAAAAAGAGCGCACGCATACTCTGCGCGTCTCTCTCAAATCCCGTTACGACTAACCAATCAAGACCGGTAAGCCGGTCCGATAAAGCCACAATAGCCGGGAATGCATGACAAGGTCAAGCCCAAGAATGCTCCAACTGGGGTGCATAGCGCAAAATGGAGCGCATTCCCCACGTGGATCATGGTAGGGCTGGAAATAGTCCCCCCATTTTCCAATCAGAAGACCAAGGCCTGCTGGAAGAGACCGCCAACAAGTCCGAAGATCGAAAACATCGCTGCTGCAAAAACACCGAATAGTGCGCTCATGATTGCTTGCTCCATTTGTTCCAAGTTGGACTGATAATCCGCGGTACCGCCTACCCCGGCTTGGCCTATCGACCACCGGCTAGGCTGCCCTTGCTTATCGGCGGGCTATCAGGCGTAACTTGCGTTCAGCCCTGCCGGGTAGTTCTCCTCATGTATCAGAAGCCCCAGAAAAGCCGCACGCCAGCACGGGGAGCCGCTCAGGAATGGTTATCAGACGAAGGATGGTTCGCTCAGGGCGTCAAAACGCGGCCATAGACGCGGGCCAAAACATGGGCCTCCGCCTGGAGGCGAAAGCTCGACTTCACTACCGCCGCCCCCGCTCGATTGGGGACAGACTGGGACCGGGCCTGCCCAATGGCGGCGCAGAGGGAATCCAGCGAATCGGCATACAAACATTCGTCGAAAGGCTTGTTGCAAATGACGTACCGCCCACGGGCCAAAGCTTCAAGCACCATGGCTGAGAGACTGTCGTGCTCGGGCATCCGAACGAACACCGAGACCCTGGCGTAGATCTCCTCCAGTTGGTCCAATCGGCCCAGGTAGGTCACATTGGGCAAAGTTGGGGCGCCGCGACCCTCAGCCCCAGCGATGATGAACTCGACATCGGGCAGGCAGCGGGCGGCGCCGAGGATGATTTCCCCCCCGTAAAATGTCCGCCGATCATCAAACCAGTACGACAAGACGCGGAACTTCTCCGGCAAGGGCAACACCTCAGCCTCAATCGATGCGGGCAGCAGGCGGCACACCTCTGCATCGATGCCCAGTTTCTTCAACTCAGCGGCTAGTTCGGGCGAGTCTGCCAGATGGGCGACCACACTGCGCCGGGCCAGTCGGTTAGCCAGCCGCCTCTTCCAACCCCGCCAGCCGGCGAACCGCGGTACGTCGCTACCGATCCAATGCCAGACCAGCGGCTTGCGGAGTATCCAAGCGAGCATGATCGATGCGGGGAGCTCTGCCCCCCATACCATGTGGATCGCCTCGGCTGACCAAATGCGCGGACTAAACAACACGCGAAGAAACAGCCACCTGCGTTCAACCCGCAAAGGCCAACTGCTGTACCCGGCAATGCGCAAGAGGTGCTCGGCAACTCCGAGCCAGTTGCGGGTGCCGACGACAGCGATGGATGAATCAGAGCGGGCCATCTATGAATCTCTCGACCTTCCCAATGCAGCTCCGAAATCGCGGCGCAGCTTCTCGATTGTTTCGCGAAACAGCAGCCTGCTCATCAACAGGTAGACGGTCAAGCCTGCCAGCACCTCCAGGCCAAGCACCATAGGCCCGACAGAATATCCCCTTGCAGCCCAGACGCTGGCGACCAGTTCCGCAGCGCATCCAGCCAAGGCTGCCGCCAGCGCAGGTCCAGATACGTTTAGCATCACGCGGGTCATTTTCATTTCGACTTCTCGGCAGGCGTAGTACAGGACGACGGGGGCGCCGCAGAATTGTACAACCGTCCAGGTAACCGCTACACCCACCACTCCCCATCGACAACCGACAACAAAAGCACTGATCACAAAGACGCCTATGATCAAGGAATAGACGAATTGAAGACGGCTTCGCCCTCGAGCATAGAGGACTTGGCTGGCTGGGTTGTTCAAACAGATGATCAAACCTTGCACGGAAATGATTTGAATGATGATGGCCGTTCCGGACCACTCCGCAGGCAGGACAACCGCCTCCAATTCTGGAGCAATGGCTAACAAGGCGGCAATGATTGGAAAGAAGATGGCAGCCAAGCAGCGCGTAGCGGACAAGTATCCCGAGGCGATGCTGGCTTTGTCGCCCTGGAGGGCTGAAAACACAGGGAACATGACCCTGCCGACCGCGTTGACCGATTCCTGAATCGGGCTCAGCGCGAGATTACGGGCCATGAAGAAAACGCCGGCCGCGGTAAATCCAAGTAGTTTGCCGAGAAGAACCACATCGAGCCTGGTCATTCCATAGCCCAGCAACGCAGTGAGAAAGAAGTAGGCCCCAAACGACCAAAGGCTCTTAACGCAGCCCATGTCGAATTCCAGTTTCGGTCGCCAGGGTGACATCAGCCAGCAGGCAATCGCGAGTAGGAGAGGGGCCGCCACCATGCGCAGAACCAGGCCCCAGATGCCTGCGCCCAAGGCGAGGGCAATGACACATGCCACAGAAGCGAGCACGGCGCTGCCTGAGTCTGCCAGCAATAAGCGGCCAAACCGCAGCTCTTTGCGTAGTTGAGTTTCTTGGACGCTACCAAATGCTTGGGCAACAATAGGAATAGCCATGACCCACAGCATCGGCGCTAATTGTTCCTTGCCCATGAAGGACGCCAACGACTTGGCCAAGAGGGCTAACCCGCCTGCCAGAAAAACGCTCAGGCCCAAACCGAGCCAGAGAACCGAGTTGAGGTGCTTGTCGGTGATCACCTTGGCTTGGATGATCGAGTTGGCTAACCCGCTGTCCCGCACCAGCAGGATCAACGTCTGAATAGAAAACGCCACCGCCCACAGGCCGACCTGTTCTTTCTCCAGGTAGAAGGCAGCGACCAGCAGTGTGAGAATATGGGTGGTAAGCTTGACCGCTTGGTTGGTCACCGAGAATGCACTGCCCCGGACCGCACTGCGCTGCAACGAAGTCAAAGCGGTGGGGGGAACAGCCGATGTGTTGGCTGCATTCTCGTCATTGGTGTTCACGTTGCTGCCGTCGGGCATGTCATCTTCCACTCAGACGTCAAACGACACGACTTTGCCGCAATAGCCATCAACCGCCGAGCAGATCATAGCTCGCGAGTCGCGCACCACAAAGACGTGCCGGACCCCCGAGGCAATATGCTCATTCAGCGCAGATCCAATTCCATTTCGTGGGAATCGTTTCGATCTTGTTGAGAGAGTTCCCCCACGATCTCAAAGCCCATCTGCTCATAGAGCGCCCTGGCGGTCGTATTGACCTTGTGGACGCCGAGTGCGATTTTCGTTAGCCGCATTTTTCGTGCATCGTTGATCAGGTGATTCAGAAGCTCGCGGCTCAGACCGGTGCCCCTGGTTGAAACAGCTAGGCCGATGCCCAGTCGGGGTCTTGGCGACCTGCCCATCAATTTGAGAATTAGGTGGCGTGCCCAACCCAACATAGAAACCGCTCCGACACGGTTGACATTCTTGATGAAGGCGTGCCCACAGATGCTGCCACCACCCTCGACAGCCACCAGGCTGATCGCCCCGCCCGCCTCAGTGTCGGCGATATGCTTGGCCATGGCCTCCTCGGTGAAAGGCCAGGGCTTGAATAGCTGCACGTCGGCTTCCGAGAACGATTCGTAAAACGCCAGCAGGGCACGGACGTCCTTCGCGTTGACTTCTCGGATAGAAATGGCGTCGATTGGATGAATCTCCTGACCTCCGGCCTTTTGATTATCTCACCAGTGGGGTTAGTCTGCATCAGAAGACCCGTGTTTGTCCAGCGGAGCAGTCGCCCGGGATGCAGGATTGGTTCGCCAAGAGGAGGTGCCATGCTTGACTTCATTCGCAGGATCGGGCGGGCCTTTCGGTCTTATCGCCAAGTGAGCGCATCGAAAAGAGTGCTCGCCGAAATGGAGATCGGCCAGGGTACCCGAATCCGCAGCGCTCACCTTGACGGCATGTTTCCCCATCTCATCCGCTGCGGAGAAAACTGCATCTTCGCCCCGGGGGCTATGGTCTTGACCCACGACGCCAGCTACTACCTGTTCACCGGAGAGTATCGGGTCAAGAGCGTAGCCATCGGCGACAACGTATTCGTAGGATACGGCGCCATCATCATGCCCGGGGTAACCATCGGCAACAACGTGGTTATCGGAGCCGGCAGCGTCGTCACCCGGGACGTGCCGTCGGACAGCGTCGTGGCTGGTATTCCTGCTCGGGTCGTGGCCTCCATCGACGAGTACGTTGACCGGCGACCCGCCTCAGAGATGTTCGTTCCACCCTATGGGAGAAAACCGCCAAGTGAAGTCACCCAAGACGACGTGCTCAGTTTCCGCAAGGATGTCTATGCGCGGCTCGAGGTGACACGGGAGAATTGACAGACGCGTGAGCATCTAGCGATAGGGCGAGTCCCGCGCCCTTCTAAGCCTGGTGGCTTGCTTCAATCAATCTCATCCTTGAAAATGACCCGCGGCATGCCTCTACGACCGGAACATCAAGCTACGTCTGGTTCGCCAGCTGGAAACGTGCGGCAGGAGCGATTGCTCAGCGTCTCGATTCTGACCGCTATGGTCAAGAATGCGCTGGCTGACACGCTGCCGACGAAGGTGCATGTGATTGGCCAGCTCAGCAACTTCAAGCGGCACGGCAGTGGCCATCTCTATTTTACGCTCAAGGACGATAGCAGCGAACTGAGCTGTGTCATGTGGCGATCTGGGGCGAGTCGTCTCAAATTTGAGCCGGAGAACGGTACCGAGGTGATCGCCTCGGGGAATATCGATGTCTTTGAGCGGGCTGGGCGCTACCAACTGTACACGTCCAAACTTGAGCCTCGCGGTGTCGGCGCCCTTGAGTTGGCCTTTCGGCAACTGCGCGACAAACTCGAAGCCCAAGGGTTGTTCGACCCAAAACATAAGAAGCCGCTACAGCCTTATCCCGAGCAAATCGCCGTGGTGACCTCAGCCACCGGGGCTGCGGTGAGCGACATCACCCAGACTTTGGGTCGCCGCTACCCGTCTGCCAGAATCCTCCTCTGTCCCGTGGCTGTGCAAGGAGACGCTGCTGCAGCACAAATCGCCGGCACACTCGCCGACCTGAATCGGCGGCGCGGTGAGTTGGGCGGCATCGACCTGATCATCGTGGGTCGCGGCGGCGGGTCGCTCGAAGACCTATGGGCCTTCAACGAAGAAGCAGTCGCCCGGGCGATCTTCGCTAGTTCAATTCCGGTCATTAGCGCAGTAGGCCACGAAGTGGACGTTTCCATTTCCGACCTGGTGGCCGACCTTCGGGCAGCAACACCGACGGCGGCCGCAGAACTGGCAGCACCTGATCGTCAAGAAGTCTTGTCCCTGATTGATCGGCACGAGGCAACCTTGGTTCGCTCGATGGGCCATCGCTTGGACATGGGCAAGCTCCAGCTTGAATCGGCTCACCGGCGGCGGGCGTTCGCCGAGCCGACAGGCATCATCGACCGTCGCATGATGACCGTGGATGAACTCGCCTCGCGGCTGGCGAGCCAAGTCCCGCATCGTCTCGGGCAAGCCCATGACCACCTGCGCCGGGCAGAGCGACTTCTCTTGAAGATTCAACCCCACAGCTATGCCATGCGCATGGATCACAGGATTTCCGACATCCAAACCCGACTCCGCTGGGCGGTGGCTCACCGGGTATCGATCGCGGTGCGCCTGACTGAGGGCACTGCCTCGAAACTGATCTTGGCTTCTCCCATTCATCGGGTCGCCCGGTCTGTTGCACGGATCGAGCAACTGGATCGCCGGCTCGATAGCCAGACGACCATACTCATTCAACGCCAACAAGATCGGATTGAATCGAATGCCGCCCGATTGTCGGCCCTGGGCTGTCGGAGTACACTGCGGCGCGGGTATTCCATCACCCGAGTCAAAAAGGGCAAGATGTTGGTCAGCGATCCGAATACGCTCCGTGACGGCGAGATCTTGGTGACCGAGACCGCCGATGGGGATTTCGAGAGCCGGGTAGTTAACCAGAAACAGATGGAGCTGTTCGATTAACCAAGTCGCTTGCCGAGGCAACCATGGCTAAGACAACCCCGACATTCGAAGAAGCGCTCAGCCAGCTTGAGACGTTAGCTGAACAGATTGAGAATGGGCAGATCAGCCTCGAGGAATCCATCACCAAGTACGAGCAAGGCATGAAGCTGGTCACTCAATGTCGCGGAATCCTGAGCAAGGCTGAGCAGCGAATCCAGAAGCTACAACCAGAGTCCAATGCCTCCCCCGATGCCCCAACGCAGACCTAGCCTGCCCTGGCAATCCCGATCAACATCAGCAGTTCAATGGCGATAGATGTACTGCGCCGCCACCAAGTAGGCCGCCAGAAAAGTGACTTGGGAGACCTGAGACGCAGCCAGCACAGTGAATCGGGTATGCCCGGAAAATCGCCGCGCCGCAGCCACGCAGAAGACGAACGTCACGGCCAAGACAACCAAGCCGATGATGCAACCGATCATCCAGCGACCATGACGCCCGCAGAACAGGGCAGTCAAAGCCGTCGCCCCCATGAACCAACCCAGCACCAACTGTGGCGACGGCGAATCGTCCGCACCTGACGGCTGAGTATCGTGCTTGACCGAAGGTCTACCCACTCCCTTGGCCAAAATCAACGCCCAACAGCCCCACATCGGGGCCAACACCAAGGGTCGAAGCACTGGCCTTGGATAAAGGAAGTTGAAATGTCGTCGCCAATCGGTAGGCCACCCCTCGATGCCCGTGGGCAGCGCAGTCCAGAGCGTGAGTTTTAGAATCAAGAGCACAACGAGCGCAAGAATGCCAATGCTTGGCAGCGAGGGCTGGTCACTCTTTGCATCCAGCAATTTGCCATCGTCGTTTGCTGCCCATTGATCAGCCGCCTTGCCCACAGCAAGGATCGCCAACGAACTGAACCAAACCACGTCGAGCAGCCAGATGGTTAGCGCAGGCATTAGCCGAACGCCGGCGACCTCGCCAAACAGCCGCCAAGAGGCTCGATAGAGTCCAGTGTAGAGAACGCCGGCGAGAAGCCCGCGGAGGACGAGCCAATGCAGAGCTAGGGGTGCCGCTCTGCCCATTGGGCTAAACATCGCCCAAACCTTGCCTGCAAACGAATCACGCTCCCGATCAACCGCTGAGGCAGCGTAGCTCCGCCCACCACTGGCTTGATCCTCCGACATAGCCTTTCCTTTGACGGGGTCAGGTGCCAATATGAATCAGCAGCTGCCTCGAACTGCCTCGGTGGCGGTGTTCCCACAAATAGATGCCCTGCCAGGTTCCCAGCCCCAATCGCCCGTCGATGATGGGGATAGCCAGCGATGTGGCGGTCAGTGCCGATTTGATGTGCGAAGGCATGTCGTCAGGCCCCTCAGCGGTGTGGGTGAAGTGCGGATCATTCTCAGCCACCAACCGACAAAGCCACACCTCAAGATCATGCCGGGCCGATGGGTCTGCGTTTTCCTGGATGATCAAGCTGGCTGAGGTATGCTGGACAAAGACGGTGCAAAGCCCAGCCTCGATGCCGGCCGACTCCACCAAAGAAACAACCCTCTCGGTGATTTCGTGCAATCCTTGGCCGCTTGTGTTGCTTGCAATCCGGTGGGTCAAGTCCAGCACCTCCATGGGTTATCCTGTTCAGCGTCGGACCGCATCCTATCAGAATCGCCGAATCCCACCATCGTCACCGCCCTGGTGCCCGAATCAATCGCCCTCTATCATTCCAGACTTGAGTAATTGCCCGTCCGAGTTCTCTTGGTAGATTCTGACAAGCGCGAAGCGATGACTGCCCATAGCAATTTTGAAGAACCCGATGGCACTGGACTGATCAGGCATGATCCCTGGCTTGCTCCCTATGCGGCTGCCTTGCGACATCGGTATCAGTGCTTTCGGCGTGCACTGCAGGACATCGACGAGACCGAAGGCTCTTTGGCTGACCTAGCCACCGGCCATCGCTACTTCGGGTTCAACCGAGGCAAGTGCGATTCAAGAGAGGGCGTCTGGTATCGGGAATGGGCACCTGCCGCGGACGCCCTGTACCTGATCGGCGACTTCAACGATTGGGACCGCCGCTCACACCCGATGCAACGGGATCGATATGGCGTGTGGAGCATTTTCCTGCCGGATGATGGTTCCAGGGGCCAAGCCACCCATGAAAGCCGCGTCAAAGTTCACGTTCTAAGCAAGATCGGTCCCATGGATCGCGTACCAGCCTACATCACCCGCGCAGTGCAGGACCAACAGACCCTGACCTTCGCTGGTCAGATATGGGATCCTCCAAACCCCTACCGGTGGCAACACCACCCACCGCCCATTCGCGGAGGCCTGCGTATTTACGAAGCCCATGTCGGGATGGCTCAAGAGGAGCAGCGCGTGGGCACCTATCTCGAATTCGCCGAGCAGGTCTTGTCCCGGATCGCAAGCGCCGGCTACAACGCCGTCCAGTTGATGGCTGTCCAGGAACACCCCTACTACGCCTCATTCGGCTATCACGTGTCCAGCTTCTTTGCGCCGGCGTCACGTTTTGGCACTCCTGACGAACTTAGACAACTCATCGATCATGCACACTCTTTGGGGCTGTTCGTCTTACTCGACGTGGTACACAGCCACTCGGTTAAGAACTTGCACGACGGCATCAGCATGTTCGACGGCTGTGGGCATCAATACTTTCATGACGGACCTCGCGGAGATCACCCAGCCTGGGACTCTCGCCTGTTTGATTATGCAAAACGGGAGGTGCTTCGCTTCCTGCTCAGTAACCTCCGCTACTGGCTCGAGGAATTTCACTTCGATGGTTTTCGCTTCGACGGCGTCACCAGCATGATGTACCTCCATCACGGGCTAGGGCATGATTTTGGTTCCTACGACGACTATCTGATCAATGACATCGATGAATCTGCCGTCACCTACCTGCAATTGGCCAACCAGCTGGTCAAGCAGGTCAATCCGCTGGCGATTACGGTGGCTGAAGACGTTTCCGGTATGGTCGGCTTGGCTAGGCCCCTCGACGAAGGTGGGCTTGGATTCGACTACCGCCTAGCCATGGGCCTGCCCGACTATTGGATAAAACTGCTCAAGGAGAAACGTGACCAAGACTGGTCCATGGCTGAGATCTTCAACACCATGATGAACCGTCGACGACACGAGAAGCACATCGCCTACGCTGAGAGTCACGACCAAGCCCTGGTCGGCGACAAGACGCTCGCCTTCCGCCTGATGGACGCTGACATGTACTGGCACATGGATAAGAACAGCCAGAATGCGGTGATCGAACGGGGGATCGCCCTGCACAAGATGATCCGCCTGGTGACCTTTGCCTCGGGTGGAGAAGGATACTTGACCTTCATGGGTAACGAGTTTGGCCATCCCGAGTGGGTCGATTTTCCACGTGAAGGCAACGCCGATTCCTTCAAACATGCCCGCCGCCAGTGGTCTTTGGTGGATGACCCGGGCCTGCGGTATGGCGAGTTGGCCGCCTTTGATCAGGCAATGTTAGCCTTGGATGAGCAGTTTGATCTGCTCGATGCCACGGAAATCGTCACCCTCAATCTCGATGAAGCCAACCAGATTCTCATCTTCGCGCGTGGTGGCTTGGTGTTCGTGTTCAATTTCCAGGCGACAACATCTCAAACGGATTACCGCTTCGCAGTGCCCCAAGCCTGCGACCACCGGCTCATCCTCAATACTGACGCTGAGGAGTTCGGCGGACATGCCTTTGTCAAGCCGAATCAAACTCACTCGGCGGCGCCAAAGACCGACGAAGGCCACGAGAATTGCATTCAGATTTACATACCAGCCCGGTCCGCCCAAGTTTTGGCGCCGACTTCGCTGATGCCAGCCGACCGCGCTGCCTGCCCTTCTTCATGAGCATTCGGTCCTCATCCCCGCCGCTCCAGCTAAGTGTGGTCAAACCTGACCTCTTGGTGTATTCAGGTGGCCGATGATGTACATCTGGACGCCCATCGAGATCGGAGTTTGGACCGCTGTCGGTATGCATCTGCCCCGCTGGTCCTGGGCGTCGTTGGCACTGTTGGCCGTGTTCTGTGCGGTGATCGCTATGCGGATCATTCGCCGACCGTTTCCATTCAAATTCGCCTGCCTCCAAGAGTTGAATCACTGGATCTGCCGACTGTGGCATCGGCTGCGCGTCCGAGGTCAGTGCACCGTTCCGCCGAATGGACCTGCCCTCATTGTAGCCAATCACACCTGCCCGGTTGATCCGCTGGTCATAGCCGAGGCATGCCCTGCCCGCAAAGTATCTTTCATGATTGCCAAGGAGTATGCCAATCCACCCTTGGTTGGATGGATCGTACGGGCGGCAGATTGCATTCCGGTGCGCCGCGATGGACAGGACATAGCCGCCACCAAGCAGGCGATCCGTCACTTGCGCTCAGGTAAGGTGCTAGCCATTTTCATCGAGGGTAAGATAATCCCCCCGGGCAACAAGGCTGACCCCAAGGATGGAGCAGCCCTCCTAGCCCTGCGTAGCCAAGTGCCGGTGATCCCCTGCTACATCAGCGGGACTAAGTACCGCGATAGTCTCGTGAGGGGGTTCTTCGCTCGCCACAAAGCGGTACTGAGGTTCGGCCCGCCAATTGATCTGAGCGACTTGGCCCAAGAGCGCGGTCGCGATGCCGTTGCCTGCGCTACCCAGCGGATCTATGCTCAGATCTGTGCTTTGGCACCCGATGGAGACTAAGCGCCTCAACTGGCCCGCGTTTCCACCCTGCATGGAATAGGAGATAGCAGATGCATGGAGTAAGAATCCTGTCGGTGTTCATCTTCGCCGCCTTCTCAGCCACCGTTTTGGCCCAGGCGCCGGGGGATTCATCAGCATCGGCAAAGCCCGCATCCTTTGCCTCCCGTGGGCGAGAGAACCTGGTGGCACTGGCCCGGATGTACCACTTCGTTCGCTTCAACCATCCGAGTGAGCGCTCTTACACCACCAATTGGGACCGAATTCTACCTGGCGCAGTGAGGCTCGCTGAGGCTGCCCAGGATGATGCAGCCCTGGTAGCCGGCCTCGAATTCTTCATTCAGGAGTTGATCGACCCGAAGGTACACATTCAGCCCATCAACGCCCCGCCACCGGCTGTGCCGCCCGGACTGCGAACCGGCCCAGAAGTCACCTTGGAAGACACCACACTCTATATCGCCCTGTCACCTGGAGACTGCTGCCCCACCACCATCCCCCAGATTGAGGCGATTTTAAAAGATCATGCGGTCACCGATTGGGTGCTCGATCTTCGCGAAACACAGCGCCGGTCGTTCGGCTCTATTTTTAGCGAAGTCAAGGTGACCATTGACTGGCTCTCAGGAGGACCAGTCAGAACACCACCCCGAACCAATGCCCACTTCATTGTTTTGCCCGGCGGATACCCTGAAAAGTACTCCCTGCGAGTAGCGCCCCGCCTCAACGCCAGAGCCTATGATGAGGGGCCTGGCTTGTTAGAGGGCTTGCCATTCACCGTGATCATCGACGAAACCATGCACCCCGGTGCAGCTGGTTGGCTGTTGGGGCTGCAGATGGACAGGATGGGGACCATTGTGGGCACGCCGTCTGAAGTTCTGGCTGAGGCGCCTTTTGTGCTCCAGCTCTCCCCCACACTCGAAGTCTCATGCTCCCTAACCGAATACACCGAACTGGACATGGAGCCGAGGGGAAATCCGCAAATCATGCCGGATCGTTGGCTTGAGATTCCAACGGACGCATGCTCGGGTGACATTGTCTCCCTGATCGCGACGGAGCAAGCCTCGCCCCAAACACCGAAGAAGTCTGTGCGGAGCACAATGCGGTTGCCCAAACCGACGGAGCGCGCGCGGCGGATCGCCGACGTCATGGCTGCCTTTGGAATCCTGTCTACCTATCACCCTTACTGGGATAGTTCGCCCGAGAAAGAGCAAGCCCTGCTAGTCAAAGCGTTGGAGGTAGCTGCCGGCGCGTCGGGGAACTCAACCATCGGAATTGATGTCCTGCTAGAGCCGCTCGGTGACATCTTCGCGACCTTGCTACCCGGGGCGTGTAATTCAAAAACAATCAAGCTGAAAGAAACGGCCGCAGTCCTGGATATACCAGCCGATGCCGGGGCCATAGCCAGAAGGCCTGGCACCTTGAGCACGCTGTCCGACGGGATCGCGTACATTGACCTGACCCGCATTGACATCTCTGAATTGCAACGAGCGTGGTCCATGATGGGCAGAGCGCAGGGCATCATCGTTGACCTTCGGGGCCGGACAGGTGTGTACGGCCGAGCCGTTCCCGTTCGCTATGTCGATGAGGAGCAACTCATGTGCGAGGCGCTCGTGCCGCTTCGGGCATTCCCCGACACACGGGGCGAGACCCATGAGTGGAACAGGTGGCTCATCAAGTCACAAAAACCCCTTGTCACTGCCCCCACCGCCTTCCTGACCAACCAGTATACGGTGGGGTGGGCTGAGCGAATCGCCGATGCAGCCCGCATCTATGGAATGGGAACACTCTGCGGGCAACCCAGCGGGGGGAATCCGGGTGAACGTTATTGCGTCTGCTTACCCAGCCGAACAGGTATCTGCTGGACTGCCATCCAAGTGCTCAATTCGCAGGGCAACGACCTCTACGGCCATCCACTCCAGCCCGACATCTTGGTCGAGCAGGAAGTCACCGCGCAAGGCCAAGATGCTGTGATTGCCGCGGCGGTTCAGCACATCCAAGCTGAGCTAGCCAAGACCCCATAGCAGTGGCGGGCTGACTCGAACCCAGTTCAACGCTCGTTGTGCAGGCGTTCGATAAGTTCTATCAGGTGCAAAGATATGCATTGCTTTGTGCCGCGGAGCTGGTTCGACCAGCGGCCGTCGGCAGTTACGATTTCGACGACCGCATCTGTGGTGCCCACATTCTCCGGGCCGTTCAGGACGATGGCGTCGCAGTTCTTGGCGACAAGCTTCGCCTCCGCGTGAGCGCGGTGGTCGTGATCCTCCATAGCAAAACCGATCACGATTCGTTGCTCTTTTTGAGCCCCCAAGTGAGCGCAGATGTCACGGGTTGGCTCAAGGGTGATCTCTTTGGCCAGTGCTTTCTTTTGAAGCTTGTGCTGGAAGGTTTGGCTGGGCTTGTAATCACAGACAGCCGCGGTCATCACTGCGGCCTGGCAATCCACGAAGATTCGGCAACAGGCGTCGAACATCTGTTCAGCGGTGACCACGGGCGTAAACGAAACTCCCGCCGGTGGAAGCAATTCGACAGGCCCCGCCACCAACTCCACCTCATGGCCTTGGTCGCGGGCAGCTTCTGCAAAAGCAAAACCCATCTTCCCGGTGGAAGGATTGGAGATGAATCGCACCGTATCAAAGAATTCGCGTGTCGGGCCTGCTGTCACCAAGATCCGCACAGAGCCAACCCCGCCACAAACGAGAAACCTATCACCGGCCAACCACAGGCGCCGTCGAGGAGCCCAGCCGACCCTTCAATCATCCGTCTTCTGATCGCTGCTTAAGCTTACAGGTGGCGACATTTTCAGCCGCTTGGCCACGACTTCATTGATCTCATCGGCTTCGGCCATCCTGCCCCGCCCAATCGTCCGACACGCCAGCCAACCCTCACTCGGGCCTACGGTTTCAAAACCGTATTCACCCAGCTTTTTGAGATTCGCTTGGAAAATGGGGTTTGCCCACATGCGTGGGTTCATCGCCGGCGCCAAGACGACCGGTGAAGCTGAGGCACAAATAAGCGTGCTGACGGCATCATCTGCAATACCGTTGGCGACCTTCCCGATAACGTTGTAAGTGGCCGGCGCGATCAACAAGAGATCAAGTGATTCGGTAAGACGGATGTGCTGAGGATCAGCCGACGCCTGCTCGGTCCAAAGGCTCGTTAGAACAGGCCTGCCCGACAGAGCGGCGAACGTGGGGGCGCCGACGAATCGCGTGGCAGCCTCGGTCATGGCTACGGTCACACCCGCACCACGCTGTGCGAGCGAAGACACAACCTCGCAAACTTTATACGCAGCGATCCCGCCGCAGACGGCTACCAACACCTCATAGCCCTGCAAATCGGCTGGGATGCGCGCCTTACTGGTCATGCTCCTCGTCTTCCTCGTCGCGATTGTCCCAGACTTTCGCTTCGATCTTCCCATCCATGATTTCCTTGACGACCACCTCCAAGCTGGTCATACCATCGGTCTCGATCATAGGACGCGACCCGCGCAAGAGCTGTAGCCATCGCTTTTGGATTAAGGCGGTCAATTTGAACCGACCACCAACCTTTGCGATAACCTCATCATTCTTTAGGTTCTCAATCATTCTGCTGGGTTCTCCCGCTCAGACTCAATGATGCCGGCAATCTCGTCCACCGTGATCTCCAGCTTATCATTAACCACAAAATGTTTATAACTGCCCGAGTCGCGGGCAAATCCAATTTCGCCGTCCGCCTCAGCCAATCGTTTCCTCAATTGTTCAGCCGACTCAGTCTTTCGCCCTTCCAGGCGGGCTTGCAACGACTCCATGGTGGGCGGCAGGACGAAGATGCGCACCGAATCGGGCATTTTCTTGGCCACCTGGGCTCCACCCTGAACATCGATCTCCATGATCACGTCGCAGCCCCGCTCCAGAGCTTCGCGCGCCGCCGCAACTGGCGTGCCATATAAGTGGCCAACATATTCAGCCCATTCGAGGAACTCGCCGTTGCTTCGCCGTTTCTCGAATTCATCGCGGGACAAAAACTCATAGCTTGTCCCAGTGGTCTCCTGACCTCGGGGCGGACGGGTCGTAGCAGAAACACTCCAGACAGCCCTATCATTCCGGGCTAGCAATGCCTTGCAGATGGAGGTCTTGCCGGCTCCACTCGGACCGCTCACCACAACCAGCATGCCCCGCCGCTGGCTGCTATTCGACATTCTGTACCTGCTCCTTCAGCCGATCTATGAACGTCTTGACGGCAATGACCCGACTAGCGATCTCGGCATCATTGCTCTTACTTCCAATGGTGTTAACCTCGCGGAGCATCTCCTGGGCCATGAAATCTAGACGCCGCCCCGCATGCTCGTCAGAGTCGCACAGCAACCCGAACTGCTCCAAGTGGCAGCGAAGGCGGACAACTTCCTCGCTGATGTCGCATCGATCCGCATAGATTGCTACTTCACGGGCTAGGCTATCTTTCTCCAGCTCAAGCTTGGCCTTGGCAACCAGCTCTTGAACCCGCGTCGTTAGCCGCTCATGATATTCTTCGACGACGGCTGGAGCACGTTCCTGGATCGCGGCAATATTATGCTCAATCTCGCTACAATGGGCTAGGAGGTCGTCACGCAATGCACGACCCTCAGCCTCCCGCATGGCCACCAGCTTTTTAACCGCCTCAGCCGTAATGTCACGAACCGTGCGCTGCCGCTCTTCACGGGTTGCGTCGTCCGGTTCGGGCGGTTGGCAGACACCAGGCAAGGAAGCAACCACAGCCAAGTCGACGGTGGCAGTCACGCCTTCGGGCGGCTGTGCGGCACAGATGCCCCTGAGGTACCGCTCGAGGGCAGCCGTGTTGATGTCATACCCTGCCGTCGCGTTCTGATTGCGAATCCTGAGCGAGTAGCTGACGCTCCCGCGCCGTAGCTGAGCACGCAAGAGCTTGTCTACCTCGGACTCGAGATGCCAGAAACCGTCCGGCAGCTTTATGGAGGCTTTAAAGTACCGATTGTTCAGGCTACGAATTTCCAGCGAATAGGTAACGCCTCCGTCGGCGCGTTCCACACTGCCATAACCTGTCATCGAAGATAGCATGTAGATCTAGGGCGTCTCTGTTTCAGCCGTGCCATCGGCAGCGCCATCGACGGGATCTGATCCGCTTGTCTGCCCTGCATCGCCTGTTGCCCCACCGCCTTGAGCTGCTGCCGGCGGCGCAGTCGGAATCGACACGGACTCACTGCTGCCCGATGGTGGTGGCGGCGTCGCTGCTCCGCCAGGTCCAGCCGCACCGCCGCTGGTATCGGCCGGTGCTGCAATCGCCGGTGGAGTAAGGCCGTCCAGCCCGGTCTCGGGAACGAACATGTAGTTGCCGACCACATTGACGAGCAAGAAAACAGTGGCCAAGATGACAGTCAACACGGTGAACACGTCACCGGTCTTAGCCCCAAATGCGCTGCCGCCGCCGCCTGCCCCACCGAACGCGCCGGCCAAACCGCCACCGCGCCCACGTTGAAGCAGAATGATGATCATCAGTAAGCAACAGACCCCGATCAACAGCATGCAAACCAGAGTCTGTGGCCACGTCATCGTCGCAAGAAGATTCATAACCTATTTCACTCAAAAACGTTAACGCATTGGCTGCGAACCGAGGCCGCAACCTACCTATTCAATTTTCGCCCACAAGCAGCCAGGTGCTCGCCCTGGTTTCAACTGCCCGTCTCATGGGCGGCCCGTATGATAGCGAGAAAGTCGTCCGCTACCAAGCAGGCGCCCCCGACCAAAGCTCCGTCCACATCTGGGCAGGAGAGCAGCTCCTTGGCGTTGTTTGGCTTCACGCTGCCGCCATACTGAATAATGATCGCCTCAGCCGTCGCTTGATCGAATATCTCAGCCAGCCGACCACGGATAAAAGCGTGTACTTCTTGGGCTTGGGCGGGCGAAGCTGTCTTGCCCGTGCCGATCGCCCAGACCGGCTCATAGGCGATAGTCAACCGCGAAGCATCGACATCAGAGGCCAACGCCCCGTCTAACTGCTTGGCTACTACCTTCTCGGTATCACCTGCCTCGCGGTGCTCGAGAAGCTCGCCTACGCAATAAATAACGTCCAGCCCCGCTTCCATGGCCGCTCGAATCTTGCGGGCCAACAACTCCTCGGTCTCGCCGAACTGCTGCCTCCGCTCGCTATGCCCGATGATGACGTAGTCGCACTTGCAGTCGATCAGCATGGCTGGCGATACTTCGCCGGTGAACGCCCCTTGCGGCTGACAATGGACATTCTGAGCGCCCAGCTTGATCGGCGTCTTGTCGATTTCCCTACCCATGGGGAACAAGAGCTGATACGGAGGACACACGGCCACCGTCACCTTCCAGTCGGCATCAGAGCCTGCCCGCAAGCCAGCCATGAGTTCGCGGGCTTCTGCCAGAGTTTTGTGCATTTTCCAATTGCCGGCAACGAAGGGGCGACGCATGAATTCAAACTCCTTGCAAGATCATCAAACAACCAGGACCAAGCGCGTGGGCTGGAAACAATCAACTCCGCCAACCCCCACCGGTCGCCGCAGGCCTAACGTGCTCACCCTCTTCTCCCCAGCGGGTGACCCGATGACCTACGACTTCTGCGATTTGCCGCAACTGATTCATCATGCCCTCAAACTTAGTGGGCAACAGCGCTTGAGGCCCGTCGCAGAGGGCTTTGTCTGGACAACTGTGGACCTCGACAATTACGCCCGCTGCTCCCGCAGCCACCGCGGCTAACGCCAGCGGCGGCACCAAGTCACGACGACCGGCTGCGTGCGATGGGTCTACAAAAACAGGCAAGTGAGAACGCTCCTGCAAGACGGGGACAGCTGACACATCCAGCGTGAAACGCACATCGTCTGCGAACGTCCGAATGCCTCGCTCGCAGAGGATCACCCGGTGATTCCCCTGGCTGAGCACGTACTCAGCCGACATCAGCAGCTCGGTGGTCGAAGCAGCCAAGCCTCGCTTGATAAACACGGGCTTGTCCGTCTTGCCTACCTCCAACAGGAGGTTGTAGTTCTGCATGTTGCGGGCACCTACCTGAAACATGTCCGCGTACTTGTACACCACTTCAACATCGCGCGTATCGGTGACTTCGGTGATGGTGGGCATGTTGAAGGCTTGCCCCGCCTCCTGAAGCATGATCAAGCCGTCCCTGCCCTTGCCCTGAAACGAGTAGGGCGAAGTCCTCGGTTTGAATGCCCCACCCCTCAGAATAGACGCACCGGCCTGTTTGACCGCTGCGGCTACTTCAAAGAGGAGCTCTCTGCTCTCGATAGCGCATGGGCCCGCGATGACATTGACATGTGGGCCGCCAACGCGGATGCCTTTGATGTCCAGAATCGTGTCGCTTTCGGCGAACTCGCGCGAGGCCAATCGATAGGGCTGGGCAATGGGCAAAACCCGATCGACACCCTCCAACTGAGCCACCTGATCGCGAAGCTCTGGGTTGCCCTCGCCGCCACTGGTGGTGATCACGGTCCGGTATTCAGTCCTCGAAACATGAGGGGCTAAGCCCAGCGACTCGATACGCCCCACCAGCGCTGTGACAGCGTTGTCATCCAGGTTCGTCTTGAGGACGGCTACCATATCCATGACTGCAGTGTTCCGTTCTGGCCCTAATTCTTCGTGCCCCAAAGTCGGCGGGCATAACCATCCAAACATTGGCTGACCGAGCCAACCATTCCGTTAATGAAGTACCTCGGTCGCCTGGGCGAACGAGCCGAGCACTTTGATAAAAGCACAGTGCTGGCGTGCCGACTCAAGGGACGCCTTGACCGGCTGGACCTGGGCATGGCCTTCCAGGTCAACAAAAAACGCATAGGCCCGGTTCCGGTCTCGGGCAGGCCTGGATTCGATGAAGGTCATGTTGATCCCTGCCTGCCGCCAAATATCCAACACCTCAACCAACGCGCCAGGCTTATCTGCCGCACTGAAAATCAGCGATGTCTTATCCCGCCCCGTCGGTGCAGCTGACGATCGCGAAATAACCAGGAACCGAGTCGTGTTGTCTGGGGCGTCCTCGATCCGATCCTGAATTTTTGTAACCCCGTAAAGCTCGGCGGCCAGGGCACTGCCAATGGCGGCCGATGTGGGTTCGCCAGCGGCTAACTCAGCCGCTTTGCTGGTGCTGGACGTCGGAACCGTCTTATCAAAAAGCCCGGTCTCCACCAACCATTGACGACACTGGCGGAACGCTTCGGGTTTTGAATAAACCTTGCTGATCTCATCCAGGCGGCACCGCCCCAACAGGTGGTGGTGGATGCCCAGATTGATCTCGGCACAAACGCTGACGTTGTGCCGCATGAAGGCATCCAGCGTGTCCACCACGCCGCCGCCCAGTGTATTCTCTATAGGAACCAGCCCCAGGTCGGCATGATCCCGCTCGATCTCATCAAAAATCGTTTCGATATGGTCCACCGGCTCAAAATCGACCGATGACCCAAACTTGCGAACCGCAGCCATGTGCGAATAACTGCCGCGAGGCCCCAGGTAAGCAATCCGTGGAGGCCTTTCCAGAGACAGGCTACCGCTCATTAGCTCGCGATAGATGGCTGTGATAGTCTGGTCAGACAGAGGGCCGCTGCTATGAGCACGGACCCGGCTGAGCACTTCCTGCTCGCGATCAGGGACATACACCGCAGCACCGACGCCTGCCTTGGCTTGGCCAATCTTGACCACCAGGCTCGCCCGCTGATTCAGCCTCTCGACGATCTCGGCATCGAGCGCATCGATTTGCCCGCGCAGGTCGTCAAGGTTCGGACTCGAATCGGGCATCTGGGCCATACTTCCAGGGACACGCCTAGGCGACAAAACCAGAACCCCGCCTTATAGCCTATCCGCAGCATTGGGTCAACGCCCTCCGGACCAATGCCAGAGTTTCGGACCTGGCAAAGACGGGGGATTCCCGGCAGTTTGTTGGAGTGAGTGACCGTCCTGAGTACCCGCTAAGGCCCAAAATCCTTGATTCCTTCGGAGATTTCCTCGTCCTCTCGATCAAGTTCCTGCAGCGGGTTCGCTCGGTAATGATCCATCCCGGGCGGTTCGGGGAATGCCTGAGAGATTGCCCACGGGGGATCCTGGCGTTTGCAGATTTCAGCGAAGGCTGGCTCGCAGGCATCCCAGGCAGCCTGCTGCGTCTCAACCTCCAGTGCCCTCCAGGCTCGCGCTTTGTGCTGGGCTGCGCTGCCCAGATTGTGGACATAACCGATGACCGCGTCGCGCCGGAGGACGGCGAAGAGATCCAGTTTTCTGCGTTTGGTCCTGCCATCCCCCCCCAATTCCTTCATGTACTGGGCATAGACTTCTTTTGCCCGGGCTACGAGGGCAGCCGACCGCTCGGCGTTGCCAATGGCCAGTTCGTCGAGCGAACGGCGCATCATCGCCCCTAAGAAGGCACGGGTTCTCTTGTAGTTGACGAGATCTTCCTTGAGATCTGCATAAACGAATTCACGCAGCGGCACGAGGTACATCGTCTTTGCTCCACCGGTGTGCTCATCCAGATTCACCCTTCGGAGATAATCATAGTAATGCTGGGCCTTGGCTAAGGTTTCTGTGGTTCCCTCGAAATACAACTGTTTGATGGCATCGGACAAGAAGTTAAAATGCCCCACGCGATAGCTGGCCGTTGATTCGCCTTCGCGGAATTGGGCATAATCGCCGTACTGAGCCTCGCTTACTTCCAGATAGGTCTCATGCAGCGCATCAATGAACCGGGTGTCGGGCATGTAGTCAATGAATGATTGATTGGGCTTGTCGAAGTCAGGAATCAGGATCATTCGCCCTCTTAGAATCATGTTCTTCAGGGCGAAGAAGATGAAGCGGGCCGTGTTCATGGAGTCGTTTTCGTTGAGATTGATATGCCCACGAGTTACTTCATCACCCCAGCTAGACCAGAACAGGCACATTCCATAGGGCGTTCGCCAGTCGATAGGCCCGTACTTCTCCATCAGATGGAGCATCCAGCCCGAATTCATGTGCAACTCGTCTTCCAGCACGCCCTTCCGCAAAGCGGCCAGCAACCTATCCCCAGCTGCGATGTTGGCTTCATCGTTGAACAGGGCAACGAGTAAAGCCTGACGGTCGGTGGCCTTGGCTTCTTCATCGAGCGATGCCAAGTAGCGAGAAACCGAGAGATCATCGCGCAGATTCCCGGCGACAAAGGCCAGCAGCCCTCGATCCGCCTTCATGCCGTGATTCTCAAGATCGTCTATGAATGCCCGAACAGCGGCGTCGTCCTTGATGAGTTGTCGCAGTGTGGGCGCTTCGGCGATTTCCCGAAAGGCTGCGACCGTCTCTTCAGCCAACGCGCCAGGAATGGGTGGACCGAGGATCAACTCCATTTCGACGGCCAACTCCTTCTTATACGACCAATGGTGGTCGTCCATGAAGTCGCCGACTTTGTGCCAATAGATGTACCCCAGCTCCTTGTACAGCGCGACCGATTTAGGGTTGTACACAATGCCCTGATCGCGGAGAAGTTTGATGCCGTTGTTCACCCAGCGCCAGCGCTGCTCGGGCGTGTAGGTTCCCACCGAAATGTTGTAGGCTTGATTCCAGGCGTGGAATGACCAGATGCTCGGGAAACGCGGGGCAAGCTGGCAGATCCAGTCAGCCAATTGCATCGCCTCGTAGTACTTGCCCTCCTCCTTCAGTTTTTCTGAGCGGATGAAAGCGATATCGATAGCCAGAGCACGCAGCGTCGCAGTCTTAGCCAACAACGTTTCAAGCGGCGGAAGTCCCTTGATACTCTCCGGATCGATGACCATTTGCTCGTCAATGCGGACCTTGTTGATCGGCTCGACCAGTCGCGATGCCCCATACAATGAGCCACAAGCCACAACCAGGGCAATGACTTGAACCAGGCGTTCACTCCGCCTGGCTGCTTGCCGTTGAGCCAAGTATTCGGGCATGTCCTTTGAGTTGGTTCGCGACACTACTGCCTTGCCTCCATGTAGTCGCGGTGCGAGCCTCTTGGCTACACCGAAACCTCCGCTACTTCCCGTCGCTGAAACAATATGCAGCCCATCAGCAGGGCCAAGCTGGTGCTAACCCCAACAAGCCAGAGCAGGCCATGGGCTACCCATACCAGAGTGATGTTTCGCCCATCAACCAGCAGATCGGTCACGTTGTAGGCCGAGAAATTGGGAACGATCAGATACAAGCCCTTGAGCAGGAACGAAAACGACCAGCCAAAGAAGCCGGCCACGCCTTCGTCATCTAGCATGTCAAAGGATTCGGCAATGAACGACCGAGATGCCGCCAAGACGTACACGGTGAGCGAACAAAGCGTCGCCACCGGGAATGAAAAAACAGTGGCAAACATCAATGAGGCTGCGGCTAGAAACATCAGCTTGAACTCGACCAAGAGCAGCAAGCGAATGAGGTTTCCACCGAACGTCCCGACTTCAAAGAGCACTTCCACCGCTTGAGGGCCTTGGAATACGAAGAGGCTGTCAAACTGCGGCTCGCCTTCGAAGGGATTGAAATTCATGAAACGGACCTGGAACGTGCGGTCTGGCGCTACCGCATCAGCCGGTACACCGATGGCGTGAAAACGGTCACCCACGTCGCGGCGCGGGAAATCATACTCGGCGGCGCCCTTTGATGGGTCGCCCGCCCGCCAGAGACTTCTTAGCACTTCATCAGGTGGATAACGATCCGCCTCGGCCTTGTAGTGAATCTGGATGCGCGAATCGGGACTTCGATCACAGAGCACATTGTCGAATTCAAAATCCCGATAGGACAGCGGCGGCACCACGGCCCACCGGGCACCAATCATCTTCTTGAGATTCTCGATTTCCTTTTGGGCATCAAGATTCTCGACTTCATCATAGCGCCCTTCCTCCAGATTGGCATTGAAGGTCTGCCTGGCCTGGCGGGAGAAGTCTGGAACCCTAAGCGGCGAAGCGTGCCGGGCAATGAGCACCTGTTTGGTCAACCGCTCTGCATCGATCGGATCGCTCGGCGGCTGCTTGGCGAGGTAGAGGGTTACCGTCAGGAAAATGCCCGTACCGACTAGTGAAAGAATAGCTCCGTTAAGAGCAACAATGCCAAGCCACTTGCCGGCTACATATTGCCATCGTGCTAGAGGCTTGGCCATGAGCATCAAGATTTGACGGTGAACTAGTTCGTCTGAGAGAGATCGAGCCAAGAACACAGTTAGCAACGACAACAGGATCGCCAGCGTGGTTATTGAATAGGCCAAGAAAGATTGCACTTGGCCTGAGACCGTCCCGTCTCCTTTTGTGCTTGTCGCTGCCCAAAAACCGAGCAACATCAAGACAATGAAGAAGGCCGCGATCTTCATCCGGAGCGCCTCAGCCAACGTCTGCCGGGCGACCGCCAGGATGCAAGGGGCCAAGGCCCGAAGCAACCAATAGCCGGCAACGCACACCAAGACGATCACCGAGAATGTTCCGCCAACCCGGAGGGCTACTCTCAGCAGTGCCGATAGAGTATCAGCCAACATTGTCATCCTGCGATTTGTTCGATGGATTGATCAAGGAGTCGATGACTGAACGGTCGGCCTCAACCTCCTTGCGGCGGCTGGGTTCTTCCGTATGCGCCTGCCCCGGGCTCGGTTCGGGATCCGCCACCGGTGGTGTGGGTGCGGTAAGCTGTTCCAACACATTGCGGTCAGGCTCTGGCTTGGCCTGGCGCTGAGGAGCTGACTCGACCGCCTGCGGCTCACGGGCAGCATGAATGAGCGACTCGATTACGCGTTCACTCTGGGGTACTGATTTGAGGAAATCTGGCAGAGCACCTGCAGCCCGTGCTCCTGAGGTGACTACGTTGGCGGTCTGAGCTTGGCGCACGATCCGCAAGAAAAACGACTCCAACGGTTCAGCCGGGGCTGACACCTTCACATCGCCCTTGTTGCTGAATTTGCCAATGAAGGTGCGCACCTGCTCGATCTGCTCATCGGATAGCTTCTCGGCTGTGAATTGAGTTTTTTCTTCCTGGGCCAGCAGATCTTCCATCGTGCCGGCGGCACGTTGTTGACCGCCATAAAGGATGGTCACCCGGTCACAAACATCCTCAACATCTGCCAGGAGGTGGCTCGATAGCAAGATCGTCTTGCCACGTTTACCCAGGTCTCGGATGACGTCTTTGATCTGTTTGGTTCCGATGGGATCCAGGCCCGAAGTAGGCTCGTCCAGGATGAGCAAGTCCGGGTCATTGATCAATGCTTGGGCCAAACCGATTCGCCGGGCCATTCCCTTGGAATACTCCCCCACCCGACGCGTGGATTCGTGGGTCAAACCCACCATCTCTAACAAGTGCTCGATGCGTTCAGCCCGCATCTTCCCTGACTGACGAAAAAGCCGGGCGTAGTAGTCGAGCGTCTCTTTGGCGTTCAAGAAACGATAGAGGTATGAGTCCTCTGGCAAGAACCCGATCCGAGCTTTGACCTGCACGTCGGTCGGGGCTTTGCCGAAAATGCTGATCCGGCCTCGGGTAGGATACAACAGCCCCAGCAGCATCTTGATGGCGGTGCTCTTGCCACTGCCGTTGGGGCCAAGCAATCCAAACACTTCGCCCTGCTTGATCTCCAAGTTGAGATCCTTGACCGCAACCACGCGGTTGCGCCGCCAAAAATCCTTGAAGGTCTTGGTCAGGCCTGCCGTTTGAATGACTGGGAGTGTTGTGCTCATAGGATAAGAATCACGGGTGACGGTCCTGCCTAACCTTTGGTGGAGTCTTGATCTCCAGGGGCGCCCAAGTCCAGCCCCTCGGCACCCAGTGTGGGCGATTCGTCCTGATTTTGGTAGCCTCGAATTTCCTGTTCTCGCGTATCCCTGGGATCTGGACCCATCTGGATGCGCACTTCTTTTTGGCCAGCGGGCAGGTAATACTTGACCACGCCTCGGGCCCCTAGAATTCGCCTTTCGGTCTGTTGCCACAACCGATCAACCAACAGGCGGGGGTTTCGTTTGTACTCAGCCGACAGAGCCTGAAACTGCTCCACGTCCGCTCTAGAAGCCTGCACCAATTCCGTATAGTTCGCCTTGGCTCGCCGCACCGCAGCGCCGACTTGTCCGGCTGCTACGTTTTCAAGCAGGTCGTCAATCTTGGCCTGCATTTCGCCGACGAGCGCCGCGTCGCCATTGCTCATGGCGATGTCGAGTTGTTTGATCTGCTCCAACATCTCAGCGTAGGCGGCACCGGCGGATTCGTTCAGCATCGAATTAGCCTGCTGATGTGCCTCTTCAACCCTTGTGGCCTTGTTGTTCTCAGCCTGGGTTACCTGTAGGAATGACTGGAGCGTCTGAATGGGGGCCGTCTTCACAGGCACTTCAATGGTGGTGATCCAAATACCTGTATTCAATTCCTCCAACATCTGGTTCACCAACAGCTTGACGTCCGAAGCCATGATGTCCGTGCGCGTCTGAGTTATTTCTTTGGCGCTCATTCTGGCGGCTGTACGAACGGCAGCATTTTCCAACAATGTGCCGATCAAGGTCCTGGCTGCTTCGCCGTTTTGATCTGCTACGTTGGCGACATAATTCGGCAAGTCTCTAATTTCGTAGACCACCGACCAGGACGCATGGGCAACGCCGTGGTCGCCGGTCAGTAGATATCCATCCACCCGAGGATTAAGGCCGCCGTAACGCGGGATCCGATTGAAAGGCATGCTGCGCTCGTTGTCGTTCAGATGCACCATGTGCTCTTCATTGAACTTGAGCGTTTCTTGGTTGGTCCGAATCACCAGAGTCTGGTCGATAGGAAAGGGCCAGGCCATGGACAGCCCGGCGCTACGCACCTCGTCATGCAGTTTTCCGAACCGCAGAACAACGGCCTGCTGATTCTGTTCCAGGCAGCTAAGCCCACTGAATACGAACAGAACCACCAGAATAGCCATGATACCCTTGAGGATGCTAAAGCTTGCCCTAAGCGCATCGGTCAACGATTCGTTGGCGCTATCCAACGGCGCCTCGGCTGCTTCGAGTGATCGGTGTTTTCTTTTGTCGTGCTGTTGTTCAACCATGAGTTACTCAGCCGCACTCGTTTGGGTGTCTTGACTGGACATAGAACTTCCGACCGAATCATTTGACGCTTGCTCCGGGTAAGGCCTGCCTTCGTCGTTGAACAGATCAATCGGAGACGTCTGGGTATCGAATATCAAGGTGGTCCGCTCTCTGAGGCCTTGCTCCATCGCCTCGAGCTTGTCCAGGTAGATACGTAGCTCGGGATTCTCTTCAAACGCCTGCCAAATCTTGCCAACCTCGACCTCTCCTTGATTTCTGATGGCGTCCACCTTTCGCTTGGCCACCGCCAAGATGCGCTGCTGCTTGGCCATCGCGTCCGCGAGAATTTCAGCCGCTCTGGCTTCGCCTTCTGCTTGATAACGCTTGGCCAATCGTTCCTGCGTTTTCTTCATCGACTCGAAAACAGCCTTGCTGACCTCTTCGGGGAGCACGAGTTGTTTGATGCCAAACATGTTGATCTCGATGCCGAACTCTTCCATCGCTTCGCCTTTGACGAAGGCCATCATCTCCTGCTCGATTCCGTGGAGATTGCGAGAGGCGTCGTCTAGAGAAACGAACTCGTCAAAATCATGTTTGCCGGCGACAGCCAGCTGATGAGATCGAATCTTGGTACGCAGGGCATCGACACCGGCCGCTTCGCTACCGGGGAATTTTGCGTGGAACGTATAAGGATTCATGATCCGCCAGACCGTGAAGGTGGTCAAAACGATATTCTTGTTGTCGGATGTTCTGGTTTCGACGGCGGTGTTGACCATGGTACGCAGGCGCTTGTCGTACCGGACAACGCTGTTGATCGGCCAGGGCATCTTCCAATAAAGCCCGGGGGATTCGATCACGTCTGATTCGGCCGCGTTGCCAAAGGTACGCTTGATGGCTACTTCGGTCACGCGAACCTGAAAGGAGCACATGTACAACATCAGCACCAGAAGCACCGCGATTGCCGCCAGAACACTTGGCAGATTCCTCATGAGCCTACGTCTCCGCAGAAGGGCATACTCGCCCGGTCACTAGTTGCCGGATGAACCCGGCTCGGTCAAATCAAGAACGTTTTTCTGTTCTGTTTCCAGAATGATAATTAGGTCCGTTTTGTCCAGGTCAGCCAAGACGACAACCTTGCGATGATTCTGGGCAACACCAACCCACATATCCAGGTACTTTCGCATTTTGTAGAGAACCGGGGCAGCCTTGAAGGTCAACAGATCACCCTCGAACCGGGTTCTCTTCGACTTGGCCTTGGCTACCGCGGCAGTCTTGCTCGCCTCCGCCATGAAAATACCGGTAGCGCCCATGCCGCCCATCGGTGGGATACCCTTGGCTGCATCGCCCAGCATCAGTTCGTCCACCTTTGCCTTAGCCGCCGCCAAAGCAGCGGGATCAGCCTCAGAATCCACGGACAAGGTATCGACAGCCTGGATAGCCGCATCCAAATCATCTGCCCGCTCGACGCTGCCTGCAGCCTGAGTCTTGATCTGCTGTGCTTGGCTTAACGATTCCTCGATAGCCGCCTTCTTGCGGCTGACGGCTGCGACGACGTTCTGGAACGAGGCAGCCACGCCCTCCTCCTCGGGTGGATGGGCTGCTTGCAATCCCAGGAAGATGATGTCGATGCCCAACTCCAACCGGTCAATCCTGATTTGCAACTCGTCCCGAAGCCCCGCCTCGAACTCGGCGCGACCGGCCCCGATCAAGTCGTTCAGCTCTACGCCGGCTGCATACTCAGTCAATGTTTGAAAGGCAACCGCCTCCAAGACTTCGGAAGGATCCTCGTACTTGTACATGTACTGCCTAATGTCCGACAGCACATACTGAATCGCTACCGCCCCTTTGACCATGGCAACGCCGAATGACTTGGACGCCACAGCATCGCCCATCCGTTCAGGCCTATGGGCAACGAGGATACTCATGTGCGATGCGAAGTTGTGCTTTTCGGTCCAGAGCTCGATGTCACCCCGATCATGGGCACCTTCATCTTCTTTTTCTTCATTTGGCAATGTGCCGACCACCAGCGTGCGGATGCCGGTCACGCTCTGTCTGTACGCCCGGTCAATTGGCCAGGGCAGCTTGAAGTGCAAACCAGGTCCCAGCGTTCGTGCTTCCGGCGGCTTGCCAAACCGCTCAACAACCAGCTGCTGGTCGATGTCAACAATCAAAACGCTGGAAAGTCCGACCAGCGAGAGCATGGTAAACACCAGGAGGGGCAATACGGATCTACGCAAGAGCTGGTAGAGCCAAGTCCCCGAAACTTCAAACCCAAACTGGTAATTGAAGGCATCGGCGATTGACTTGGCGACTCCCCCCGGTTCGCTAATCAGGGCCAACAAACGCGAGTCAAACGCCGGCCTGAGTTCCTCGCCTTCCATCCGGGGACGATAGATGTCCAGCACCCAATTGATCAGGAATTCGATGCCCAAAACCAACATGGTGATCTTGATGATGTAGATAGCGAGCGGCTCAGCCCATTCGAGTCGCATGCCCGCACCGCTGGCAAGCAGGGCCGCCACAAGCACCAGGCACATCAGGGCATTTCCCGCCAGGTAGGTGGCTGCTGCCCTCAACGTCCGCCAATGACTTGATCGGGCCATCCCGCTGGCGTAACGCGAGAACAGGAAGCAGAAAATCCCGGCTAGAGCGACCATGATCGCTGTGAGCGTTTTCTGGTCCGCAGGGGCTACAAGCCAATCAGAGTCGGTGACCGCTTTGCCACCGAACTTCATGTGCCACAGAACGTAGACAAGGACATGGAACGAAGCCAACGCCAATCCGCCAAAAGGCAGAAACCATTTCTGGATCCAGCGGAGTCGCTGTCGCTCCAGATGCATGGCCTCATCGCCAGCTTCGAAGATCGTCGTGTTGGCACCGGCCTCAGCCATGCGGCGGAGTTCATCGGTTTCAAACTTCTCAGCCCCGGCCCGCCTGCGCTGAACAAAGACGACCAGCAAGACCAGCCAGACAAAGACGCCACCGGCCAAGTGCACCGCCTCAGCGGCGACAGCACCCGAACCAGCCCACATAGAGGCGCCAAATATGCCAAGGCATGCGAACAGCTGGGCGATCAGCCCAAAGACACAGACCTGACGGGCACGACGGTCGTACGATTCCGAAGATGTGGCTTGAACCATCACTGGTTTCCGTTTTTTTCATCCAGCCTGACGGGCCAGCCGCCAAGCGTTTTCATCCGATCAAGAAGCCTCGGCAAGAAGAGACGGCTGTGCTTCCCCGGTGTTCATTGCGCTGTTGGCTAAACCGGGCCGGAAGAGTACACTATCCGCCCATCGATGCCAAGGGTGGCCGCGTCAGGCCGGATTTCCCTAACATAAGTGCCCCAATGGGGTTGCAACGAGACGCCCATGATCACCCGATTCCTCGCCATCGTTGGTAATACCTTCCTCGAGACAATTCGACAGCCCTTGTTCGGGGTTATCCTGCTGGTGACCGCGTTGATGTTCATCCTGAACATCGGACTGGCCGGCTTTACCCTGGCCGATGACGACAAGCTCCTCATGGACCTGGGGCTATCTACGCTGTTGCTCA
Organism: Phycisphaerae bacterium; assembly: GCA_029260235.1. GTDB lineage: Bacteria > Planctomycetota > Phycisphaerae > UBA1845 > UBA1845 > OFTM209. The sequence goes on along the minus strand of JAJDDP010000011.1, from coordinate 21,850 downwards.
GCGGATTGTTCTTATCTGTTTTCAGTGCGACAGGTGTTTTGACCCGGGAAATTGAGAACAAGACGGTACTCACTGTAATCAGCAAGCCGGTGTCCAGGCCATTATTCTTGGTCGGGAAATATGCCGGAGTGCTTCTGGCTTTGATGGTTGCCCTCTACCTCTGCAGCCTCATGTTCCTGATGATGATGCGTCACCAGGTGCTTCAGAATTCCACCGACCCTTGGGATGGACCGGTGCTTGTGTTTGGCTTTGGGGCATTATTCCTGACTATGGCGATAGCTGCCTTCCTCAACTACTTCTTCGGGACTGAGTTCGCCTCAGCGGCCGTCGCCCTCGGGGTAGGCTTGATGACCTTGGCGGCCATACTCATCGGGTTCTGGAACAAGACTTGGGAAGCTCAGCCCTTCGGCGAGAGTATCTTCAGTATCCAGCTCATCTACTCGGTATCGCTGATAGCCCTGGCGGTCGCCGTGCTCGCAGCTATCGCCCTGGCGGTTTCGACTCGCCTGTCCCAGGTGATGACCCTGCTTGTCTGCGTGCTCTTCACCATGGCAGGCCTGGTCTCCGATTTTGTCCTTGGCCAGCACGCCAACGAATCCGCCGTGGCTGACACGCTCTACAAGATCCTGCCCAACCTCGGCATTTATTCCGTCTTGGATGCCGTGACAGCCGGGCGACCCATCCCGGGCAGCTACGTCGCAACCGTCGCCGCCTACAGCGGATTGATGGCTATCTCTATACTGTCACTTGGTGTGATTGCCTTCCAGCGACGAGAAGTCGGCTAGAATGGGGAAGCGGGCCAACATCCCCTTCCGTGCTGCTTCGCAAAACCGCTGGCGGCAATATCAGAATTACGCGGACAGATACGCCTTGGTACTCAGCAGTTTCGCATAGCCCCAGCCCAAGGCTGACATGAACGCGCCGTGGACCTGATCGGCTGGGATGGTCTTGTCCTCGAATTGAACGTCGCAGGTCGCGCAGGCATCATGAATCAGTGTGCAGTCGTACCCCAGGTCAGCCGCCGCCCGGGTCGTCGCATCAATACACATGTGGCTCATCGCCCCACAGATGACCAGCTCTTGCACGCCGGATTTCTTGATCTCGTCCAACAAGGACGAATCCCGAAAGCTATTGGGATGGTGCTTGACCACGACCGGCTCGCCCTCACGCGGAGCGATGCAATCGTTGAGTTCGATGCCTTCGGTATGGTGAACGAAGAATGGGGCGTCGTCGTTTTCGAAAACGTGTTGAATGTGGAAGGTGGGCTGTCCGCGCTCGCGAAAAACTTCCAGCAAAGCCCAGGCATGCTCAGCTGCCTGTTGGACATCCTTGAGGGGCATTTTTCCGCCGGGAAAATAGTCGTTCTGAATATCTACGATAACCAGTCCGCTGTTCATGATGTTTCTTCCTTCAGGGCCGCTTAGTTGGCTAGTGATGGCCGCGAATTCGAGGCCGTGACCCAGCCTGATCTAATCAATGTGGAGGAGTTCAGCAAGTGCCCGCGCATAGAAACTATAGAACGCGTCTGGTGCCTCTTCCCGAAGTGGTGCATTCGGTTGGCTGAGCTACTTGGCCGCTGGTTCAGTCTTGCCGGTTGTTGACTTTGTCTTGGTTGCTGCTGACTTTGTCTTGGGGGTCGTTGACTCCGCCTTGGTGGTCGATTCACTCTTGCCATCCATGCCTTCGGGCAGCGGCTTGGTCGTCTTGCACTTGGGGTACTTGCTGCAACCCAGGAATTTCCCGGACCGGCTTTCGCGAATTACCATCATCTCGCCGCATTCGTCGCAGGAAATGTCGGTTGGAATCGGTTTGGGGCGTACCGGCGGTGGGAATTCGATCTCGCCCTGCTTCTTGGCAGCACCACGAAGATTGACCGAGTTGCGGCATTTGGGAAACCCGGTGCAACTGAAGAATGCCCCAAAACGTCCGGCTTTGATTAGCAGCTCCTTGCCGCACTCCGGGCAATCCAAGGGATCTTCGGGCCAAGTCTCTACGACGGGCTTACCGGTCCGGGTCCAAGCGAACCCAGCCGGGGGCGGACCCATCGCTTCGTAATCAACCTTGCCGTCAGGCGTCCGTGGAACCTCTTTCTTGGCAGCCTTGACCGACTTGGTAGTGACCTGCCCGTTTTCATCTCTGGGCAATGGGTCGGGCACCTTGCCCTCCGCCTTGGCTTTGGCTTGGAGCTCTTCGAGCTTTTCGATCGGCTTGGTACCCCGACAACGCGGATACCCTGTACAGGCTATGAACTGACCGCGCCGGCCCGAACGGATGATCATCGGCCTATTGCATTTTTCGCAGGCGATGCCCGCTTCTTCGATAGGCACCACCTTCCGCTCCAGGCGCACGCCCTCAGGAAGTGGTTTCGTATTCTTACACTCGGGGTATTTGTCGCAGCCGATGAAGGTTCTAACTCCGGCCCTTCGAACTTCCATCTTGCCTAGGCCACATGCGTCGCACGGCTCTTCGAGTTCCTTCTCGGTGACCAGCTTATGCGGCACGCCATCTTCGCTGCAGGGAATGGTGTTGGTGCAATCGGGATAGCCCGTACAGCCCAAGAACGCCCCGTGGCGCGAATGCCGCAACTGCATCTCTTTGCCGCACGATTCGCACTTGATGTCGATGTCCTTGGGGATGATCGGTTTGCCTTCTCGATCAACGTTGTAAGCGCCTTTGCAGTCCGGATAGGCTGTGCAAGACAAGAAGCGACTGCTCCTAGCCCAACGGTAGACCATGTCGCTGTTGCATTTGTTGCACTTGTACTCACTCGGCTCTGCCCGCACCGGTTCCATCTCAGCATGGGCCCGATCAAGCAATTCTTTGAACGGGCCATAGAACTCATTGAGTACATGGACCCAATCCAAGTTGGCTTCTTCGATCTTGTCCAGCTCATCCTCCATGTAGGAGGTGAACTTCAAGTCCATCAGTTTCGGAAAATGCTGGATCAGTTTCTCGGTGACGATCTGTCCTTTGTCTGTGGCATAGAGCCGGCGATCGATCTGCTCGACGTAGCCCCGATCCTGAATAGTCTGAATGATCTGAGCGTAGGTACTAGGCCGACCAATGCCCTCCGCCTCCATGGCTTTGACCAGCGACGCCTCTGAGTACCTCGGTGGTGGGGACGTGAATTTTTGCTGCGGATCGACCTGAAGGGGTGCGACCTCATCCTGCTCGGATAGCTTAGGAAGAATCAGATCATCGCTCTTGCCTGCCTTGGCCACCTTTTGCCATCCGTCGAATGCAAGTCGTCGGCCTGTGGCTTTGAACAGCGCTTCGCCCGCTGTTGTGTCCGCCGAGATCAAGATGGTCGTGCTGTCCCACTGGGCAGGCGTCATCTGACAGGCGACGAACCGGCGCCAGATCAAATCATACAGCTTGAATTGTTCCGTCGTCACCTTGCCCTTGATGGAATCCGGCGTGACCGACGCGTCGGCTGGGCGAATTGCTTCGTGAGCCTCCTGGGCTCGCTTGCCGCTGGAATAGATATTGGGCTCAGGTGGCAAGTAGTCGGCCCCATATTCTTCGGAAATCAACCCCCGAACGTGTTCCACCGAATCCTTGCTCAGTATTCGAGAATCGGTACGCATGTAGGTGATCAAGCCGACCGGTTCGCCTTTCTTGTCAAGCTCGATTCCTTCATACAGCTGCTGGGCAACGCGCATGCTCTGCGAGGTAGAGAAACTCAGTTGCGTACTGGCTGCTTGCTGCAAGGAAGACGTAATAAATGGCGCGGGCGCCTTGGTCTTGCTGCGTTTGGTTTGGACATCCGACACCACGAACTTTGGCGCTGCATCGGCTGAGGTGATCCCGTTCAGGTCGATCGTCTTTAGGCCGTGCTGGGCATATTCTTCCCAAACACGTTCTTCGACCTCTTTGCACACGAACCCCAACGCCTCAGCCGCCGTCCGGCACTCGTCTGCATTCTTGGGGTTGAACGCCTTGCCACCCAATTTCACCAATTCGGTCGAGAGGCAGGCGTGCTTGCTCAGCCACGTGGTTCGTTCCTTGATGGTTCGACCCGAGTCCAGGTCGGCTCCGCCTTCGAGAAACAGCTCCCAGTCCTGGGCCAAGGCAGCTGCCTTTTTAGGCTGGGTCGAGAAGTAAGCGCCGATTTTCCAGGATTCAGTCGGAATAAATTCCCGAATCTGCCACTCGCGCTCCACAACCAAACGGGCTGCGACCGACTGCACCCTGCCGGCTGACAATCCCTTGGCGATTTTGCTCCAGAGCAGCGGGCTGAGCTGGTAGCCCACGATTCGGTCCAGAATTCGCCGAGCTTGCTGGGCATTGACCTTATCCATGTCCAAGTCGTGCGGATTGGAGAATGCCTGCTGGATAGCTGACTTGGTGATTTCGTTGAAAACAACCCGCTTGGTGCGCTCCTGCGGCAGATCCAGAGCAGAGGCCAAGTGCCAGGCGATCGCCTCGCCCTCACGGTCAAGGTCGGTGGCCAGGTAAATCCAATCTGCATCTTTGGCCAGTTTGGTCAGCTCTTTGATCAGTTTCTTGCGCGAGGGGGAGATGGTGTAGACCGGTGAAAAGCTGTTTTCGATGTCCACGCCTATGTCATTGGCTGGCAAGTCGCGGACGTGCCCCATCGACGCTTTGACCGTAAAAGACGACCCAAGATAGCGATTGATCGTCTTGGCCTTGGCGGGCGATTCGACGATAACTAATGATTTGCCAGTATGTTGCGCTCTTTTTGCCACTGCACCACCCCTACGCTCGAACCCGACCTTTCAAGACACCGGCTCAAGAGCGATTATCGACAACCATGCCCTACATCTCCAACCGGGCTGATTATAGGCCGACCCCCAATGCCGAGGCAGGGCGTTTAGCAAGAAATCCCAGCCATGTCAAACAGGGCGCTCTGGCTATCCAGGCTGATTCGGGGCGATCTTGCCCTCGGCTTGACCTTTTGGGGCATGCTTGGCACAATACGCGGCTCGCTTTTGGGCCCTCGAAAAATCGAGCGGTTTGGACTTATCATTGGTTGCCTGACGGGCAGTGCTGCGGTTGAATTTGGAGAGTAAGCAAGTGAACGCGATCATCGAACATGGTGCCCATCAGTATCAGGTAACCGAAGGCCAAATCCTGGACCTGCAACTGGAGGAGTTGGACGACGGGCAGGAATCCATCGAGTTTGACCGCGTGCTCCTGCTTGGCGAAGGGTCCGACTGCAAGGTAGGCCAACCCTACGTCGAAGGCGCCAAAGTAACAGCCACCATCACCGGCGAGATCAAAGGCGACAAGATCACCATCTACAAAATGCGTCGCCGCAAAGGCTACCGCCGCAAGCAAGGCCATCGCCAACGCCACCTGCGCGTAACCATAGCCAAGATCGAAGGCTAAGAGGCTACACAGCCAGCAAGCAAGACCCGAATTCTCACGCTGATTCCGCGCTTCATGCTCAGAGCAGGCTCAATTGGCTTTGACGATCATTGCTCGCTCAATGGTGCGTCTGAGTCGAGAGCTGCGTCAGATCCAATTCATCGCGATTACCTCGTCGAACAAGATCAATCCATAAGCTGCAATCGGCGCTAAAACAACCACGAAGCAGGTGCCTCCTGCCAGGGCGTACCTGCGCCATCGGCCGAAGGGGGCAAGCATAGCGTACCGGGCGTAGGTAAGGCCGGGCCAGACTGCCAGCACAAGGTGTAGGAAGAACAGGTATTGGATAATCCGCCAATCAATCCAAAAGAACGCGTAGGCCAGCTTGGCCGCGAAGAGAAGAGGAACGAAGGCGAGGAAGGGACCAAACGAAACGGTTAGAAGCCCTGCCATTCTGAATCCACGCTTGGTTTCGCTACCGCGCCCAATCGAATACAGCAACATCAACGCCCACGCCAAGAGCGTCACCGCCCGACTGGCGGGATACATAGTTCGTGCAATCATGCCGTGATACATAGTTGGTGCAAACGCGAGGCAGGAGACAATCGAAGCGACTATGAGGCCCGCCTTCCGAGTTCGATGTCTGGCTTCGATACTGCGCGCAACTGCGCACATCACAGGCCACCCAAATAGTAGGAATATCCATGGCCAACCGAACATTCTAAACGCGAAATAGAACACTTGGCCCGACGCGAGTTCGAGCACGCAAAGTGGAATCTGCCAGCCGGTGACACCAAGACTGTAGTGGTAAACTAATGGCTCGCCGCCGGGCGTCCGGCCGTGCGAGACTTCCGACGGTATGGCTTGGCGGGAAACCTCATACCAACAGCATCTCTGCGTATATGTGCCGTCTCCTGGTTGCTGCGGCACCTTGTACACCCACCAGCCCCACAACAGGGCGGCAGTCAGAACAGCCAATGATAGGGCCAGCACCATTGATAGGGTGCGGTTCCTGGAGATGCGCCCCAAAGATGGATGCAGAGCGATTGTCCAAAGATCCTCTCCCGCGTTGCGCCCAACGAACGGCCCGCACAAGGCGATCCGCGACCAGCAAGAGGCGCTTAGCCCACTCAACACCACTTCTTGAGGTAACTCCGTTACACCACATTCCGGGCACCGAGCTGGCCTTTGCAGGCCGACTAGCAGGTAGCAACACGCAGGACAAGACCGCTGCTGGAACGAATCTGGCGCGGGATCAGGACGATCCACCCTATCTTCGAGGCTCATCATATGGCACCGGCGAGTCCACTGTTCTAACTCTTGCGATTGGCCGTCTCGTTCACAGCCGCCCTGCGAGTCTAACATGCACGAACTCACCCTCCTATCGCCCATTCCCATCTTGGCGCTGAGGATGTCGATCACACGCACATAACACCTCGGATACCATGCGGCGAAACTGTCCGCCCGCCCTCATCTCCTTCAAGAAAAGCCGCCGCCTCAGATTCTGGCGGAGTGGGCCGTGGCAAAAAATCTGGGGCGCGTCTGTCCGCAACTTGCCCTCTGTGGATTTGACGGCATAATCCCTGGATAATCTGGTTCGGGCTGTGGTCGTCCGAGTCAGATCCCAAGATTCCCGGGCGGCGGTGATCGACCAGTTGAAAACCCCCTGGAATTCTGGGATGTTTGTGGCTAGAACCTACTGAGAATAGCGCCCGAACGGAGTGTAAACTATGGCCCATATCGTTGCTGAGCCTTGCGTCAAGTGCAAATACACGGACTGCGTAGCTGTCTGCCCGGTGGATTGCTTTCACGAGGGTGCAAACTTCCTGGTGATCGATCCGGATACTTGCATCGACTGCGGTCTGTGCATCCCCGAGTGTCCGACCAAAGCCATCTTCGCCGAAGATGAACTGCCCGATAAGTGGGCGGACTATGTTGAGATCAACGCCAAGTATACCGAAGACTGGCCTGTCATCGACGCCCAGAAGGATGCCCTGCCTGAGGCAGATGAATTCAAGGACGTCGAAGACAAAAAGGACATGCTGGATCCTACTGCAGGCGGGTAAGCCCGGGGTCGATGAGGACACTGGCTAGGCGTGCGGCGCGGCAGCCCATAACGTCGCGTGTTCGATGATCGCCTGAACACCATCGGCATGGGCTGTTCTGCTTGCTGTGGGCCAGTTACCGCCTCAAATGCCCGCCGCATCCAACCGCCCGACCGGCGACAACAGATTACATCTCCAGGCCCGCCGTAGTTGCCGCCGATGGCTGTGTTACAAAGCTGACACCAGAATCCTCGCCTCTGGGGCAGACTATCCTGATATACTGAGAGGCACATCAACCCGGGCTGGGTGTTTCTCAGAGTTGGTCGGAATAAGCCGACCGCCCATCCGGGTTCAGTCGTATGCGAATGATAGTTTGCCTCGGTAGTCCTGGGCACGAACGAGTCAGATACGATCTGCAACAAACAGAAGGAGTCAACGATGAAGAGATTCACCTTTTTGGCAACCATAGCGGTTGCGATGACGGCCGTCGCCGCTTTTGCGGGCGAGCCAAGTAAGTGTGCCACCAAGACCGGCAAGGCTAAGTGTAGCAAGTCTGCTGAGTTGGTCTCAGGCAAGGGTGGCTGCTGCGGTAAGGCGGGTACAAGCGCCGTTGCCAAGGCCATGGGTAAGTTGCCGCAGATGCTTTTCGTGGCCGGTGATACCAAGACGCCCTGCTACGAGACGGCGTCAAAGACAGCGGGTTGTCCGAGCAAGGTGAAGTTTGAAGTAGCTGGTAAGACCTTTGATAGCCGCCCCGAAGCCAGTGGCGCCTTAGCTACCCTGCTTGAGAAGCAAGCCGACGATATGCTGGTCGTTCGCTATGTCGTGGGTGAAGACTGCATCGGCTGCTCAAAGACAGCCCAGAAGATCGCCAAGACCAAAGGCGTCAAGATGACCTACCGCTTGGCCGGCCTGGATTTTGAGTCTCAGGAAAAGGCCAACGCCGCCGCCGACGCCGTCCGCAAAGCCATCGCCCGCCTCGCCAGCGACAGCAACACGGGAGTTAGCGAAGACGGCAAAGCCAAATCTCCTTGCTCCAAAGCCTGCTCGAAGACAGCTTCGACTGTGGCTGGCAAGGATTCGCCATGTGCAAAGAAGTGCGGTTCTGCAGCCAAGACCCAAACCGCTTCAGCCGATGCCAAGAAGAGCGGTTGTTGCAGCAAGGCCAAGACAGCCTCGGCCGTTGCCTCTAAGGATGCACCCTGCTCCAAGAAGTGCGGTTCTGCAGCCAAGGCCCAAACCGCTTCAGCCGACGCCAAGAAGAGCGGTTGTTGCAGCAAGGCCAAGACCGTCGCAGCCGACGCCAAGAAAAGCGATTGCTGCAAAGGCAAGGCTAAAGAAGATTGCTGCAAAGGTGCAGCCCAGACCGCTTCTGCCGAGGCATGCGCGAAGCAATGCCCGATGGAGCGGCTGACCAAGGTCCAGGAAATGATCAAGGTCATGGTCGAAACGGCCACCGCCGTCCGCACCTCGTAAGCACCGGATCTTCAATCTAGTATCTCCAAAAACCAATGGGGTCGTGACTCAGAAGAGTCACGGCCCCTTTTGCATGGGTATCGGCGCACGAGTTTGGGCTATGATGGGACATATGACGCATCCTGGCGGGAGAGGCGGTGGACACCCAAGAATTGCTGGGATGCAACTCGGGGCGGCTCCCTCCCCAGAAACTTCCGGAGAAAGAGCGAACCTGATACCATCTTTAGCCACGATCCTGCTCAGACTATTCGCCTGGCAAAGGCGACGCCTTCTGCCAGCGAGGAGACCAGCATGAACAGCGCGACCAACATCCAGAAACACATCGGCTTCGTCCAGCAAACTCTGTTCTTCGTCGGGCTAGGCACGTTGAGTATGCAGGGCATGCAGTTGACTGCACGCGCAGCCCAGCCTGAAGTGCTCTCGCTCCTCAAAGCCAGCGTCGGTGAACAGATTGTATTTCGAGTCGCTGTTCGCCGTCCAGAGGACATGGGCACCATGACGATAGAACAGCAGCCATGGAGGAGCCAGAAGACGGTTTGGCCCCGGCTGGCCTCACTGGTAGGCGAACCCCAATGGAATTATCCGTGCTACCTTGAATACGAACGGCCCGAACCACGGCAGCCTGTCTCGCGACTTGATCGACTGACGTTCATCGGCCGGTGCCCAGACGCGACCTCACTTGAGCTGTCGCTGCGCTACCCGACGACCGATGGAAGTTGGCGGACGACGCCGTTGGTTCTAGATCTCGGCGCGGCTGGGCAGCTCACCGGCAACAAGTCTCCACGCCAGAGTTGGGCTGCCGCCCAGGCGGAGTGGTTTCGCATTCTGGGGGAATATGCTGGCGACGTGGGCGGCTTCTTCGCCTACGCCGCACAACAAACCCGCAGGAAGTTCGGTCTGCCGCTGGCAGAGGTACCGCCTCGCCGGTCCGGGGGCATCCGGGAACCAGAGGAAGTGGAGTACGGGGTCATTAGTGGCGCGCTCGCGATCCAGGAGGCATTGCAACTTGACCGAATGGCCAATCCCGACCGTGACCGCGGGGAGCGAAAGGTCTTGTTCGGCGACATCCCTGCTGTCGCCGTGAAAGCCCATCCGTTCGCCGAGATGCGTGGCGGAAAGGACCCAATCCACGGGAAGCTGGCCGCGCTGGTCCCCGAGGATCACTACTTTCTTCGTTTTCGTAGCGTAGCCCGGCTTCTTGAGTTGCTCGACTTCTCGGACCAATGGGGTGGCTCGCTCCTCCGCCTCGCCAAGCCCGTGGGCACTGATCACGGCACGCGTGCCCGTACACTCCAGCAGCTCTGTTTGCCGGACAACATCCTTGCTCGCCTGCTCGGTCCGGCAGTCATCAGCGAGATCGCCGTCTCCGGTTCAGATCCCTACCTCGTGAACGGCTCCGATGTCACGGTCCTCTTTCACGTGCACGCGAAAGAGGCCTTTCAGGCTGCCGTAGATTTGCCGTTCTCCCATACGAAGCAGGAGAACAGCGCTGCTCGTCACGACGAAACTACGTACCAGGGGGTCAGGATAGAGCGGCTGGTTGATGCCCGCAGGCGCGTCTCGTGCCATCGTTGTTGGATCGATGACGTGTGCCTGTACAGTAATTCTCTGACGGCGCTAAAGCGCATCATCGACGCGGCCCAAGGCAGCAAACCGAACCTAGCGGAGGCAGGCGATTTCAAGTACATGCGGGCTGTGGTCTTCCCACTCGACAACTCCGTCGAAGACGGCTTCCTGTATCTCAGCGACCCGTTCATCCGCCGTCTGGTCGGCCCAGAGGTCCGGATCAAGCAGAAGCGTCGACTCGGAGCTGCTACCTCGCTGAAGATGCTAACGAATGCCGCCATATTCCATGGTTACCAGCATGGCCCAAGCCGCCCGACCTTTGAGCAACTTGTCGCCAATCGCTCACTGAATGCAGATGACCTCTATGGCCCGGAGGATGGGGTCATTACCTGGGATGCTGAGAGTGGCGAGGCGCGAAGCTCTGCCTGCGGCGACGTCGGCTTCCTGAAACCGGTGATCGAGTTCGATTCGGAATTGGCTACCGAGAAAGAAGCGGAAGCCTACGGGCGTTTCCGGGACCGTTATCAGCAATACTGGCGTCGGTTCTTCGACCCAATTGGCATCCGATTCAGGATTGACAAGAAGATCACCCTGGAGACCCATATTCTGCCGCTCATCGATTCGTCCAAGTACAACGAAATGGCAGATGTAGCCGGCGGGGAGCCGATCACCGTCCGTACAAGTCTGTTCAGCGAGAACACACTCCTACGCTATGTGATGCACCTAAATGACGGCAACCAAAAGGCCCAGTACACGACCATGCTCGGCTCGGTCACCGGGACGAACACGACTTCCGACTGGCTCGGTGACTGGGTCACCTTCTGGATCGAGGATACGGATGCGTTCGGAACTTTGGTGCGGCGACAATATGAATCGGGAGATCGCGACCAAGCCCAACGGACGCCGAACCGAGAGATCATCGATGTATTCGATGCGTCGTTTGTGTTGGGCGTGCACGTCAAGAACAAAGTAAGTTTGGCTGTGTTTCTTGTCGCCTTGAAAACGATGGTCACCACGGCGGCACCCAACACGGTGGTCTTCCGCCCGCTGGAACCGTATCACGACATCACCATCGTCCAGATTGGGCCCGACCCCTCCGGCACGCTTGCCAGGCAATTTCAGAGTGACGAGCCTGAGCCGGAGAATACGGCTGAAGATGCTGAAGTAAGTACGGTCAGCGAGCGTGGACCTGCTCTCTATTACGCGACGATTGAAGATGGCTTCTACATCTCAACTCAACCTTCCTCGCTTCGGAGCCTGATCGACCGACTATACAAACCGCGAGACAATACCCCCGTCGCGTCAGCAGACGTGAATGCCAATGTGCTCTTGTTCGTCGCACCACGCGCTGCGGAACTCGCTCGCCCGTCGGTGGCATATTTCTTGGAACAGCAGGCACGTCAGATCTCGTGGCGCAATCTCGCGCAAGTATGGATGCTGGGCCGTTGCGGCCTACTGCAGGATCGCTCCGTCGATGACTCTGCACGGGCATACCTCGGCTACGGCCTGGTCTGTCCTGACGGTGGTACGTATCGGTACGATGCCTCGAAAGGGACTGCGCTGTGTTCGGTTCACGGAACGCTTGAACAGCCGGTGCGGCACAATGCACCTCCACCGTCGTCACCACTGGGCGGAATGCTGGAGACCATCGACGTATTGACGGCACACCTCCGCTTCACGCAAGAAGGGATTGCCACACAGGTGAACATAGACCGCCGGTGACGGGTGGCCGCCTCCAGGAGCGCTCCTTGAAGGAGACGAGTCGAAGGAAAGATATCATCCAAGACGCCGTTACCCTGCACCGAGAAGGTGTTGGATGAGTTTTTGACAACAGTATCGTAGTTTGATCAACGGGTGCCACGTTTCTCCGAGCGGTAGTAAAGGTGTGGGCTTGGGCGGGGCATTGGCTACGCTAACCAGCTCTACCCGCAAACCATATTCACCAGCCGGCCCTTGATCACGATGATTTTTCGGATGGTCTTGCCCTCAATCGCGGCTGCAATCTTCGTGTCGGCCCTTGCCACTGCTTCAACCGCTGCTTCGTCCGCATCGGCGGCTACGGTGATACGCGAGCGGATTTTCCCGTTGATCTGCACAGGCACCTCGATCTGGTTTTCCTTGGTGAGCGCTTCTTCGTACTCTGGCCACGGAGCGTAGGCAAGCGACTCGGTGTGGCCTAGCTTCTGCCACAACTCCTCAGCCAGGTGCGGGGCAAACGGCGCTACCAGTAGCACGAACGGCTCTATGGCACTTCGCGGCCGCTTCTCCTGACGGGTCAGGGTGTTCACGAAGTCGAACATCTGCCCAATCGCGGTGTTGAATTTGAATGCTTCGATGTCATGGCCGACCTTTTGGATGGTCTTGTGAAGGATGCGGTTCAAATCGTCGTCGGGCTGGTCATCGGTGAGGGCAGAAGATAGCTCGGCGGTTTCTTCGTCTATTACCAGCCGCCAAATGCGGTTCAGCAAGCGGAAGACGCCGGGGACGTCGCGCGTGTTCCATGGCTTCGATGCTTCGATAGGCCCCATGAACATTTCGTACAGGCGAAACGCATCAGCCCCGAATTCAGCGACAATGTCATCGGGTGTGACTACGTTCTTGAGTGACTTGCTGATCTTGGCGATGACCTGTTCGAGCGGCTCTTTGGTCTCGATGTGGCGGAACTTGCCTTCTTCGATCTCTTCAGCCTTATCGACCGCGATGGTCGCCCCGCGCTTGTCCTTGTAGGCGAAGGCCTGAATCATCCCCTGATTGATCAGCTTCTTGAACGGCTCAATACCCGAAACGTGCCCCAGGTCGAAGAGCGCTTTGTGCCAGAACCTGGCATAGAGCAAGTGCAACACAGCATGCTCAGCCCCACCCACATAGAGATCGACGGGCATCCAATAATCCTCGGCCATCATGTTCCAGCCTTCGGAAGGATTGGTGGGGTCGCAAAATCGCAGGTAATACCAGCACGAACCAGCCCATTGCGGCATGGTGTTGGTGTCGCGGCGAAACTGTTGGCCATCCTCTTCGACCTGCACCCATGCCTTGGCCCGTCCCAGGGGCGGCTCGGGCAACACCTCGGAATCGCCTTCACTGGGGGTGGGCTTGAAATCGTCCATCTCGGGCAATTCGAGCGGCAGATCGTGCCCGTCCATCCCCTCGATCAAGCCATCTTCACCGTGAAGCACCGGAAACGGTTCGCCCCAATACTTCTGACGACTGAAAATCCAATCACGCAGCTTGTAGTTCACCGCAGCTTTTCCAATTCCACGATCCACAAGCCAGGCTGTGATCTTGGTCTTGAACTCGGCTGTCGGAGTGCCATCAAACTGACCAGAGTTGATGGCTATCCCGTGCCCGGTGAACGCCTCGGCAAACTCAGCCGGGGCTTGGCGATAGGCGCAGCGAAGTTGTTCCCATTCCTCTTTGGACTCCAGCTTGAGGTCGGCGAGCGTCGTAGGTCGAAGCTGCGATTGCCCCAGCCAGTCATCACCCGGCATGACCACGGCAGAGATGGGCAAGTCGAACAGCTGGGCGAATTCAAAATCGCGGGTGTCACCGGCTGGCACAGCCATGATTGCCCCGGTGCCGTAACTCATCATCACATAGTCAGCCACCCAGACGGGGATCTTTTCGCCGGTGACCGGGTTGAGGGCATAGGCGCCGGTGAACTCGCCGGTTTTTTCTTTGGTGTCCGCGGTGCGGTCCAGCTCAGACTTGTGGCGCGACTGCTTCACATATGCTTCTACAGCTTGGCGGTGCTGATCGGTGGTGATCTTCTCTACCAGTGGATGCTCGGGGGCGATGACCATGTAGGTGGCCCCAAACAGCGTGTCGGGCCTGGTGGTGTAAACGCGGATAGTGAACGCCTCGGGTTTGGCTAGGAACCCCGCTTCGGCCCGCTCCTTCTGCCAACCTTCAACATCATCGACAACCGGAGCGTCCGGGCCTCCCGAGACCAGGACGAAATCAACCTCGGCACCAGTGCTCCTGCCGATCCAGTTGCGCTGCATCAGTTTGATGGGCTCGGGCCAATTCAGCTTGTCCAGATCAGACAACAGGCGGTCGGCAAACTTGGTGATCCGCATCATCCATTGCCTCAGGGGTCTGCGGAATACGGGATGATTCCCTCGTTCACTAAGCCCGTTTGCGGTCACTTCCTCATTAGACAGAACAGTGCCCATGGCGGGACACCAGTTGACATCTACCTCAGCGATGTAAGCCAATCGTTGGTCGTTGACCACTTGACGCTGTTCTCTCTCATTCAGATCCGTCCACGCTCGGGGTGGTGCGTCAGATGGACCGCGCACAACTTTGCCGGCTGCATCGAGGCCTAGGTTGCCCGCCTCAAGCTCCGCCACCAATTCGACAATAGGCCTAGCCCGGCCCTTGTAGGGTTGCCCGTTCTCATCCTGCCAGTCGAAGGCTTGGTCATACCAGCTGTTGAATAGTTCGAGGAAGATCCACTGCGTCCAGCGGTAGTAGGACGCGTCGCAGGTGGCCACTTCCCGATCCCAGTCGTAGCTCAAGCCCAGCATCTTCAGCTGGCGGCGGTAGGTCTCGATGTTCTGCTTGGTAGTGATGGCTGGGTGGACCCCAGTCTCGATGGCGTGCTGTTCTGCCGGCAAACCAAACGCGTCGTACCCCATGGGGTGCAAGACGTTAAAGCCCTTCATCCGCTTGTAGCGGCAGTAGATGTCGGTGGCGCAGTAGCCCAGCGGATGCCCAACGTGAAGCCCCGATCCCGAAGGATACGGAAACATATCCAGCACATAGCACTTGGGCTTGGAGGCGTCGAAGCCACGGTCGCCCGGGTTGCCCACTGCGAAGGTGTTGTTCTCCGACCAATGCCGCTGCCACTTCGCGTCAACCTCGGTGGGCTTGTAGGCGCCGGCCGCCTGCTCTTCAAAGAAATTGCTTGTACGCTCTGCCATGTGCTCGCCGATCCCGATGCCTGCCCGCCAATGTGGCGGGCGAGTTCCACACTGCCCCTGCCACCGAACCACAATCCGGCCAAGAGAGGCACAAAACCTGGAAATTTAACGGTATTGCGGATTTGGAGCAAATCCGAGGCGATCAGTTGATGAGGCCAGCGAGATCGAAACCAGCTGCAGAAGTTAGCCGCCGATGTTGACCGTCGCGATCGGTGAAAACGCACCCGTCCCCGCAGCATTGGTCGCCCGGCATTGATAGTTGATACTGACCAAACCCGGAGGAATCGTAGCTGAGGCAATGCTGCTGCCATCTTGAACAATTTCACCGCCGCCGGCTGTGGAAACATACTCGAACTGAGTGGCTGGTGAACCGCCGCTGTCGGTGACCACACAGTTCAGAAAGACGGTCTGGCCTGCGGACGGCGCAAGGTCGCCGATTGCCAAAGTGACCACCGGCGTACCCAGCGGTGTCGTATCCCCGCCGTCGTCCATGCCGTTCGAGCCGATGCTGTCGGGATCGTCTGGGCTTTCACCGTCCATTCCGTTGGAGGAGGTGTCACCCCCGTCGCCGTCATCACCACTGCTTCCGCCATCGGATTGGTCTCCGCCGCTGCCACCGCCTCCGAGGGTGCCGGTGTTGATCGGTGCCGAGCTTGTCCCGCCAGCATCGGAGCCACCAGCGGCACCACCAGAAGCTGTGCATCCAAGCAGAACGCAAGCGCCAAGAGCAAGCGCGAAATTCAACAACATAGCAGAACGACTCATCAAGCTGTCTCCATCACTCAAAAAGGAAGGATCTTGCGCCGGCAGGGCGATTCCATCGACATAGGGTACGAGCGCACCGGGTGGGCGACAAGATGTCGATTTTTGCGGGGCGAACAGGAGTGGGCACTGACAGAGATTTGACAATAATCTTGGATAACACCCAGCCCACCAGGCCGTCCTCTTACATGGGAACGAGTTTGAGCGGGCCTGACCCATCGGTCCGCTCCAGGAGGCACGCCCATGGGTTCACACACAACAATTCGCGTAAGTTCACTCGCCCTCGCGTGGCTCATAATGCTGGCCGCCTTGGCTCAAGCGGAGCCTGCCTCGGTGACCATGCGCGGTGAAACGAGGGCCGTTTGGCCGGCGGACGACCTGCGGTCTCGCGGCTTCGATGTAGCCGACATCCCCCGCGACGAGAACGCCGCCTGGGTGTACATCGAAGCGATCAATGCCTACTCGGAACTCCCAAGGGAGCTTGGCGGCATCTTCGACCACGTTCTCGATGCAGGCTGGCCCAAACATCCCCAAGCCAAGGCGTTGGCGAAGTGGCTGGACCAACCGGAGAACAAGAAGGCCCTCGAACTTGCCCGCCGAGCAGCCGAGTTCGAGCATTGCCAGATTCCCTATTATGGCAACCCGCGTGGAAGCGTCGTGAACATGCTGCTTCCCTCGCTGAGCCATCACCGCATATTGGCCAAGATGCTGGTGGTCAACGGCAAACGCCGAGAAGCCGGGGGCAAGTACGATGAAGCACTGGAAGACTATTTAGTCGCTGCCCGCATGGGATCACATGTCGCTCAGGGAATTACCCTGATCGAAGCATTGGTTGGCGTCGCCTGCGATGCCTTGGCCGCCCAGGCCATTCATGATCTTGTACTGCGAAGAAACCTCCCCCAGGACCGTTTGGAACGGCTTCTGAACGAAACCTCCCAGATGCTCGAACACGCCCCGGACATGCAGCGGGGCTTAGTGCAGGAACAGGCCTTTGGTCTCGGGATGGTCGATGAATTTGCTTCCCAACCTTCGCACTTCATCACCAATCCGGCCGCACTGAGCACACTGTCGTTCCTCGACTCGGTCAATGTGCCTACCGACAGCGGCTGGGGTGCGCTAGAAGCCCGCCTGGGAAAGTTGGTCTTCCCCGATCGAGCCATCAAGCAGAACATGCGCCGGTACTACACCGAGGTGCAGCGCAGAACGGCGCTGCCCGCATCCGAAGCCGGCTGGAATGACAACTGGGAGGAGGAGATGATCTCCAACCTGCCCGCCTGGGACATGATTTCGCGTACCATGCTGCCTTCGCTTTCTCGGGCCAATGTTCTTGCCCAGCGGCTCATCACCCAGATGCGCATGACTCGGGTTAGCATTGCCTTGCGCCTCTACGCGTTGACCAACCAAGGCGGTCCTCCAGAAGATCTCGAATACCTAAAACGCTGGCTTGGCGGGCCTGACGATTTGATCGACCCTTTCAGCGGTGATTACTTTGTCTACCGCCGCACCGAAAAGGGCTGGTTGCTTTACAGCTTCAGCGACAACCTGACGGACGACGGCGGCATCGAAGGCAACAGGCCTTTTGACAAGGATCATGTGATCCGATTTCCGCCGCCCAAACAAAAAGCGTTCGAGGACTGACCAGCGCTTATTGATCTCTCGCCGCTCTTACGAGGTGCTCACATGACTCGGATCTTGCCTTTGATTCTGTGTTTGACGCTCGTGCCGCCGCCAACGCTAGCTGGCGATGTGAGCAGAGCGGCTGTCTCGACGCAGCTCGACGTACTCTCGCTGGCGCCGGCTGATCCCCTGGCGCTGTTCTATGTTAGCGATCCAGCTGCCTTGCTAGACGGCCCCTTGCAGGCCGTTGCTGATACAACGATAGGCGAAACGCTCACCAAACTGCTGTCCGCTTGGCAGGACTGCTTCAAAGGATCCGCGATGTTATCGCTCGGCGGTCCCATCTTGTTGAGGCCCGACGCCATTCAGATCAATTTTGCCGCTGGTGTCGAGGGTGATCCTGAAGCCGTGTTTGACCGGCTGGAAAACCGGTTGCTGCCTCAGCTAACTTCTGACGACCGAACCCCTATGATTCAGACAAGCCGAGCCGGCGATCAACTGACTGTTCGCTCGATGCAGTTTCCGTTCATTGGCTTGCACTGCGCAGTCTTGGATGGTGTTTTTTTCGCCAGCACCACTTACTCCGCTACGGCTGACTTCCAAGCGGGCAAGTACAGCCCCTCCTCATTCCGTGAAAACGAGGATTTCAAACAGCACGCCCTGGCCAAGGCAATCGGCGCGGGCAGCCAAAGTGCATTCGTCTACGTCAACCTGCGGCCTCTGCTGCCCATGTTCGAAGCCAGCATGGAGGCGGAACTGCGTCCGTTTTATGAAATGTCGGGGATTGCAGATGCCCGCTCGCTGGTCTTGGGTATCAACAGGACCGACCAAGCCCTGCGCGTCGGCATTGAAGTAGCCGTGGCAGACGAAACCGAGGGCCTCTGGAGTTGGATCGCCCCTGGCAATCGCAAGACGACTATCGCTTCGATGCTTCCTGACAACTATGTCTTCACCGCCACTTCATCCATGACCAACGCCTCCGAGGCTGTGGATGTGTTGCTTAGCCTCGTAGCGCAGGTCGCTCCTGACGTCGTCGATGAATACGAAGACGAGTTGCAAGACGTCACCCGCGAGTTTGGGTTCGCACCCCAACGCGAATTCCTGGCCAACTTCGTCGAGCAATGGGCGGTGGGGCTGGATTTCGATGAGCAACTCGAACCCCGGGTTGTACTCTTAGCTAAGCTGGCCGATGACGATTTGTTCCTACGACATTTCCAAAATCTGGTCACCGCCTACCGATTGCCCATTCGCAGCGATTTTGTCGGCGACATCGCAATCATATCCCGCGCCGACGAAGGAACGCCGGGGTTGGCCCTGGCCGTTTTCGAAAATCACCTGGTGGTCAGTAACAGCGGCGCATCCATCGTGGAACTGATGGAAGCCCAAAAGGCTGGCAAGACGCTGAGTACGTCAGCTGCAACGAATTACCTTCTGGCGGCTCATTCCAACTCGCCCGGCCGATTGGCCTTCTTGAACTTCCGCAGATTGGCGGAACTGGCTGCTGCCCAGGAACCAGGCAATTCCAAGGAACAACTCGTCCTCCAAAGACTCCAGCTACTGGGGGAGCAAGACGCGAAAATTATGTTTTCCGCCTCCCGCCAACCCGAGCTGGTCTCGATCAATCTGACCGTTCGAGGTAACACCGCCGGTTCGATCGCCCGCTTGATCACCGAGTCGATTGTGGCATCACTCCAGCAAGCCCGCTATCAGTCGCAGCGGCTTGTTTCTATGGCGAACATCAAAGGGCTGATGACCACCTGTCTCATCTACGCCAACGATAACGACGGCTGGTTCCCCGACTCCATGAAGGCAATGGTTGAATCGGGCGACATTACCCTGGACATTCTCCGCAGTCCGTATGATGGATCAGGCCCATCGACGATCGACGAAGCTGACACCCATGGCTACTACCTGTATAGGTCGGGCGTCAATGTAAGCGATGAGGACTTCGACCCAGCGATGATAGTGATTGCCGAGCCCGACACCGGCCCCAAGGATCTCGGGGCCAACTTCGGTTTTGCCGACGGGCACGTCGAGTGGATCGAGCAACCCCGGGCCGGTCGCTTGATTGCAGAACTGCGACGCCACGCCCGTTGAAGAATGGCCCGCAGGCAACCCCGCGCTAGGCCTTGCCTGAATCATGCTCAGCCAGCCAGCCGACCAGATCTTGCAGGTAGTGGTCCTTGTCTGGATCGAATTCTAGGGTATGCCTTGAGTTTTCGTAGGTGATGATCTTTCGGTCAGGCCAATTCATCTTCCGGATGAACTCAGTGGTCTCGACGTTGTCGATGATCCGCTCGTCCTTGGCTAACATCATTAGCAAGGGGACCGGCTTCGCACCTGGCAGACGCCTGGCGACCTTGTCCATCCGCCGCGATGCCAAGAAGAAACCGGCTGTGGCTTCGTGAAGCTGCAATGCGTCGTCACGAAGATAGGCTTGCCAGTTCGTGTCGGCGGTGAACAACTCTGGATCATTCAGCGGGATGTCATAGTGCTTCGACGGGTTAGACAACATAGACAGCCCAATGCGGAACTTCTCTGCGGCTGGGACAGTGACGACCGGGAATAGGCCTGGCGTGACCAGGATCAGCCCGTCGATACCCTCGGGTTGATGGGCATACATCGCACAGGCCATCTTGCCGCCCCAACTGATGCCCAGCACATGGCTGCTCGAACGCCCTGAGCGTCGGGCCAACTCGTCAAGGCAGGCCCTGCCGTCGCCCAGTAATTGCTCGGAGGACTCAGCGTGACCTCGCTGCTGCTGGTTTCGACCGGAACCGCGCCGATCCGGCTGGAGCACAGCATAGCCCGCCTCGCAAAGTGCCCGTGCAGAGACCTCGTACCAGGCGGCATGGGATTGGATCCCGTGCAGGTGGAGGATGCTCCCCCGGCAGGTCTGGGGCGACCAATATCGCCCGTAGGCAGAATAACCGTCGGGCAGGGAAACTGTGATTTCTTCAAAACACACCATGGATGTTGATCCTAACCCGACAACGACTATTGGTCACGCCTGAAATGGAGGCTATAAGGGGCGTGCAGAGCAGCCCGCCGCCAATGGGCCAGCCTTCGTGATCGGAACTGGAAACGACCACCATGGAAGAATCCCAAGTAAGACGCGTCATCCGGCAAAACCTTCAGATGGAGGGGATGCTCGGGCTGGCTGAGCTACCATTGACTTTGGGTGATGTCCTGCCCGCAGGATCACCAATTCGACAGACGTCGCAGCGGCATTCAGCCCGGGCCGGCGACCAAGATGTGCAACTTAACCTGCTCGATGAAAAACAGGTCAAGGCTTGCCAGAAGTGCGGGTTAGCTGCTTCGCGGACCAACACCGTGTTCGGACAAGGCAGTGCCAACGCCCGCTTGGTGTTTGTCGGGGAGGCACCTGGCTACCACGAAGACAGACAGGGATTGGCCTTTGTTGGCAAAGCGGGCGAACTCTTGACCAGTATGATTCAAGCCATGACTCTGACGCGCGAGCAAGTCTACATTTGCAACGTCTTGAAGTGCCGCCCTCCGCAGAACCGTGACCCCGCGCCGGATGAAATCGCCGCCTGTAATCCCTATCTGCGCAGGCAACTAGCCATCATCAATCCCGAGGTGATCGTTGCATTGGGCGCGCCTGCCGTCCGGACCTTGCTAGACACCCACGACTCCATAGGGCGGTTGCGGGGACAGTTCCATGATTTCTACGTCGAGGGTCCGCTGTCAGGCCCACCTGTGCCGCTGATGCCGACCTACCACCCCGCCTACCTTCTCCGCAGCCCCTCAGATAAACACAAAACGTGGGCGGACCTGCAACAGGTGATGCAGTTGCTGGGACTGACGCTCGGTTAGGGCAGTGGGTCTCGGAGTCCAAATTATCGCCGGCAGCCCGATCTGTGCCACCCATAAAAAGACCGGCCAAGGAGAGCATTGTCTCCCTGGACGGTCTTGGTGTTGAAGCTTCATGCGTTCGGGTAGGCCCATGAGGCAGGCAGCTGATCACCCGAACCGGCAGTCCCAAATCTGCCTACGGACAAGACGTCGCAGCGTTACCGAAGCGCGGCTTGACGATCGATGCATCTCCAGTTGAGACGATGTCGTTCTGATCGAAGTCGAACTCAGCCCCTGCGGTCGCTGCATCCTCGC
>JAJDDP010000002.1 GCA_029260235.1 Phycisphaerae bacterium | reverse complement strand
CAGCCGCAGGGCGACCGCCCTTGCGAGTTACGACGTGATCCGGAATCCGTTCCGCCAACCAATCGAGCTGCTCTTCCGTGAGTTGTAACATGAGCATTTATACGGCAACACCAAGTGTCCGGTTTTGGGATAGGCTCTAGTCTAAGGTGTTACGACTTGCAAGGAGCACTCAAGCATTGGCTACAAGAACGCGATACAACCGAAAGTTGTGGATGACGTAATGAAAAAGGCGGCGTACCCTCGACAAGATGGATCCTTGTGTCATGGCATCACCTGGAGGATGAACATCAGCTTCGTAGTGGAGTCCCGGCCCGTCGCAATAAGCTTTCTCGTGCCGATGCTTGCCCCAACGGCACCCACACAACTTCATACAGGCTAAATGTGTTCACGGTTGGGTTGCGCAGACTAAGATGGCGAGCGGATACTCAATCGAGGCTGAGCACGAAACTTCTGTGTGGCGGTCTGCCTTTCTTTTGCCCCCACGGAGCACGCCACCATGAATGGACCCAGACTATCGCCGACAAGAATGGCCGTTGCTGGACTATCGATTTACCTATCAGCGGCCAGCGCTCCTCGAGCTGAGGCACAGTGGCTTCAATGGGGTGGTTCGAGCCGTAACTTTGTCGTCGAGACAGAAGGGCTGGCGAATTCCTGGCCCAAGGATGGGCCGAAGGAACTTTGGCGGCGCCAGCTGGGCGATGGATATTCTTCGATCCTCTGCGACGAAGGGATGCTCTTCACCCAGTATCGTAAAACCCGCACCGACGAAGAGGAAATCACGGTCGCACTCGATGCCAAGACCGGGCGCACGATCTGGGAGCACAAAATCCCGTCCATCTTGAAGAAACCGGTGTCGGAGTGGGGCTATGGCCCGAATTCCACGCCTCTGATTGCTGGACGACGGCTCTTTGTTCTTGGCACAAACGGTGTTCTGCAGTGCTTCGACAAGAGATCCGGCTCGGTACTCTGGAAGCATGACCTAATTGATCAGTTTGACAGCCCTGCTGTGGACGGTGGCGGATACACCTCAAGCCCAATTGCCTATAAGAGCAGCGTGATATTGGCCGTCGGCAAAAAGAAAACCGATGATGACGACGAAGTGCTGGTGGGGCCGGCAGCGCCCGCTCCAAGTGGTCAATCACTGATCGCATTTGATCAGGAGAGTGGAGACCTACTCTGGCAGAGCCTCGATTTTCATTTTTCCATGACTTCGCCGATCTTGATCACTTTCGATGGACAAGACCAGCTCGTGTTCCCGGTTGAGAAGGCAGTCTTGGGCATAGATCCAAATGACGGAAGAATGCTCTGGCGGCAAGCGATGGAGTGGCAGGATATTATCAGCACGCCGATCTGGGACGGGGACCATACGATCATTGTCACCCGCGGCGGTGGTGAGGGAGGTACGCTGGCAATCCAGCTGACAAGTCAAGGTGGCCGCACCGTGCCCGAGGAACTGTGGTCCAGCCGCAAAGCTCGGGTCAGCTACGGAACACCGGTGCGCTCGGCAGACTTCGCCTATGTTCCGACCGACCAAGCGATGATAGGGCTGGACCTGAAGACGGGCAGACGCGCTTGGTATGAACGCGGCTTCGCTTCAGCATCGTGCGTCTTGGCCGACGGCAAGCTCATCATCCTCGATGAGAACGGTCAGCTGACATTGGCCACCCCTTTACCAAAGGAACTCACCATCCACGCCCAACACCAATTAACAGAGCGTCACTCGCTAACGCCGCCAACACTCGTAGGCACAACGCTCTTTGTACGCGACCGCAAGCAGATCATGGCCTTGGATTTGGGCTGAGGGTGCGAGCCTTCTGAGACAAACCAAGCAAGTTTGAGGAGAATCGAATGAATACCTCGCAGTTGAAGAACCAGGCAGTCTTGCTGTTGTCACCAATGCTTCTTGCGATGGTGTGCCCGAATACCAAAGGCGCAGCATGGCCTCAGTGGGGTGGACCAAGCCGAAACTTCTCGGCTGACACCTCGGCACTGGCAGACAAATGGCCTGAGCAGGGCCCTCGGCGGATATGGGAGCGGGAACTTGGCACCGGCTATTCGGGAATAGCCGTGGACAAGGGCGTTCTCTATACGATGTATCGCAAGGATAAGCAGGACAAGGACGAATACTCAGTGGCCATCGACGCTGCCACAGGCAAGACCTTGTGGCGGCACAAGGAGCGAGCTGCGGTTCCCGAGGAAGTAGACGACTATGGCAAGAGATTCACGGGGCCCAACGCAACCCCGCTCGTCATCGGCGATCGCGTTTATACCGTTGGTCGAAATGCCATACTGCTCTGCCTGCAAGCAAGCGACGGCAAGAAGTTGTGGAAACAGGATCTCAAGAAAGATTTGGGTGCACAGACCCACATCTGCGGATTCTCAAGCAGCCCAATTGCTTACGGTAAGACCATCATCCTGCCAATTGGAAGATTGGAAGATGACAAGGAGAAGGGGCGCTCGCTTGTGGCCTTCGATCAGGAAACCGGAGAAATTGTGTGGAAGAATCAAAGCTTCCAGTCTTGGCACTCCTCGCCGATTCTGATCACCTACGGAGGCCAAGAACAACTCATTCATTGCACAAATAGCGCCCTGATCGGCGTGAGACCAGCCGACGGCTCACTGCTCTGGGACTATCCATACCCCGACCTTGAACAGTTTGAAGGAATCTGGATTACGCCTGTTTGGGATGGCAAGGATACGATCTTGTTTTCCTCGCGCAGAGTTGGCTGCACAGTGCGGTTAACCAAGCAGGATTCCAAGATCGTCGCAGAAGAGATTTGGTCGAGCCGAAAGACTCCGCTCGGCATGGGGACCCCCATTTTGCTCGGCGATGTGTTGGTCGGCGCAAAGCGCGGGCAGAACGCAGCATTTTTTGCCGTTGACATCCAAAATGGAAAACGAATTTGGTTCGAGCGACTCTTTCCGGGCGCGACGATCTTGGGCGACAGCGAAAAGTTAATCATCCTGGACAGCAATGGCGTGCTTGCCCTGGCCACGGCCAATCGGGATGGTCTCACAGTTGCATCCCAGTGCCAGCTAACAGAGCAGTATTCGTTCACAGCGCCGTCCCTCGTGGGCACCACGCTTTTTGTGCGCGACGAGAAGCGCATCATGGCACTTGATCTGAGCGTCGAAGGAAGTCGTGATGACGATAAGAGCCATGAAGGCCGTCAGGCATCTGCGGACTAGCCTTGATCAGTGGCGGTGGCCTTGACGAACGGCTGTAGACTCCTGAGGTGGAACTCTAGTTCGGCAAGCACTGTGTCATAGTTATCAAGGTCGTCTTGAGTTCCCATTTCTTTTAAGCGGAGAGCAGCTTCTCGGATCGGCTCTGCACAGACGTCGGCGACAATTCTCCTCAAACCGTGCGCCACTTCTTGAAGCTTGCCACCATCGGTTTGAGCACAGGCTAATCTCAATGTATTGAGCGATGCGGGGAGGGTAGTCACGAAGACATCGACTGCCTAGTCGAGAAGCCCCTGGTCGCCTCCAAGCTGATGCAACGCCTTCCCGTCATTGATCGGCTGCTGAACCACATCTGAGGCGGCACCAAGGGCAACATCTTGTGGCAAGATCGGGGCGATGGCGGATCCCCCGGACGAAGTCCATTTTTGGACCATCGCGACCACCTCAACAATCGTCACCGGTTTCGCGAGGTAATCGTTCATCCCGGCGTCGAGGCATTTCTCCTGGTCGCCCTTCATCGCGTTGGCCGTCATGGCCACAATCGGAAGCGTGTTCCACCGTCCGTCCTGTCTGATTCGGTGGGTCGCCTCTAAACCGTCCATGACCGGCATCTGCAAATCCATGAACACGAGGTCGAATGATTAGGTCTGCATGATGTCCAGCGCAATCTGCCCGTTTTCAGCCTCGAGGACGTCGCATCGACACTTCTTGAGGATACCGACGGCCACCTTTCGGTTGACCAGATTATCTTCCACGAGCAGGATGCGGGCATCAAAACGACGTCGGTCTCGCTGCGTCTTCAACTTCTCTTCATTGGACTTGGGCAAGCATACCTGGGCTTGGTCTTCGAAGAGTTTCTGGATGGCTTCGTATAGCACGGACTGTTTGACGGGTTTGGTAAGAAAGGCAGCTGCGTGTGATCGACTGCCCAGGTCAACGTCGCTCCTGCTTCCGAGTGAACTGAGAAAAACGATTGGCGGATTTCCGAACTTGGAATCTGCCAATATGTGACGCTCGACTTCAAGGCCGTCCATCCCAGGCATCTGCACGTCAAGCAAGATCGCGTCGAAGGCCTTGCCTTGGGCGTACGCGTCGCTCAGGCAGTGCAATGCGGCTGGCCCACTGCATGCGAGTTCCGGCAGAGATCCCCATTTTTCGAGTAACGCGTGGAGGATTCGGCGGTTGGTTTCGTTGTCATCGACAATCAGCACGCGCTTTTGGGAAAATAGCGAGCTGGAACTCATCAGGCCGTGCTCGACTTCTTGTGACTTGGCCAATGGCAGTGAAATCCTAAAGCTGAACGTACTTCCCTGACCTAGCCTGCTTTCTACCGAAATCGTCTCCCCATGGCCCATCAAGCCGACGAGTTGCTTGCTGATGGCCAACCCTAGCCCGGTCCCGCCGTGCTTCCGCGTCGTTGCTCCATCGGCTTGGGTGAAGCTCTCGAATATCGCCGCCTTACGGTCATCGGGAATGCCTATGCCCGTATCGGAGACGAAGAATCGCAGCAACACCTCTTGATTGCCTTCATGCTCAACCTCCACGCCAACGGTCACTTCACCCTGTTCGGTGAACTTGATAGCATTTCCAGCCAGATTCACGAGCACCTGACGCAAGCGACCCGGATCGCCCCGCAGACGCCAAGGCGCGGATTGAGAAACATCGCAGATGAACTCTAAACCTTTTTCGCCCGCTCGATGGGCAAGCATGTCCATCGCACCTTCGATCACCGACAAGAGTTCAAAGTCGATCACCGCCAGCTCGACTTTGCGAGCTTCTATCTTCGAGTAGTCGAGGATGTCGGTAAGAAGTCCCAGCAACGAGTTGGAGCAGCCGAGCACCGTTTCGAGATACTCCCTCTGATCACTGGTCAATTCGGTGTCAAGCGCAAGTTCCGCCATCCCCATGATGCCATTCATGGGCGTGCGTATCTCGTGGCTCATGTTGGCCAGGAATTCGCTCTTGGCACGGTTGGCCGACTCGGCAGAACTCCTGGCGTCGTCGAGAGTGCGATTGGTTCCTACGAGTTCCTGCTTCCGAGCCTCAAGATTGTCTTCGGCGGCCCGGCGTTGAATCGCCTCAGACAAAACGTTGGCGACGGCCTGAAGGAAGTGCACATCGTCGTAGCCGAACTGCCGAAGTTGCTTCGTGTGAGCGCCTAGGACACCATAGGGTCGATCCTTCCCGGAAATGACCACAGTCATTCCGCTGACGATGTTGTGGTCCAAGAGCAGCGACGATCTCTTGAATCGTACTTCGCTGCTAAGCTCTTCCACGATGACTACGTCATTGGTCTGCAGAGTGAAGCCGGCCTGCGAGTCTAGCCCTGCACCGACCGTGCAATGCCCGACAAGACCCTTTTGCCAACCAATTCCGTCCCGCAAGAGCAGCGTTTTCCCATCTGGCAATAGCTCAAATATTTTGGCGTACTCGACTTCCAACAGATCAGCCAAGAACGAAACGGCCTAGTCAAAAAGTCCTGACAGGTTTCTTTCGCCTAGCGCGCGTTGCCCGAGTTCAGCCACGGCCGCCTGTTGCCGTTCTCGCTGAGCAAGCGCTGCCGTTCGATCCTGGACGCGTGCCTCAAGGGCAATATTTTGGCGCTCAAGCTGGCCACGATGACGCCGGCCAAGACGCACGAAACTACAAGCCATCAAAACGAGGCTGACCACCGTCAGGTAGCTGAGTCTTGCGAGGGTTGATGCCGTCTTGACGTCGGCACGCCGCCAATGCTCTGAATCCGGCCGGGCTGCCCACAATTCCCAATTGCCGACTGCATCGAGCACATCAAGGTCCAACACCTCAGAATAGAGGAGGTTCGTCGTGGGTTGGGCGCCGCTGACTTCTGCGGGATGATCTCGGCTTGGCCCCGGATCCCAGGATGGGGCCGCGTAATTCGCCCCGACGTTGACGATCGCCATTCCCCCGCCCGGCACCAGGTCTCGCAGGGCACTAGTGAGAATCACGCCCGAGATGCACCCCTTAATATCTCCACCCAGACCGTAGAAGGGAACAGAATATATTAGCCCCGATCTGTCTTTATCGTTTGGCCGTTGGGGGTCGTAGCGCGAGTTGTCGCAGGTGATCACTTCTCGACCACTGACAGCAGGGAAGTTCAAGCCTTTCAAGGATTCCTCGCGAGGCCAGTCTCGTCGCAACCACTCCAACTGCTCCGCCATCAATTCGTATTCGTAGAACTCGATTTCCTCGACAAGGCCTTCAACTGGCGTGATGTGCGTAGGTGGGCGGTCGCGGCTGACCGATTCGTGGCACCGGGTGCAACTGCTGTCTGTTCCTCCCGGCACCTCCTTGGGAACTCCACGACTGGCGTTGCGGCTTAGGATCAGTTCGTCGCACGTCGTGATGGGGGCTTGCATCCAGCCAGTAGTGAGATCCCACTCGCTTGGGTCCATGTCGAGTGGAACGATGTAAACTTCCGACAGAACCACACTACTACCCAAATTGTTGTAAATCTCCTGTACTGCCTGCCTGGCGTTCTCGTCGAAGTTGACCGCGTAGCGATCGATGGCCCGTACACCTTGCAGCCGAGCAATCGTCCGCATACCCTCGTATATCTGGTTCATCGTGTGTTCGATCCGAACACCTACAGCGCGCGACTCTTTGCGTGACTCTGTAAGAAACGCCGTCAAGGCCGCTTGCTTATCAAACTCGTGCTTTGCCTCGACTCCGAGGCAGAGCATCGCGCCGACGGAGAGCAGCAGCACATAGACTAAAGGACCGCGATGAGTCAAGTTTGAGATGTTCATCCGATGCCTAAGCCTCAACTCTACGATGCTACGCCCAGCAACACCGCAGCCTGCATCACAGAAAACCCGGCGGAGTTCGCCGCGTTCTTTAGCCTCGCACGCGATCAGTCGGCCCGAACTTGTCCCGCACAGCTCCAGGCGGGCACAAAACACGCATTTCCCGGCACATAGATTCATCGGCCGTCGAGATAAAGCTCTGAATGGCGCATCACGGAGTTATTGGGTGATCAGCCGATAATTCCCGGCTTCACAGCATCAAACTGTTCAGATTGTCCCAGATCGGGGAAGAGAGTTGGGCAACTGTCCCCTCTCGTGAGGATGGTCCAGGCCGGACGGGCCTAGTCAAGAACCTTCACGGCGTTCCTTGTGAATTCATCTGCCGGGTGACTGATGCCTGGCTCTGCACCGACTGCATTCGCTGGACCTCCAGGGCAACAGCCGTGTCAAAATCTGTAGACCTACTCCGCCCCTGCAGAGGAGCCATGGAGCCTGCGCGCTGACTGCGTTAAGATCGAGCAGCAGCCCTTGTTGGTTCGGCCGAAGCTAGGAGTGTGAATGATAGCCGCGAAGCGCTTGGTGAAATTCATCATGACCGCCCTGGCGGCGGTTGTTGCTGTTGAGGGCTTGGCCCCTGCTGCAGCTCAGCAGAGCACCCGGCGCGGCATGGGGGCGACTGTCGAACGATCCGCCTTGATCGAGAACCTCTTCAAGCAGGCTCAGCAGGGAATCGACAGGCAAGACTGGAAGCTGGCTGTCGACTCCCTGCAACGGATTCTCGATCATCCCCAAGGGGCGATGATTGAGAAGGATGCGGGCTACTACGAATCCGCCAGGAATGTGGCCGAACGAAGGCTGGCAAAACTGCCCCCCGAAGGTTTGGCTGCCTACCGAGTCCTCAACGACGGGCGGGCTGATCGGCTCTTGAAGCTTGCGATAAGGGACCACGCCATCCAGCTCATGGAACAAGTGGTCGATCGCTACCTGCTCACATCGAGCGGGCCGCGGGCCTCGATGCTCCTCACCTCGTGGCTGCTCGACAACGGCCAAGCCGTCAAAGTAATACGCGTATTGGATCGAACCAAGCGACTCCGGCCCCAAGCCAGCGACCTTCAACAGCAGATGGCGCTGAGGAAAACGGTTGCCCACGCGATGCTGTCTCAGAGAGAGCTTGCTATAGCCACGGCCCACCAGGCGCGCGGCAGCGATGTCGCTTGGCCAAGAGAGCAGCTTCAGGATTTGATTGCCTCATTGCCGGTAACTGGATCAACCAATCGTACGCAATCTGAAGAGCGGCCACCCGTGTATTGGCCCATGTTGGGCGGAGGTCCGGAACGAAGGGGACAAATGGCCGAGGTCAGCCCCACGCTAGCTGGCAGACTGACATGGTCTCTGCCCATGCCGGATAGCCTTGAGGATGATTGGGTTTCCTACCTTGCCTCTCCAGAGCGAGGTTTCCCTCCTACGATGGAGGCGATAGCCGGCGACGGGCTACTGTTTGTCAACGGACAAGGCCGATGTGCCGCCATCCATCTGGACACCTTTCAACTGGCCTGGGCTTCTTCATCTCTCATAGAGAGCCTCTCCAGTCGTTTTGTCCACCAAATTCGGCGACTTCGAGGCCAATTCAACCGCACCGAAACCCTGAGTCGAGAGGAACGAATTGGCTATGACTATGCGGGCCAAAGCCTTTGCTTGGCCGGCGATCTCCTGCTGACGATCGAGAGCGCCCGCGAGGACCTTTCTCTCGACGATCAAGGAACCGCCGTTCAGGATCGTGCCCGTCCTCAGCTGCTCAACCCCTGGGTCATTCGACGTGCTGCCACAGACCCAACCGGCGCCCGGCGGTTGGTTGCCTACGAAGCGAAGACCGGAAATCTTAGGTGGGTTCGAGGGGCTTCAGCTGACCCGCAGAGCCTTCTCTATAGAGCGACGTTCTTGGGCGTCCCCCTGCCGATCAAGGACGAGTTGTGGTGCGCGGTCCTGGCTGACAACGACCTATTTGTGGTGGGGTTGGATCGCGCCACCGGACAGCCGCTGCACCGCATTTATCTCTGCACGCCAATTGCCGGCATGCAATCCACGACCGCGTCGATTTCGATCTCGTCAGACGGCGCATTTCTCTACATTCCCACCGGCCAAGGCCTGTTGTTTTGTGTCGATCTCGTTGGCCGTCAACTAAATTGGGCTGTGAGATATGAACGCAGCCGAGCGTCTCAGGCCAGGCACTTGAACTCTTCCAATGCGCGGCGCCACTCGTGGCGAAACAGCCCACCGATCATTGCAGGCGGCATCTTACTGCTGGCCCCACCGGACAGTGATGCGTTGATCGCCCTTGATCGCACAAGTGGACTCACGGTCTGGCGTGCCCCAAGAGGTCATGGTCTCTATCTCATTGCGGCTGGACCCAGCACGGCATGGCTGGGTGGCCCGACTATTTCATGCGTTTCCTTAGCTACCGGCGATACCATCTGGAGGAGTAACCCGGTCAACCCCACCGGACGGGCGGTACTGGGCGGTAATCAAGTGCTCGTGCCCACCGCCCAAGGCCTGCTGGTGCTCGACGCTGCATCCGGTTCAACGATAGATCAGAAACCGCTGCCGGCTCATCAGCCCCCACTGGGAAATCTGCTGATCGTCGCGGACGGTCTTATCAGCGCAGATGGTTCGCTGATTCGCCGGTATCCCGATGCGGACCGCGCCTATCGAACTGCCGCAGCAGCGCACCAGGCTGATCCAACCGCCCCGGCTCCCTCCATTCGGTTAGCCTCGTTGGAGTTGATGGATGGTGATGCACTCGCAGCCCTGGAAGCATTGGACGACGTTCAGTTCAACCGGGGCAAGCCACAGTTCGAAACGGTCAAAGTCGTCGGGGCGCTGCGCGTCGATGCCCTCTTGCAGTTGGCTGCGATAGATGGCCTGTCGCTTGAGAAAGTGGGAGATTATCTGCGTAGGGCGGTAGAACAGAGCATCACCGCCGAGGATCAACTCCGCACTGGGCTTGCGTTGGCCGCTCACTTGGAAGCCACAGACCAACTGGTCGAATCGTACACCGCATTGTGGGAGTTGGGGCGAGACTCAAGTTCGAATCATTTCATCGAGCCGGAGCGAGGCCTCAGGATCGCGGCCCGGTCTGTCATAGCCGAGAAGTTGAATGCGTTGGAAAGCAGATTGCCAGTGGAAGCACTGAGCAAACTCCAAGGCAAGGCGGAAGAGTTGTTCTTGAAGATTGAGCAAAGTCTGGGCAGCAGTCACAAGCCGTCCGAATCGATCGGGCAACTGCGCAATCTGGCAGCAGTCGGCGGTCCGGGACATCTGGATCAGCGTGCGCTCCTGGCGCTAGCAACCTGGCAGGAGGACCGGCAGCGATTTGAGCCGGCTGAGCAGAACTATCTCGCCGCCATCCATCTAGCCAAAACTTCGGAGCTAACTGCCCAAGGGCACGCTCAGTTGGCTGCAATGTATTTGAATTCCTACCAACAGTTGCCGGTCTGTGCCGAGCAACATATCTCCAGCTTGCACGCAGAATTCGGAGACGTCGCATTCCCCTGGATTACGCCCGAAGGTCGTCAGGAGCAATCGACGGGTGCGCAGGCTGCGCAAGCTCTTCGATCTCGGATCAACCAAATTCACCTTCGCGACCACCAGTCTGCTATGAAGCCCGGCGCGTTCTCTCCCGACGGAGGCAGAGCATGGGGCTCACCGCTGATCGACTCTCGTACTCATTTGGTCAGCGTCTTTGGCCAACGTCCAGAAGCCATGGCCGGCCGCATGCTGACAATTTCTGACGACGACGTGGTTCGGGCCTATCGGTTGGTAGACGGGAAATCCGAGTGGGAGGCGGAGCTTCGCTTGGCTGACGACGTGCTGGGATTTGACCGGATCGATTTCACCAGCATCGCCGGATTCTCACCGTTCATTGCGACCGACGGTCAGACGGCATTCTTCAGGGGGCCTAGTAGCCTTCATGCGGTCGGTTTGGTCAGCGGGAAGAGGCTATGGGCGATTCAACAGTTCGTTCCGCCGCGCCCCGCTGCGTCCCAAGGTCTTTTTGCGGCTGAACATGGGCTTGTTGCTTCAATGCCCGAAGAGGGAATAATCGCCGTGCTCAGCGCCGCCAACGGCACGCCCAGATGGCAGCGGCGGCTTGAGGTTCAATCTGTAGTGGGCGTCCGTATTCTGGAGGATCGAGTTGTCGTCTTTGGCCAAGGATGGGAGAGGGCTGACATTTTCGACTTGAGCAGCGGTCACTTCATCGGCTCCATGACGTTTCACAACACAGACCTGATGCAGGCGGGCTCAGCCTTTGCCAGAGCAGGCAATGTGCTATGTGGGCCGGATGGTTCAGCGGCCATTGCATACGATCTTGCCGACGGGTCAGTCCGATGGAGGCTGCCCGTGCCCAATGAAATGACCAGCATCTTCAAGCTGAATGAGGGCCTAGTTGGTGTCGGTTCGTTGGCGGGGCGGCTGAGCGTCGTGGATGCCCAGAGCGGCGAGCTTGTCTTCGAGACCCTACTGGCCGACTGCCGCAACGGGATCACCGATGGTACATTGGAAGGTGGAACAATGGTCATCGGTGGTATGATCGATGCCGACGATGGACGAAAGAAGACCCTCGTAGGATTAGACTTCGCCAGCCGCAGGATCCTATGGCAGCGCGACGATCTAGCGAACGTGTCAGCGAAGCCATGGTATTTCGGCCTCGCCGCTGGCACGATCCCGGCTATGATCCATCTTGAGGGTGCTCCCGCCAGGCGGCAATCAAGGTCGATCGGGTACGGGCTGGCGGTCATCGATGCTCGAACTGGGCAAGATGTGGGCGTGGTCCAGCCTTTTGACAGCAGCAGCCCTGATCGATTCACGGGGAACATCGCGGTTTGGCCTGGCAGGTTGATCATCGGCATGGAAGACGAGATTTACGCGGTTCCAACCGAACCGACGAACGACGAGGAAAGACTGTGACACCAAGCGGAACATCGACAACGCGGCTGACGGGGCAACTTGGTGCGCTGATTCTGTTTGGGACAGCGGCGCTCTCGCCCTCCTCGACCTCGGGCCTTGAGGGTACACCGCGTCTTCCCAAGCACATCACCCCCGACACCAAGGAAGCCATCGATGCAGGCCTGGACTTTTTGGCGCGGATGCAATCTCGGGATGGCTCTTGGTACAATCGCGGCGATTACGGAAAATACCCGGTTTCAATGACCGGCTTGGCCGGCCTCGCCCTGCTGATGGATGGCAACACCTCGACTCAAGGCCGCTATGCCCAGAATGTCGATCGGGCCGCGCGGTATCTGGTCGATTCCACAACCTCCAGCGGCCTTATTGCTCGGATCGAAGAAGCCGAAGGCCGACCCATGTACGGCCACGGATTCTCCATGCTTTTCTTGGCTGAACTCTACGGCATGACCGAAGACGCCCAACGTCAGCGCGAGATTCACGACGTGCTCGTCCGAGCCGTAGACTTGACCACCCGCAGCCAAAGCCAACTTGGCGGGTGGATCTACCTACCTGATTCGGGCGGCGACGAAGGCTCGGTTACCATTACACAGGTTCAAGCCCTGCGGGCCTGCCGCAACGCCGGTATCGCCGTGCCGAAGCAGGTCATCGATGAAGCCATGAACTACCTGAAGATATCTGCCAACAGCGACGGCGGGATTGCCTACCGGGCTGGGATGCGAGGGCCCTCCCGCCCTGCGATTACCGCAGCTGCAGTTTGCTGCTGGTTCAACGCCGGAGACTACGAGAATCCACTGGCGCTCCGCGCGTTGCAGTACGCCAAGGACAACATCCAGGTGGGCCGCCGGAGTAACGGTCACTACATGTATACACATCTCTATTTTGCGCAGGCGATGTTCGCTTCTGGTACAAAGGATTGGGAAGCATACTTTCCGCACATGCGTGACACGCTGTTGCGGCAGCAAGGTGCCGACGGCTCCTGGCGGGGCGACCATGTCGGCACGGTTTACGGTACGGCTGTAGCCATGATCATTTTGCAGCTTCCTTACAACCAGTTGCCGATCATGCAACGATAACGCCGGCAGCGCAGCGGCACTTGAGGTCGCTCGCTTATGATTCTCAGCGGAGGATAGCCTAGAAAATGAATGACGACCGATCTCCCTCAGCCGGGGCTGGGCAAGCCTCGGATGAACACGCCTTGAAGAGTCTGCATCAAGGATTTGAAAAAATCAGAAGCGAACTTGCCCGGGTCATCGTGGGCCAGGATGAGGTCGTAGAGCAGCTATTGATCGCCCTGTTCGCCGGTGGGCACTGCATGTTGGAGGGTGTGCCAGGCCTGGCTAAGACGTTGATGATCTCCACCCTGGCCCGCTGCCTGGATCTGTCCTTTAGCCGAATCCAATTTACGCCCGACCTGATGCCCTCCGACATCACCGGAACGGATGTCATCCAAGAGGACAAAGCCACGGGCACCCGGGAGTTCAATTTCCTAAAAGGCGCTATTTTCTCCAACGTCATCTTGGCTGATGAGATCAACCGCACCCCGCCGAAGACCCAAGCTGCCCTTCTCGAAGCGATGCAAGAACGGCAAGTCACCGTTGGCGGCAAAACTCATACTTTGGGGCAACCTTTTTTCGTATTGGCGACGCAGAATCCTATTGAGCAGGAGGGCACCTACCCCCTCCCTGAGGCTCAGCAGGATCGCTTCTTGTTTAAGGTGTTCGTCAAATACCCATCGTATGAACAGGAATATCAGATTGCCGAAAGAACGACGAGCGAGTTTGACAGCCAAGTAGGCAAGATCTTCTCGGCTGATGAGATTCTCGCCTTCCAACGCCTAGTCCGTCGAGTGCCAGCCGCCCCTGAAATCATTGGCCATGCCTTGGACCTCGCCAGAGCCACCCGTCCCCAAGAAGAGGACGCTCCGGAATTCGTCAAGAAGACGCTGCATTGGGGCGCCGGACCACGGGCAGTTCAGGCACTTATTCTATGCGGCAAAGCCCGGGCTGCTTTGCGCGGCAACTGCCACCTTGCCATCGAGGATATTCGAGCGGTCGCCCACCCGGTGCTGCGACATCGCCTAGTCACCAACTATTCCGCCCGGGCTGGGCATTATGATGCCGACACCGTGATCGATGAGCTATTGAACGCAATTCAACCCGGGAAAGGCCGCGCGGCGGATCATCCGGAACTCGAAAAACACTTGGCACAGCCTGGCACTGCCGGCTAAATGATCGTGCAAGCATAGTGCGTTTCCTCTCACCGAATTTGGCCGAGAGATCGAGCGGCTTTCCCTATGAATGATGATACAGTCAGCGCTGATCGGCATCTCTCAGCCGAAGTCCTCAACCGGATTTCACGGCTGGAGATGCGAGCGCGCCACGCGGTGGAAGGATTCATCAATGGTTTGCACGAAAGCCCATTCAAGGGGTTCTCCATAGAATTCGCGGATCATCGCGAATACGCACCGGGGGACGACCTTCGCCATCTCGATTGGCGGGTCCATGCCAAGACGGACCGCCTCTATGTCAAAGAGTATGAGGTGGAAACCAACGTCCGCGCCCACCTGCTGCTGGATTGCTCGGGTTCCATGGCTTACCCTACCGACTTGCCCACGGATCGAATGACCAAGTGGGACTACGCAGCCACGTTGGCACTTTCCCTGGCCCATCTACTCGTGGGCAAGCAAGGCGACGCGGCAGGCCTACTGCTGTTCGATGATCAAGTCCGGCAGCAAGTACCCTTCAGTGCCAGTATCTCTTCCTTGCACGAACTAGCCCAAACGATGATTCTCAACGCACCGGAGGGTAAGACCAACGTCAAGAAATCGTTCTCTGAGTTGGTCAGCACTGTTCCGCGCCGGGGGACTGTGATTGTGCTCTCTGATTTCTTGGTCGATCCGCAAGAATTCGTTGATGCGTTAGCTCAGCTTCAAGCCGCCCGGCATGATGTTGTCGTATTCCATGTGATGGACAGCGACGAGCTTGAATTCCCGTTTTCTGATCGGGTTCTATTTGAGGGAATCGAAGAGGGAGATGCCGAAATTCTCACCGACCCACAGTCTCTGCGCTCCAGCTATTTAGAGGCGGTGGCCCTTTTCACCGAGCGGCTTGCCGGCGAGTGCTTGGAT
>JAJDDP010000001.1 GCA_029260235.1 Phycisphaerae bacterium | reverse complement strand
AACGAACTGGGGATGGACCACTTCGAGGTTCGCGGGTGGCGATCGATTCACCGCCATATGTATGTCACTCAGCTGAGTCACCTGTTCTGCTCGAGAATGCGCCAGGCGCTCAGAGAAAAAAAAGACCGAGCACGCAGAACTCACCGTGGAGCAAGTTCGCGACGCCGCTTCGGTTTGCGTAGCAGCACAGTGCCTGCCGAAGCGAGCGCGGTTGGTCCTTTACCGGCAGGCATCTGCTCGGATTGCGTACCATCAGCGGCGCAACCGATTGGCCCGGGAAAGTCATCGCAAGAAAACGCTCGCCAAGCTGAGCGCAAAAGGCATCAAGACCCAAAACTCGCCCTCGTGCCAAACAGATAGGCCATGAACAAGCGGCGCTGTAGTACTAAGCAAGAGCGGTGCCGAAGAGAGTGATGGCGCCGTAAGACTCGTCTGAGAAAAGAGTTAGAACGCTGCTCATTCTAGATCATCCGGTGAAAACAAGACCTCAGGCTGTGAGTGTAGTCGCACAATGGGTGAGATGACCTAATTGCGGTGTGCGGCGGTTAGTCGAAAGGGAACAAGTTTAGTGCCATGCAAATCAACTCGATTCGACAGGCCCATCCTGCGGGGGACACTCAGCCGGTAGCGTGACTGTCACGGTAGTCCCGGCGCTTGGCTCAGAGTCAATCGAAATGACGCCGCCGTGTTTTTGTACGATCCGCCGGACCATGGCTAGGCCCATACCCGTGCCGCCTGGCCTGGCTGTGAAGAACAAATCGAACGCTTTGCGCAATGTGGGTGCAGGCATGCCAACGCCTTGATCCATCACCTGCACCTGAATGCGTTCCGGCTCACCATTGGTGGAGGAAAGCGATCGGCCATGGATGGTGACTTGGCTGCCGCGCTCGCTATGGTGTGCCGCGTTGGTCGTTAGCTCTGATAACGCGCCGGCTAGCTGCTCTCGGTCCAACCACCAGGTGCGGTTGTCCGTTTCGTCCTCAACGGCAAGAGTGACGCCCTTTGAGTCGAGAATCGGGTGGCTCTCAGCCGCGATTGCCCGCGCTAGCTCCGAGAACATCAGCCGCTCGCGACGCAACTCGCAAGGCCTGCTGAATTCAAAGAGCTTCACGATCCTGGAATCCATGCGATCCACTTCGAGAATCAAGTCACCGAGCAAGTCCTTGATTTCCTGCAGCGAGCCCGAACGGCGCCCAATCAACTGGACGCCCGCACGAATCCCAGCTAAGGGATTGCGAAGCCCATGGGCGACATGCGTGCATAACTCTCCGATGGCGCTGAGCTCCCTCGCTTCGAGTAACGCCGTCTGGTGCTGGGCCAGTCTCTCGGCCATGGCGTCGAGGCGACGGGCAAGCTGGGCCAACTCATTCCCTCCGGTGAGGGGAACGCGATGTTCGAGTTGGCCTTCGCCAATGGCATCCGCCGAGTTCTTGAGAATTTTGATAGGCTCGACCAACCAACGCCGCACCATCGCCAAGTAGGCGAAGAACAGAAGGATGGCCACCAATATGGCCAGAGCAATGGCAACCTGGGCGTTGAAGCTGCTAGTGGCCAAGACGACGATGGAATCTCCCTCCCGCAAGTCATAGGCATGACGCAAAGATCGGAGATGGCGTTTGAGCTGGGCAACTGCTTGCTTTGCCGGCGGATTGGGAAGTGGTGTCTCCAGGGCAATCGCGAGGGCTTGAATAGCTGACCCTACGCTCCGCCAGTTGTCACGTTCTTCGTCGCTCTGGGAGAGTCGAATCTGAATATCGATGTCGTCGATCGCATAGCGCGGCCAACCGACGCGCTCAGGCTCGGCGGGCAACTCCAAGTTCCCCTCTGCCGCAGCCAATCGTTGGTAAATGTCGGTGCGCAGGTCAGCCACAAACTGCGAGCGGCCCCGCATGCGCGAATAATTTTGAGTATGTTCAACGTTCTTGTTGACGGCCTGCATCACGACTGCAACAGTCGCCAGAAACACGACTAGCAGTATCGCAACTGTGAGGTTGAGTTTACCCCGGATCGTCATGATCCGACCATCCAACGGGTGCTCACTCCGCTAGAACGGATCACGTCGGTTGTAACAGATGGAATGCCAGACCTTGAAGATGTCCATGGCATCTCCATACGAGTCGGGCGGAAGGTCTGCCTCGGGATCGTACAGCGTGTCGTAGGTGATGTCGTCCGTCTCATCGTCCCACTTGACAGATTGCTTCCAGATGCTCTCATCCGGATCAGAATACCAAGTCGCACTACCGTCCGTAAACAGCGCGTTGTAACCAAAACGGTGCGATGATTTGCCGATGCCCACGTCTCCCAGCCGGGCTACGAAGTCGTCTGACGCCAAAGCCAAGTGTCGAACCGACGCAAACCGCGGGCTTTGCTCTGCCCGAATGTGGATGCTGTAGGCATAACTCCCCGTGATGTTGTTCAATTTCAACTCATCCGGTTTGGCCCGGAAGTTGAACCGCTTCTGGCTTGGACAGTAAAACAACTCCGGATCGTCGATTTCGTCGGGCGACAGTCTGCCGAGGTTCACCAACTGGCCCGGCCTTGATAACAATGAACGGGGAGCCGTCGTTCCAAGCCGTCTCATGATCGCCGGGCCGAGATCTCGATTATCGGTAGAGTAAGAAAAGAGACCGACGCCGATGTGCTTGAGATTAGCGACGCACACCGTGCGCCTGGCACTCTCCCGAGCCTTGCTCAACGATGGCAGCATGACCGATAACAAGAGCGAGATGACCGAAGTGACCACCAGCACCTCCAGCAAGGTGAAGCCTCGGTGGGACTTGCCAACATCCTCGATTATCCGGTTGTGCCGCTGAGTCATCGAACTGTCTCCAGAAAGGCATACCACATGCTCATTGAAACCTGTGGGCACCTAGTGTGCCGGAGATCAACAAACAGGCTAAATCACTTTCCAGGAATGACTTAGATGTATTTTCGCCAAGATACCCCGGCGAGGTTCCCTGCGAGTAGGGTCGCACTTTGGGTGTCTAGCCCAAAAAATAGCACCAGAATGGAGCGACAATGGCTACAATCATCATTGTAGAGGACGAGCCGCTTCTGGGTCAATCCTTCGAGGCAAGCTTGGCCGACGACGGGCACGAGGTTCACTGGCTACGATCTGCTGAGGAGGCTACCGCCTGGCTGGAAGACCGTCAGGTGGACTTGGCTTTGGTAGATGTCGGTCTTCCGGGCATCGACGGCCTTGAGTTCCTGAAAGAGT
Organism: Phycisphaerae bacterium; assembly: GCA_029260235.1. Lineage (GTDB taxonomy): Bacteria > Planctomycetota > Phycisphaerae > UBA1845 > UBA1845 > OFTM209. The sequence goes on along the minus strand of JAJDDP010000001.1, from coordinate 14,986 downwards.
TGACCACCACCCACCCCGGCACCAGCGTGATCGTGATGACCGCCCATGGCAATATTCAAATGGCCGTCGAAGCAATGAAGCTGGGCGCCTCAGATTTCTTGATCAAGCCCGTAGACTTGGAAGCGATCTCAATGCTCTCCAACAAGAGCCTGCGGAATCGTCGCCTGATCCAGACCTGGAATCACGAGCAGAAGTATCGTGCTCAGAGATTTGGCCTGCATCAGATTATTGGGCGGTGTCCAGAAATTGAAAAAGCCAAGGCAGTGGTGCGACGATTGACGAATCTCCGTGTAGCGGCTTCGGAAAGTCCACCGAACATCCTCATTACCGGCGAAACAGGTACGGGCAAGGATCTATTGGCCCGAGCCTTTCATTATGAAGGACCACGGAACGAATCCCCGTTTGTCCAGATTAACTGTGCGGCGCTTCCAGATACGCTCGTAGAGTCGGAGTTGTTCGGCCACACCAAAGGGGCCTTCACCGACGCCCGCAGTAGCAAGCGAGGGCTGTTCGACGTTGCGGATCAAGGAACCCTGTTTCTTGATGAGGTGAATTCACTGTCCTTGCCCATGCAGGCCAAGTTGCTTACTGCCATTGAGAGTGGGCGTATTCGTCCTGTTGGCTCCGTGCAAGACAAAACCGTCAACATACAGATCATCGCTGCGATGAATGAAGATCCGCAGGAGAAAGTTCGCCAAGGTGGACTCCGCGAGGACTTGTACCACCGCCTGCGGGTCGTCCATGTTGACTTGCCGCCTCTTCGCCAACGTGGTGATGACTTGCTGTTCCTGGCCGAGCATTTCCTGCAAATACACTGCGAGAAATTCGGCATGAAGCCCAAGAGGTTTTCGCCGTCAGCTCGCCGATTGCTTTCCCGCTATCGCTGGCCTGGCAATGTGCGCGAGTTGCATCACCGATTGGAAAGCGCCGTATTGCTCTCCGACGAACTCATCGAAGCGGACGCACTGCCCCAACCCAAAGCGGGCCTCAACGAGGTCAACGGAAGATCTGTTGTCGGCACCATTCCTGCCGATTTTTCAACAGGGCCGGTGCCCCTTGCCGAAGTCGAGCGAGAACTACTCACTCGGGCCATGGCTGCCGCCGACGAAAATGTCTCTCGGGCTGCCGAACTATTGGCCGTTTCGCGCGACACGATGCGCTACCGATTGGACAAGCACGATCTACCCCACAAGCAGAATGGAGGACGGGAATGATATCGCGCTACACTAACGCCTCCAAATACTCTGCAAAAGCGGCGTTGTTGGTGGGCTGCCTAGTTCTGGCAATGACCGGTCACGACGCTTGGGCTCAGACGGCGATCGTGGTCGAAACCTTCGAGTACGCATCGACTGATTTGGCCGCCAAACAGGGATCACAAGACATCTCGGATTCCTGCAACCGGCCGACCTTTTTTATCAGCGGCGCACTGGAAAACGCTTCGCCGCAGGAGCCGAGCGGGCTGTTCAGCATAGGCACCGATGCGGTCTACTGTATCAACCCCAATTGCGGCCAATGTCTGCCGGGCACGTTCATCGGCTTTCGCCGTGATGTCGATCCAGCCCTCTGGCCCATGCAATGTCCCGGTGGGGCGTCTTATGTTCCGCTTCAATTCACCTACGGCGATCCGGATAACCCCGGGCTGATACCTCCCGATGAATTATTGTCAGCGCTAATTGTTCGTTGGGACGTGTACGGTGATGGCTCTTTCGCCGACGGGCTGACCGGAACGCATCTTTGGTTGCGCCTCATCGATTGCGAGGGTGAGAAATTCGAGTTCATCAACTTTTCTGAGGTGTCCCTCTATTCGGAAATATTCACCTTCGATGTAGACATGGGCCAGAGCATCATCCGCTTAGCTCCGGAGTCTCTCGTCGATGTTCCGGACGGTGATCGCTTGCTCACCGAAATCACGGCCATCGAGGTGATAATCCAGGATGACGACAGCCCACCCACCTCATTTGGTAAGTGGTATGTTGACTACTTGCGCGTGATCGAACCCACCGCTCCGCTCCCTGGAGATTACGATGCTGACGGAGATGTGGACTTGGTCGATCATGTGTGGCTAACCTCCTGCCTGAGTGGACCAGCCACGTCTGCTATGGGCGGTTGCGATACATTTGATGACGACGGTGACACGGACGTCGATCTAATCGACCTCTCGGTATTCCAGGCAACATTTGGGACGGGGCTATAAGACCTGATGCGAATATGGTGCCGGTTACACATTTTGAGCATCGGACTGGTCCATGCCATGCTGGCGAATGCGTGCGTTTTCGGCGATGTCCTCATCGTCGATACAGGTGGTTTGGGCACCCACACCAGCATCCAGGAGGCCATCGACTCAGCGTCCGATGGCGATGACATCATTGTGAACCCCGGTGTCTATCTGGAGCGCATCGATTTTCTGGGCAAGCAGATTACCGTGCAAAGTACTAACCCGTTCAGCCCGGCCGTTGTAGCCCAGACGGTAATCGATGGGCAGAAACTGGGTCACGTCGTGACCTTCGCATCGGCTGAAACCGCCGAAAGCATTCTGGAAGGCTTGACCATTCAGAATGGCTTGGACGCCGACGGCGGAGGAATCTATTGCATCAACGGTTCCGACCCCACGATCCGTTTCAATCGCATTGCCAATAACGCATGCGATCTTCATGGGGGAGGCATTTACTGCAATGCTTCAAGCCCGACCATCCTGGCCAACGAAATTGTGGACAACATATGCGAGGGGCGCGGCGGCGGCATTTATGCCGTGTTTTCCGACGCGATCATCGAAGCCAACAGCATCATCAACAACAATGCAGGTTGCAGCACCGGCGGAGGAGTCTACTTGGGCATGGGCAGCGACGGGACAGCCGTCTCGAACAACAGCATTGTGCAGAACAGAGCTATCAATGGCGGCGGCCTGGAGTTGGAAGACTCGTCGGGCACGGTGGCCCGAAATCACATTTTGGGCAACGTCTCCGCCCAGCGCGGAGGGGGCATCTCATGCATCAACGCTAGTCCGGTGATTCGTGCCAACATCATTGCAGGCAATATGGCTATCTTCGGAGCCGCTGTGGATTGCAACAACTCGGCCGCCGCCTTTCTGGGCAACACATTCGTCGGCAACTTGGTTGAGCAGGCCGCCGTTGTTTTGGCCATCAACTTCTCCAACCTCGAAATGACCGGCAACATCATTGCCTTTCATTCCGCTGGGACCGCCTTGCAAGCCGTGAGCGGCGCCACGATCAGCGCAGACAACAACTGTCTTTTCAGCAACTTAGCAGGTAACAGTTCTGGATCGGTAACGATGGGGCCTGCCAACATTTTTCAAGATCCGCTATTGGCACTCGCTGGAGCTTGGGAAGCCGGTGCGCCAGACGCCGGTGCCATTTGCGGGGGCATTCCGCTAGTGGCCACTTTGAGCGGTGCCGGCTTGCCGGCCGGGGATGCAGATTATGGTGCGGGCGTCATTAGCCGGCGTTTCCGCGTTGACGTTGTTGACTACCCGCCGGGCCCGCACGACGTCGAAATCAACACGGTGGTTGTCGCCCAGATCGTTGTCGATTTGGATGGCAACGGAAGTCTCGTATTCAATACGGAAGATGGAACCATGCCCCCTGGTTTCCCGGACGTCGTCGCCGGCGACTTGGTAGACGTAGGGGGATTGGCGTCGGGAACGATGGTCTGGGGGGACATAGTGCCGGTTACTGACTTCTGGATGCCGGGTGATGAGCATCTAATGCCTGGTTCACCATGCATTGATGCTGGAGGCCCTGGTGTGGCTGGGTTGGGCGCGGGCGATATCGATGGACAACCGAGGGCTTGGGGCCTGGCGCCCGACATTGGAGCTGACGAAGTTGTCCCCGATGGTACGGGTGATGCCGATGCTGACGGGGACATTGACTTGCTCGATCTCGCCACCGTTCAGCATTGTTTCGGTACTCTACTGGGCGGATTGCCCGAACCTGAATGCGCCCTCGTTGATCTCGACGGCAACCTCGAAATCAACAACGCTGATTGGTCGTCCATGTCGATGGTTGTCACCGGCCCGCTACCTTGATCCGGTCAACCATATCCCCGCCGTAGTTGGATTACATCAGAGGCAAGCCCGGTGGATTCCAGGCCGAAGCGGAAAGAGAAGATTTTGTGCAAGTGTTCAACCAACAATGCGACGTCATCACTACGTTCCCTCAGTGGCGAAACTGTGGGGCGGGGATCTACGGGAGCACCGACCGGCTTTGCAACGCGAGGATAGTCGCATGAGCAGCGCGGACCCTTCCAGAGCTGTTCCCTCTTCGTCGCATCCGGCCGTTTCAGCCACACGGCAGATTGCCCGGGGCTGGCGCTGGTACCACTTCTATTTCCTGTTGGCCCTCTTTGATTTGGTGGCCATCTCGGCGAGTCTCTTGCTTTATCATTCTACAGTGGTCTCCTATGAGAGCGCCCTGGATGAATTCACGCGGATCGACCAAGAGCAGCGCTGGATCGCCCGTCTGCGCTCCGGCGTGATTCACCTCAATGCGCCGGGCAACAACGTGTTCGAGACCCGCAACCCGTCGCGAGAACGAAGTCGGTTTGAAGAACGGCGGCGGCACATCGAGCACCTGCTCGGCGACGAGCCGGCCGGGCAAATCGATTTGTACGCCTTTCGCAGCCAAGTGGACGGAATGATTGCCGAAGAGCGGATCATCTTCGACATCTTTGACAAGCTGATTGCCGGCAACCTGCCGGCCCGAGACGAGCAGCAGGCCCTTGATCGGGCAGCTGCGTCGATGGCGGCCATGGACCGTTTCCAGGCCGACGCCATCGCCAGCCTGCTGCGGTCGGAGCAGGATCTCCTCGATAACCAACAACACTTGCTCAACTCACACGGGCGTGACCTAGCCAGTAGCAACAAGGCTGAGAAAGCGCTGTTTGGAATTGTCGTACTCATCCTCATCGGCGTCTTCTGGTACGGGCGCAAGCTGCAACGCACCCACGACCAGATGCTGGCCGAGCAGCAGCGAAGCGTCGAGCAACGCTATCAGCGCCTGGCAGCAGTGGGCGAAGTGTGTGCCTCCGTCGCCCATGGCATCCGCAACCCGCTGGCGGCCATTTCCAGTTCCGCCCAGCTCGCCTCGAAATTCGGGACGCTCGACGCGTCCACCCAACTCCGCCTTGAAGACATCCTTCGCGAGAGCGCCCGTCTCAACCAGCGCATCACCCGCTTGCTCGATTTCTCACGTCCGCCGGCTCAATCTTTTGACGATTTCGACCTCGTCCCAGCCGTCCAACAGGCCCTCGGCGCGGTTCAGGCTGCTTTGGAAGAGAAGATGATCCGAGTCTCTACCGATTTCGAGGAACGCAGGTTGAGGGTCTTTGGCGACCGCGAGATACTCACCCACAGCATCGTTGAACTCCTGTCCAACGCCATGGAACACGTCCCTGCTGGTGGGAACATTTCAGTTGTGTGTCGCCGGGACAGCGCTCAGCCTGGCCTCGCCCGAATCAGCGTGATTGATGACGGCCCGGGCATCAAGGCGTGTATTCATGAATGCGTCTTCGACCTGTTCTTCACCACCAAGGCCGAAGGACACGGAATAGGGCTAGCCTCTGTTCGCAAGGCCGTGGAAATGCACGGGGGGTCTGTCCGGGTGGTGCCTTCCGAACGGCGTGGTGCCCATGTTGAATTGAGCCTACCCTTTCTTTCGTAGTTGCCCAACCAAAGGTCCAGGGACACGATTGTTAGCTGAGCGGCGCGCCCGGGAAACGGACGGATCTAATCTCAACCTGGAGTGTCCCGCTCAGTCACCAAGCGACAGCCAAGTACCCGCTTGCCTCAGTCGGTTTCAAAACCAAGGCGGTGCGTTGTCACTCGTTCATTGCCTTGATCGGTCAACCCGGTCCCAACTCAAGCTTGGGTTTGAGCGGGAGCCGTCCTTCCATCGACTACTTGACGTCCACATCAGGTTTGTTGCTGCGGTACTTCTCCAATCGATAGCGGACCGCGTCACGGGAGATGCCCAGTAAGCGGGCAGCCCTGCTTAGGTTGTGACGAGAGTGCTCCAGGGCAGCTATGATTACGTTGTACTCGATTTCGTCGAGCTTCGGTGAGTTATCGCCAAAGTCAATGCTGATCACCTGCTGGGTCGCTGAAAGCTCCAATCCCATTTGTGCTTGCTGGCCTGCCGGTCTGATGTTGAGGTGCTCGGGTTGAATGATGGGGCCGTCGGTCATGAGCACGGCGCTTTCAACGGCATGGGATAGTTCCCGCACGTTCCCAGGCCAATCATATGCCTGTATCGCGGTCATCGCCTCGGCAGAGAATCCCGTCGTTTCCAGACTAAAGCGTGCAGAACAGATTCTGCGAAAATGCTCAGCCAGCGATACCACATCGTCCGCCCGATCACGGAGCGGCGGCATGTGAACAGACAGCACCCGAAGTCGATGGTAGAGGTCTTCGCGAAAACTTCGAGATTCAATGGCTTCTTCGAGATCGCGATTGGTGGCTGCGATGACGTGGATGTCAATCGCCCGGTCTGACGTGCCGCCCACGGGCCTGATTACGCGCTGCTCCAAAACGCCGAGGAGCTTCGCCTGAAGACCAGGTTGCATGTGTCCGATCTCATCAAGAAACAGCGTGCCACCGTCAGCCGTTTCGAGCAGTCCACGCTTGTCTCCCCGGGCGTCGGTAAACGCTCCCCGCACATGGCCAAACAGCTCACTCTCCACCAAATGATCCGGTAGTGCCGTGCAATTGACCTGTACGAACTGGCCTTCACGCCGGGAACCTGCATAGTGTATCGCCCGGGCTACCAAATCTTTGCCCGTTCCGGTCTCACCGGTGATTAGCACGCTGGGCGGCGACTCCGATGCGAGCGCCTGCGTACCGACCAAGCGAATCACGAATTGCTTGACGGCCAACATCGAGGGCGATTCGCCTATGACTTGCTCGAGCGCGCTTTGGGCGCGTTCTCGCTCGCGAAAGTAGCTGAGGTTCGCAGCCGCTTTCCGGGTGGACAGCGCCCGATCGACAATCAGGTCCAGTGCCTTGAGGTCCAGCGGTTTGGTGATAAAGTCGACCGCCCCTTCCCGCATGACCTCGACGGCTGTGTCGATATTGCCGTGGGCGGTCATCATCACGACGGTCGAACTGAGACCTCTCTTGGACAGTTCACGAAGAACATCCATGCCGTCAATTCCCGGCAGGCGATAATCCAACAGCACCAAGTCGATGGGGTTCTCCTCCAGCATCTCAAGCCCCTCCTCGCCCGTTCCGGCGATCTGGGCTTCATGTCCGGAGAGGGACAAGGCCTGGCTAATGTTCTTTGCCAGGATCGGCTCATCTTCGATGATCAGTATGTTCGCCACAGTGCAACCCTCTCAAGCCGGGCTTGAAGTTCCGGTCCGCGTCTGCATTGTCACCGAAGCATGGCGACGGTCAACCGACATGAGATTCTCCCACTTGTTGATGGTTGCTGGCAATTCCAAGCATCCAGAGCGTGGACCTCACGTCAGCCGGCAAACGACATCGTACGAAGCGTAGCGGACTCATGCAGACATCAGTGGCATGTGGATGGTGTGGTTCCTGAATACGCCATCCGGGTGGCGACGTGCGTGCCGAATGTAGAGGTGGTGTGCGCCGCGATGCCAATTTGGCCTGCTCTTGGAATAGGGTCGCCTTGGCGCGAAAGGCGCCGGGTTTCGGACGGTGGCGTGTGCATCATCCTTGGATCCTGAATGCAAGGCAAACCAATGCATTGGTATCCGCCAATTAGCGGTTTGGGTTGCCATTCGTGCAGCTTCTGCATCGCTCCTTGGAACGTCCGCCGCAGCCAGGGCCTACCCTGGGCCTGCGGCTGCTTCTCGTACTTGATCCCTGCTCGATCGAGAATGATTACCAATCGCTCGGTCATACGCCCACCAGTCTCAGCAAGCTTCTTGCTGACCCAGTTCGGCCCCCATCGAGAATCCAGATACGCCAGAATCCGGATCGACCAATCATCTTGCTTCGGATCAGCCGTCAGGATGGCTGGATCATAAAAGAGAGCACGCCCGCTTTGAACCATCTCTTCCCGCAGGAGCGGGTGAAGCTTGCCGCCGGCACCGCGCCGGCGCGGATACGTTTGACCGGATGCCGACCGAAGCAGTTTGTCATAAGACGCCAAGAGCTGTTTTCAACACCGGTTCCTGGATGCACAGCTCTCACTCTGTTGATCGCGGCCGGAGTGCTTCGAGCCCTGCTGGCGGTCACGGTTATTGTCGGCGGTACCGAAAACTGTTTTCACTCCCCCTCGGTGGGATCATTGAAGAGCGCCCCCAGGTTGATACTACCGTGGCCCCTTTGCGGAAAGCCCGGCGTGGTGGGATCACCGGGATTCAGGTTGGACGCCGTATCGTCCGGCGGAAACAGCACGAGCGAATTGAGAAACTGCAGCAAGCGTCCCCGGTGGACGGCTGAAAGTTCTTCGAAACGGTCACGAGACGCCTGCGCCTCGCCTCCGTGCCGCAGGATGACCTCCATCAGATTGATGCTCCGACCGTCATGTCCATAGGGTGCGGTCGACCCGACGCCCCAGAGCGGCTCAGTCATGAAATGTGTGGTGCTCGAGCCGTCAAAGTTGACTTCATGGAAGTTCGGACCGAGATCGTGCCGTTTGAAGTCCGTGAAAATGTCCACGACAAGGAATGTGCTTCCCTGCGGAACCTTGAGCGTGGCAAAACCGCTGCCGTCGTCGACCTCGTCGAAACGCGTGCTCGCGGTCGCAAACAGGCGATTGAACCCGGGCTCGCCCGGATCGAACTCCGTGGTCACATCCGCGACTCGGCGATCGTTCTCGATGAGCAGGTTTGAAACGTGGCATTGAGTGCAGCCGATTCTGCGAAACACTCTGCGCCCTTTCCTGGCCTTGTCAGTCAACTCATAGCGCCCCGGCTTGAAGTAATTGAGCAAATAGAACTCCATGTGATCGACGATCGCTGTGGGGATTTCGTTGACCACGCCGTCACCGTCTGGATCGTCCGCTTGGCTGCTTGCCGGCGGTGCTTCGATGGCGTCGGCCGATCCACTGAGCACCATGCCCGAAGGTGTCACGACGTCCGTACCGCTGGATGCCGCCAGCAAATCAGGATCCGCTGCTTCCAAACCCATCTCCGCATTGAGCGCGCCAACGATGAATTCGCGCATGGAGATCGTGGTGCCCTCCGCAAAGAACGGTCGCACGCGGAGGTCTGCATTGACGCCCTCAACGTTCGAGGTATCGACCGCGCCGTCCGGATGGGCCGTGAGGGAACCGTACGTGATCCCCTTGCTGGTGAGGTCGCGTGTTTCGGGGACGCCGGACGCCTGCGCGTCCGCCACTGCGCCCTCGCGAATCGCACGAAGATCCTTCGTGATTTCGTCGGCCAGCATTTCCTGCAATCCCAAGCCGAACAGGTGTGGCGCGTCCCGGCTGTCGGGGCGGGTGAACACATCACCGCCGAACCCAGCTGCGCCGCGGGGGCGCCCGTGACAGGATGCGCAGCTATCGGCCATACCTGCGCCGATCGATCCGTCGCTCTCGATGTCACCGATACCATCGCCGGTACGTGGGCCAGAACCCTGCGCCACAGTGAATTTTCGTTGAAAGAGCTGACGGCCCCTGCGAACAGAACGAAAAGGGTCTCGCTTGGTGATGAAACTCGACGAACCCGGAGAAAAGCTGTCGCCTCGCCCAGTACCGATCTGTTCTGCGTACGATTTGGCGATACCGGCGTTCGCCGCATTCGGTGTCTGCGTCTGATCGGTCAGTTGTGCCGTAGCGTCGGTCGTCGACCAAGCTATCACGAGCATGGTGGCCGCATGCATGAATCTACTTTTGTTTTTGGCCCGCATGAGTCACGTCCTTTCTCTCAGAGTGAGTCGACGGTCAAGCTGCGGTCGTCCGATCAACGCACCGGACAATACCCCGAACTGATGCCGCCAGTTTGAACACAACAGCTGGCATACTTAGCAAACCAGGCGCCATTTCGATTCGCCGTCAAGAAATGTCTGTAAGCTGTTTGCCGTCAGACAGATACGAATAGTCGCAAGAGATGTTCCACTGTGGCCCCATACGACGCCTGTGTGTAGGCACACACAACCGGTGAAACCCCCCACAACTGGAGGCTGCAGCCTCCCTCCGCCAGCGACAACTCGGCACATGGTGGGGTCGATGCGCAAGCGCTCCACATAATTGACATCCTCATACCCTGCCGACCGTCCGTAGCTCGCCTGTCGCAACATGGCCGAGATCGTGTGCTGCGTGCTCTTTCCCCGTCGGCGATCCGACAACACGGTGCTTCCCTTCTCGGTCAAACGGAATGCTTCATCGAGTTCACGAAACGCAAGCAAGCCCGCGTCGCTCGTGATCTTCGCTCCGTGGAACCGGAGCTTGAGCCTGCCGTCCAACTGAACACGGAGTGCGTGTTTCCGCCTGTCACCCATTGGACGCCCCTGTCGAAATGGCCAGAAACGCTTGGATTACAGGGGTAACGCACACGTATCATGCCATTCAGGACAACTGCATCTGGGAAGTCCGGGCGTAAACGCTCAAGCAGCGCGGCGATAGCGATGATGCAAGCCGCCGACATGAGGACCGCGATCACCTCGCCCTTGTCCAGGGGCTCAATATCGCGTGCAACTGGCGAGTTTCGATCCAACGACAAGTGCGCCCGTGCGTGATGATAGTAGTCGAAATAGTCGCCCAGAATCCTACGAAGATGTCCCTCGCCGAGCACGGTGACATGATCGAGGCACTCGCGGTGAATGCTACACCAGCCGTAATGGCGACTCGATCACGGTGATGATTGGGCCCGATGGTTTGCCCGCCAGGGTGATGAACAACGGCCAAGTCTACGAAATGCAAGATTACACTGCTGCCAGTGTTCGCGTTTCTACGATCTTCGGCGGAGTACAGTACGAGTCCATTGTACCGTTCGATTCCTTCCTCGAATCGATGGAATCGCCTATTCCACTGGGATTGAAGCAAGCCTCAAATAAGACACTGCATTCGCCCACCATGTGGGAACTGGGTTTCGCGGTGGCGCGAAGTTCGTTCCCGGAGTTTCGTGACAAGGTGCTTCGCCCGACACTTGGGATCATGGGGCATGTTCTTGGAATTTCTGCCTGCTTGGCTACTACATTTCCCGAACCCGCTACAACCACTCTGACCGCAGCGGCATGTGGTTCCTATCTTGCGCAGCAGGCATCCGGTCTTTTGTTTGACGAAGACAATGAACTGGCCCAATCCACGAGCATAGCTACCAACATCGCTCAATGCGCGTTGCTGAGAGAATGTGTGGGGTCCATTGTAGGCGCAGCGAACGGTGTACTGGAGGTCTCGGCATTGCTGGACGAAACGCCCGTTGACCTTCCCGATGGACCCCAGCCGACATGTGAGAATCCGAATGAGGAATACAGCGCCGCCTTTGGATTCTGCGCGCCTCTATACCCTGCAGGGTTCACCGTTACTTCGTACCTTTATGACTGCCGCAACGAGCACAATTGCGAGCCGACGCTCCCCTTTCCACATCCGAGCGGTCAGGGTGCACTTCCATTGAACCTGACTGCGCCTACTGCCTCCTCTTCAATCACCATTGGGATGGGGAATGCCAAACATGGTGCAAGAGCCTTGATCCAGATTGCACGGACTGCCCTGCCAATTCGACAGTCAACGACCTGCGTACTTGCATTTGCGACACAGGCTTCGTGCTCGACAGCGCGGGTTCGCAATGCGTCCCGAACGTCGATTGCGCGGCGAGCGCATCACCTGATGCATCGGGGCGCTGCTTCTGTGACGACGGCTATGTACCGAGCGCCACCAACACAGGCTGCGTCGTCGATGCCAACTGCCCGTCCGGATCAATGCCTACAGGTCCCAATGAATGTACCTGCGAGGCCTGATACATAGTGAGCGGGAATGAGTGCGTGCTCGCAGGCCGAGATTGCTCGCTGTGTGAGCCTGGATGGTGTCAACCGGTCAATTATCCCCAGGACTGTTGCCCGAGCGACGCACCGTACGTCTGGGGAGACGGGCGGTGTCACCCAAATCCGCCCGGTGATGATTCGAGCAACTGTCCCAGCCCCGGAGACGTAGCCTGCATCTGCACGGATGATTATTTTTGCATCGGCCATTGGTGCAACGGCGTGATGTACCACGCTGACGGCCTCAATTGCGGCAGTTTCAGTTGTACTGAGTGACAGCTGTTGAAGTCGTTTCAATTATGATTCGAGTGCATGCGATGAGTTGCGTGCTTCCCACTTGAACTGATTGGCTGCTCGTCGGGTTTTATGCTGTGGGCCGACGAAGGCCGAGATGGGAATAAGCCCTCGAAGAGGACTCATCGAGGGCTTATTCCCATTTGAATCTACATCCATTGCCAATCACCCGCTGATAGCTAAAAAAAGGCGGTTGCAACCATCAGCGCCTGGCTGCTGGTTTCGAACCGCCTTTCGCTTGATCAAACACATCGGGGCGGCTGCTCGGTTTCCAACGCGGTGGCCTGCTTGGCATCGCCGTAACCGGGATGTAAGCGTCGCTCAGCCCTAGCTCCGCCATGGCCTTGGCAGTTTTGGCAGCACGACGAGCTGTCCAACCGGAAATTCCGAGACTTTCGCTGGCCTGCAGTATGGTTAACCCACCGCCCATCAGTTCCGCCATTGGCCCGGCGTTGCGAATTCTGCCAGGCGCCTTGAAGAGATCGACGACAACTGGCACCTTGGTTACATCTAGATCCTTGAGGGCTTCGTCGAAGCCAAGTTGGTTGCGCACATCGTCCGGCAGCAATCCCACCAAATTCAGCTCAAAGTGTGCTCGCAGCATCAGATCGGTCGTGTCAAACAATTTGTAGGGGTGGGCATCGATCCGATGAATGAGCCGACGAAGCAAGGGATTGGCTTCTCCGCCAGTTCCATCGAGGAGTTGGCCCTTGGTCTTCTCGAGAATATCGCGGACTTCCTGCATGGTAGGCAGGTCGCTTGATACGACACGAGGCGCCCGAATCCGCTCCAGCTCGTTTCGCATCTGCCGCCTCTCTGCCTCTCGCTGACTCAGCAAGTTTGCCGCCGCTTCGAGATCACAATCAGTCTCCAATGCCTTGGCAAGCCGACGGCAAAGGCGATCCAGCTCTGCCAGCTTCCGCTCGAGTTGATTCACCTGACGAGAGGTGTCCGCACTACCATTGGTCAGGACGGAATGAACTTCTGACACCAGCGCCTCAAAGGCACCTTCCTGTGCGAGAAATGCATCAGTAATGCCACACGCGAAATTGGAGAGAACCATTTCTGGACTGGGCATACACCGGTTCCAGCAGCATCTAATTCCCTCGCGGGTCATGCCCGGTCTTTCCTTTGCGTTGCCGCAGCGGTAGCGGCGACCATCGCGGTACATGGGTGCGCCGCAGACACCGCAAAAGAACAGGGTGGACAACGCACTTCTCCTGTCGCGCTCTTGCCCGGAAAGTGGATGGTCCGGTCCACGCTTGTACTCTTTTCGGGATCTCCGGCGATCGAGTGAGTCATTGGCTGCGTGCCACAGCCAATCTGGCACGTGGCGTAAGTGCGGCATGTCTCGGCGCCAGACATCTTCAGCTTTGGACCTAACTCGGATGGAATCACCCTTAGAAACGCGCTTCTGTACATGGATGTGTCCAAACTCCTCTTCGCCACGGTAGAGTGGATCGCGGATCAGTTTGCGTACGTCCATCTCGGTCCACTCATCGTCTGGGGCCTGGGATGATCGCAGCAGGCCGCTGTCAATCAGGTATCGAGCGATGACCCACGTCGCTTCGTCATTTGCGCACATGGTATAGGCCCGCTCAATCGTGGACGTCCACTGCTTGTCAAGCTGTTCAATGAACGGCCCGGCGTCGCGCGCGCCGTCATAGCCCGGTTGCCGACGGTAGTCGGGGCGTCGCAGGCGGGCTGTGCTGGTCGGGGCTGATGCCGATACACGATAGTAACCCGGCTTGATAGTGTGGTGGACGACGAAGTTCTTCTCCCATCTTGATGTCCGTGCCCGTTTGATTCGCTGCCGCGTCTGCCGGTTGTCGAGTTCGGCCTTGAGCGATGCGAAGTGGCCATTAAGTCTCCAGTCATCATTGGTAGTATCAATAGGGTCATTGATGGTGATGACCCGGATGCCCTCGTCGTCGGCGGATTCGAGGAACTGCATCGCACGGGTGGCGTGGCGGTAGAAACGACTTACCTCTTCAGCCACTATGACGTCGCACTCCTGCTCATCCATCAGTTCCCACAACCGATTGATACCAGGCCGATTGGCCATTTCGCCGGAGCATGCTGCATCGGAGATGACCTCGATTTCTACATCACCGAGACCCAGGCCGATGAGTACCGTCCGACAAGCAGCCTCCTGGTCCGCCAAACTCTGCTCGTTCTGCTGATCGCTGGAAAACCTGCAGTAGATGACAATCCGGAGGCGACGCCGACGGCGCGTGCCCGGCGGCGTTGCGGCCACAAGTACCGAATGGCCAACCGCTGGTGGCGATTGCTGTTCAATGATTGCCGCCAACAGCAAGCCATCTGCATGGAAAGCTAATTGCGACGCGGCAACATTTTCGTCCGCCTCACGGCGCAGGTCCTCCACCCCAGGCGGCAGGAAACCGCTTGAGCCAAGGACCCAACAAAGACAAGTGAGATACATGGTCATTTGAGTGACCTCCTTCAACAATGGAGGTGCACCCGCAGCAGGTTGGTGTTTGGCACAGTGTGCCAACACAGATGATCAAACGTGAGAATCCTTGAGCAGACGTGACTACAGATGATCTACGGCAAGTCTTGTGGGCAGAACAGCTTACGTCCGTAACGTACTGCCCCACAAAGACTTGTGCCAAACCCCGACTAGATTCCCCCCCTCTCCGTTTTCCTCGACGCCTGTGAGCTCTAAGTGATAAGCTGACAGGCGTTTAGCATTCCGGGAAGTCCCCGGAGATCCCCTTTTGTGGCGGTGTTTGTGGCGTTTTGCAGCGGGGGGCTTCTCTGCGGGAG